>CAMFJT010000150.1 GCA_945957125.1 uncultured Rhodospirillales bacterium | reverse complement strand
GGGAAAACCTCAAGCGGCGCAAGGCCCAGGCGCGCTCCCAGGCCCGCTCCCAGGCGCAGGCCCGGGAACAGACCGCGGACAAGGACGAACCCGGCTGAGCGGCGGTTGAGCGGGCCGTCACAGTCGTCTAGAAGCCTCCGACTCCCCTCGCATAAAAGACAATCGAAGAATGGCCATCCTATCCGACCGCTGGATTCGCCGCATGGCGCAGGAGCGGGGCATGATCGAGCCCTTCGTGGATGCCCAGAAGCGCGAGGGCGTCATCTCCTATGGGCTGTCCTCGTACGGCTACGACGCCCGGGTCGGCACCGATTTCAAGATCTTCACCAACGTGAACTCCTCGGTCGTCGATCCCAAGAGCTTCGACCAGCAGAGCTTCGTCGATCGCAACACCGACGTCTGCGTCATTCCGCCGAACTCCTTCGCGCTGGCGCGCACGGTCGAGTATTTTCGCATCCCGCGTGACGTGCTGGTGATCTGCGTCGGCAAGTCCACCTATGCGCGCTGCGGCATCATCGTGAACGTGACGCCGCTGGAACCCGAGTGGGAGGGCCACGTCACGCTCGAATTCTCCAACACCACCCCTTTACCGGCGAAGATCTATGCCAACGAGGGTGCGTGCCAGTTCCTGTTCCTGCAGGGCGACGAGCCCTGCGAGACCTCCTACCGCGACAAGGCCGGCAAGTATCAGGGCCAGCGCGGCGTCACCCTGCCGAAGATCTAGAGGAGCCGACATGGATCGCATCAGGATCAGGGGCGGGCGCCAGCTCAAGGGCGAGATCGTCGTGTCGGGCTCGAAGAACGCCTGCCTGCCGCTGATGGTCGCGGCGATGCTGACCGACAAGCCGCTGACCCTGAAGAACGTGCCGCGGCTGGCCGACATCACGACCATGATCGCGCTGCTGCGCCAGCATGGTGTCGAGATCAATGCCGCGCCGGGCGAGAACGGCCACAGCCACGGCACGACGCTCACCCTTCAGGCCGGCCGGATCACCTCGACCACGGCGCCCTACGACATCGTGCGCAAGATGCGCGCCTCGGTGCTGGTGCTCGGGCCGCTGGTGGCGCGCGAAGGCGAGGCGCGGGTGTCGTTGCCCGGCGGGTGCGCGATCGGTGCGCGGCCGGTCGACCTGCACATCGCCGGCCTCAAGGCGATGGGCGCGGAGATCGATATCGACGGCGGCTACATGGTCGCACGAGCGCCGAAGGGGTTGCGGGGCGCGCGCTACACCTTCCCGAAGGTGTCGGTCGGTGCCACCGAGAACCTGATGATGGCCGCGGCGCTGGCGAAGGGCACGACGGTTCTCGACAACGCCGCGCGCGAGCCGGAGATCACCGACCTCGCCGAATGCCTCTCGAAGATGGGCGTGCCGATCGCCGGTATCGGCACCGAGACGCTCACCATCGAGGGCGTCGAGCAGCTCAAGGCGGCGACCCATGCGGTGGTGCCCGACCGGATCGAGACCGGTACCTACGCGATGGCGATCGCCATGACGGCGGGCGATGTCGAGCTGGTCGGCGGTCGCCTCGACCTGATGGAGGCCGCCGCGCAGAGCCTGCGCGCGGCCGGCGTGGTGCTCGACAAGACCAATCGCGGATTCCGCGTGAGCCGGGCCAACGGCCTGCACGGCGTCGACGTGATGACCGAGCCCTATCCCGGTTTCCCGACCGACCTGCAGGCGCAGATGATGGCGCTCATGACCCGCGCCGAGGGCGCCTCGATGATCACCGAGACGATCTTCGAGAGCCGCTTCATGCACGTGCCGGAACTGGCCCGCATGGGCGCCAACGTCACCATCCATCACGAGTCGGCGCTGGTGCGCGGCGTCTCGCGGCTGCGCGGCGCCGACGTCATGGCGACCGACCTGCGCGCCTCGGTCTCGCTCGCCATCGCCGGACTTGCCGCGGAGGGCGATACGACCCTGCACCGCGTCTACCATCTCGACCGCGGCTACGAGCGCCTCGAAGAGAAGCTCGCCGCCTGCGGTGCGGACATCGAGCGGCTGAAGGGGTAGCGAGACCTCTGGTCTAACTCAAGCCAGCAACGGCGCCAGCCCCCGGATGCCGACATAGAGTCCCGCGGCGATGACGATGGCGGCGAAGATCCGTGTCATCGCCGTCTTGTGGCCGGACAGGGCCGTGTTGAGGCGGGTGCCGGCGATCGCGCCGCCGGCGCCGCCGGCGATCAGCAATGCGGCGATCGGCCAATCCACCAGGCCCGACCAGGCGTAGCTCGATGCCGAGGCCACGCCGAACGCCGTGACGGCCACCAGCGAGGCGCTCGCTGCCTCGGCCAGCGGCATGCGCGCGGCGAGCATCAGGCCGGGGACGATCAGGAAGCCGCCGCCGATGCCGAAGATGCCGGACAGCAGCCCGACCGCGGCGCCCAGCCCGGCGAGCCGGGGCAACAGCCGGGGCGCGGTCTCCCGCGACAGCCAAGGCGATGGCTCGCTCGTGCCGCTCTTGCCGCGCAGCATCAGCAAGCCGACCACGATCATCAGCACGCCGAACGCTGCGAGCAGCTTCTGTCCCTCGATCGCCTGGCCGATCGCGGCGCCGGCCAGCGCGCCGGCGACTCCGGCGACACTGAAAGTGATGGCGCACGGCCAGCGGATCGTCCGGCCGTGGGCATGCAGGCCAAGGCTCGTGGCGGCATTCACGGCCACGGCGACGGCTGCGGTGCCGATCGCGGCATGGGGCGAGGCCATTCCGACCACATAGACCAGCAGCGGGACGGCCAGGATCGAGCCGCCACCGCCGATCATCCCGAGCACGAGGCCGATCAGCCCGCCCGATCCGACCGCCAGCCCGGCGGGAAGCGCCGCGAGCATCACGCGGCCGCCTGCCGCGGTGCGCGACGGTTCCAGGGCATCAGGGCGAGGAGCTTGGCCATGCCGCACCAGCCGCTGATGCCGGCGAACATCAGGCCGGCGCCGACGAAGCCCGACAGCGCGATGAAGGCCGGCGCGACCCACAGGCTCAGCAGCACGCCGAGAACGATCAGCGCGCCGGCCGTGATCTGCACCTGGCGCATGATCTCGATCGGCTGGTGGCGATCGGCGACGACCGGCAGGCCAGCCTTCTTCCACGCCTCGATGCCGCCTTCGAGCACATAGGCCTGGCAGCGCGCCGCCGCGGCGAGGCGCGGCGCGTTGGCCGAGGTGCGCGCGCCCGACCGGCAGTGGAACACGACGGCTTTCGCCTCGTCCGGCAACGCGTCGAGGCGCGACAGCGGCCGGCTGCGAGCGCCGGGCACGCGCTCGCGCGCATGCTCGTCCGGCTCGCGGATGTCGACCAGCAGGGCGCCGTCATCGATCAGGCGCTTGGCGGCAGCAGGGGAGATGGCTTGCAGGGTCATGGCAGGTCCTTTCAACGGCAGTAGAGGCGATGGAGGGTGGCGAGCAGCTCTTCCACCCGCGGATCGGCGATGCGGTACCAGAGCGTCTGTGCGTCGCGCCGATAGGTCACGAGCCCCTCCTCGCGCATGCGTGCGAGGTGCTGGGACAAGGCCGATTGCGATAGCTCGACGTCGCCGGCGAGCTGTCCGACCGTCGCTTCGCCGCACTCGACGAGACGGCAGAGGATCAGCAGCCGCCGATCGTTGGCGATCGTGCGCAGCATCTCGGCGACCTGTCCGGCCTTGGCCTTCAGGTCTTTCGAGGTGCGGGGCGGAATGGAGTGTGTGGTCGGCATCTTCGGGGCTTCTTTATATTAGTGATTGCTAAATTAGGTGATGCTAATATATATGTCAAGACAACAGGAGACCAGCGATGTCCGACAAGCTTCTCATCGATCCCTTCTTCGACGAGGCGACCTTCACGGTCACCTATCTCGTCACCGATCCGGTCCGGCGCCGGGCGGCCGTCATCGATCCGGTGCTCGACTACGACCACCGCTCCGGCAAGGCCTCGACGGTCTCTTCGGACCGCGTGCTCGCCAGGGCGCGCGAGCGCGGCGCGGAGATCGACTGGGTGGTGGAGACGCACGCCCACGCCGATCACCTGACGGCCGCGCCCCACATCAAGGAGAGGACCGGCGCATCGGTCGTGATCGGCGAGCACATCAGGGAGGTGCAGAAGATCTTCAAGCCGGTGTTCGGCGCCACGGACGTGAGCGGCGAGGGGCGCGAGTTCGATCGCCTCGTGGCCGACGGCGACGTGCTGCCGCTCGGCGCGCTCACGGTCGAGGTCATGCATCTGCCGGGTCACACGCCGGCCGATGTCGCCTACCGGATCGGCGATGCGGTGTTCGTCGGCGACACGATCTTCATGCCCGACTACGGCACGGCGCGGGCCGACTTCCCCGGCGGCGATTCCCGCCAGCTCTATCGGTCGATCCGCCGGCTGCTGTCCCTGCCGCCGCAGACGCGCCTCTTCATGTGCCACGACTACAAGGCCCCGGGGCGAGACCGCTACGCGTGGGAGACGACGGTGGCGGAGGAGCGGGCGCGCAACGTCCATGTCCATGACGGTGTGGCGGAAGCGGAATTCGTCGCCATGCGCGGCAAGCGCGATGCGACGCTGGCCGCGCCCGTGCTGCTGCTGCCTTCTGTCCAGGTGAACATCCGGGCGGGCCGGCTGCCGCCGGCAGATCCCAACGGCATCAGCTACCTGCGCATACCGGTCCGGATGGCGGCGTAGCTATTGATCCCGCCCGCCTGCCGCCTTATCCATCCGGCCGATGGCGAAACTGAAGCTTTCGGCGCTGGACGGAGACGATCTGGCCGTGATCTCCGCCGCAGTGCAGGATTCCCTGGTCGCGGTGCGGGACTGCGCCTATTTCGCGGGTGAGAAGCGGTTCGTCCTCCTGCTCAACCGCTTTTGCTGGGAGGCCGATTCGACCGTGGAGACGGCCTATTGGCGCACCCATTCGGCCCTCGTCTTCAACGAGGTGAAGGCCGTCCATCACCACAGGATCCCGCTCGACAAGCCCGACCGGGTGCTCGATTTGCTGTCCATGGGGCTCGAAGGTGCCGGTTCGGCCATCCTGCGCTTCGCTGCCGATCGCACCATACGGCTGGAAATCGGCCGGCTCGCATGCCATTTGGGGGATGTCGGGGAGCCTTGGCCCACCCCGTGGAAGCCCGCCCATCCGGCCGCTTGAGCGCCGCCGGACCCCGGGGCGGGCATTCGCGTTACTGGAGCAACGGTCGTGCAGAGCGAAGCGAACGAGAAGCTGGTCCTGGCGGTGCCCAAGGGCCGCATCCTCAAGGAGGCCGCGCCCCTGCTGGCCGGCGCCGGAATCGAGCCGGAGAAGGCATTTGCCGATCCCGACTCCCGCCAGCTCCGCTTTGCGACCAACCATCCCGATCTCGACATCATCCGCGTGCGCTCGTTCGACGTGGCGACGTTCGTGGCGTTCGGCGCGGCCCATCTCGGCATCGCCGGTTCCGACGTGCTGCTGGAGTTCGACTACCCGGAGATCTACGCTCCGATCGATCTCGGCATCGGCAAGTGCCGGCTGGCCGTGGCCGAGCCGGCCGAGATGGCGGGCAGCGACGATCCGCGGCGCTGGAGCCACGTGCGTATCGCGACCAAGTATCCCGAGGTGACTCGCCGCCACTTCGCCGCGCGCGGCGTGCAGGCCGAGTGCGTCAAGCTGTCGGGCGCGATGGAGCTGGCGCCGTCGCTCGGTCTCAGCCACCGCATCGTCGATCTGGTCGATAGCGGCCGCACGCTGCGCGACAACGGTCTGGTCGAGATCGAGCACATCGCCGACGTCACCTCGCGATTCATCGTCAACCGCGCCGCGCTCAAGACGCGGCCGGAGCAGGTCGGCCACTGGGTCGACCGCTTCCGCGAGGTGCGTCGTGCCGCTTAGGCTCGATGCCTCGGCGCCAGGCTTCGACAAGGATTTCGCTGCCTTCCTGGCGCGCAACCGCGACACCGACGAGAATGTCGACAGGGTCGTTGCCGACATCGTCGCCGACGTGCGCGCGCGGGGCGATGCCGCTGTGCTCGACTACACGCGGAAGTTCGACAGGGTCGAAACCGACGCGGCCGGCCTGCGCATCCCGGACGCGGACCGTCATGCCGCCGCTGCCCAGGTGCCGGCGGCGCAGCGCGCGGCGCTCGAGTTCGCGGCCGGGCGGATCGAGGCGTTCCATCGCGCGCTGCTGCCGAAGGATGTCGAATTCACCGACGACACGGGCACGCGGCTCGGCGCGCGTTACCGGCCGCTCGATTCCGTCGGCGTCTATGTACCGGGCGGCACCGCGGCCTATCCCTCGTCGGTGCTGATGAACATCGTTCCGGCCAGGGTGGCCGGGGTGAAGCGCATCGTGATGGTGGTGCCGACACCGGGCGGCACGCTCAACCCGCTGGTCATGCTGGCGGCCGAGATCGCCGGCGCCGACGAGGTCTGGCGCATCGGCGGGGCGCAGGCGGTGGCCGCGCTCGCCTACGGCACGCAATCGATCCGGCCGGTCGACAAGATCACCGGGCCCGGCAACGCCTATGTCGCCGCCGCCAAGCGGCGGGTGTTCGGCCAGGTCGGCATCGACCTGATCGCCGGCCCGTCAGAGATCCTGGTCGTCGCCGACCGGCACAACGATCCGGCCTGGATCGCCGCCGATCTGCTGTCGCAGGCCGAGCACGATGCGTCCTCGCAGTCGGTGCTGGTCGCCGACGATGCGGCGTTCGCCGACGAGGTCGCGCGTGCTGTGGAGGCACAACTGAAGGCGATGCCGCGCGCGGAGATCGCCGGCGCGAGCTGGCGCGACAATGGCTGCATCATCCTGGTGCCGACCCTGGCCGCCAGCGTGCCGATCGTCGACGCCATCGCCGCCGAGCATGTCGAGCTGGCGATGGAGGCGCAGGAGGCGGACGCGCTCAGCCGGGAGATTGCCCACGCCGGTGCGATCTTCATCGGCCGCCATACGCCCGAGGCGATCGGCGACTATGTCGCCGGCACCAACCACGTGCTGCCGACCTCGCGCGCAGCGCGCTTCTCGGGTGGGCTCGGAGTCGCCGACTTCCTCAAGCGCACGTCGATCGTGGCCTGCACGCCCGACTCGCTGGCGGCACTCGGTCCCGCCGCGCTGGCCTTGGCCGAGGCCGAAGGCCTCGGTGCGCACGGCCGCTCGGTTTCGATTCGGCTGAATCGCCATGGCTGAGGCGATGTCGGAGGCACCCTCCCAGGCGCGGCGTATCGTCGATATCGCGCTCGACGAGCAGTCGGTGGCGCGTCGCTCGCCCGAGGTGGAACACGAGCGGGCGGTCGCCCTGTTCGATCTCCTCGAGGAGAATGATTTCCAGCTCGTCGATGGCGAGCCCGGGCCGTACAAGCTGCATGTCGGCGTGTTCGAGCAGCGGCTGGTGTTCGGCGTGCATGCCGCCGACGGCCGCAAGCTGCGCGACATCATCCTGTCGCTCACGCCGCTGCGGAAGGTCGTGAAGGACTACTTCCTGATCTGCGAGAGCTACTACACCGCTATCAAGAAGCTCGGCCCCTCGCAGATCGAGGCGCTCGACATGGGTCGGCGCGGGCTGCACAACGAAGGCTCCGAGTTGCTGCGTGAGCGCCTCGCCGGCAAGATCGAGCTCGATCTCGACACGGCCCGGCGCCTTTTCACCCTGATCTGCGCCCTGCACATCACGGCATGAGCCTGCTGCCGCCCAGTGTGCTGTTCGCCTGCAGCCACAATGCCATCCGCTCCCCGATGGCGGAGGCACTGGCCAAGCGGCTCTACGGCAACACGGCGTTCATGGATTCCGTCGGCGTCCATGCCGGCGAGCTCGACGGCTTCGCCGCCGCCGCCCTCGACGAGCTCGGCATCGATTTCTACGCCCATCGCGGCAAGTCGTTCGACGACGTCGATCCCACGTCCTTCGACCTGATCGTGACGCTCTCGCCGGAGGCGCACCACAGCGCCCTGGAATTCACTCGCAGCGCCGCGACCCATGTCGAATACTGGCCGATCCCCGATCCCAGCGCCGTGGAGGGCTCGCGCGAGACGCGCCTCGATGCCTATCGCCGCACACGCGACATGATCCTGGCCCGGCTCAAGTCACGCTTCGGCATTCCCTCCGGCCCGAGCCTGTAATGCTGGGGCGGTTCATTCGATCCAATCGACTGATCCTTCGGCCGCTTCTGCTGATCCTGACACCGCCTCTTCTTTTTGCCTGGCTGATAGCCAGTCCCGTCGGCGTGACCCTCCTCATGGTCTTCTTCGGATTTCCGCTGTTCGGTCTATGGATCGTCATCGGATTGTTCGCCGCAACGAAGGCTTTTCACTTCTGGCAGCAGCGCGATTGGCGTCAGTTCGCTTCCTGGGTTGCCGTGCCACTGGCGATCGCGCTTGGGACCTATAATTGGAACTATACGCTCATGTATTCCAGCATTGCCGGCCAGACGCTGAACTTTGCCGTCAATCTGCCTACCTATCTCGAGCGGATCGAGAAGTTGCCGAAGGGCGGCGCTCCCAAGCTGGAAGTCTTCAATCGTGGAGGCATGATCTCGGCTTCGAGCGGGGTCGTGTACGATGAAAGCGACGAAGTGCGCTTGCCGCCGGGCGAACAGTCCGCCGAATGGCAGGAGCGTGCCAAAGAAAAAGTGAGCTCGGTTGCGGCAACTTCGCCATAACTCCGCTGTTCGGGCACTTCTACCTGGCAGGCTTTCCGTGCTGAGCGGAGCGTACGGCTATCGCTGCTTGGCCGTCGCGTACCAGGCGCTTTGCCGGGCGGTGCGCCGCGCCGCCGGCAGGTTGATGATGTCGATGAAGACCGTCGCCGGGCCGTCGGCCTGACCGAGGTCACCGTCGATCACGGCGACGTCGAAGGTGAGCTTGTCGCCGTCGAGCCTGGGCGCCTTCAGCACGACGACGATGTCGGCGACGCTGGCGTTGGCCTTGTTCAGCACCGAGATCGTGGCGTTGGGCGGATCCTTGGCGAAGCTGTCGGGCGCGCCGTCGCCCCATTCCGCCAGCAGGTGAGCGGTCAGGGCATGGCCGGCGGCGCGAACCGGCCGGTCGGCGAAGACGATGGCGTTGGGCGATACCCCATCGAGCGTCAGCGTGCTGCCGGCGAGCTTGGCGCCCTTGGCATTGAGCACGATCATCGACGGCACGATCTGCGGCGCCTGCGGCTTGCCGATCGTCTTGGCCGGGGAGGGGCCGGGCGTTTGGGCGGCCGCACCGGCGGACAGGCCGAGAACCGCCGCCAGGGCGAGGATAAGGGTGCGCATGGGACGGCTCAGTAGCAGGGCAGCAGCGGCGGCGCGCCGCAGGTGGGACGATAGTCCGGCGGCGGCGGAGCGCCCGGCCCGAAATCGGTCCGCGGCGGCCGGTAGGCCGGGCCGCTGGGCGCGGGATTGGACCATCCCGAGAAGGTGCTGGTGTCGCTCGCGCTGCCGATCGCGGGATCCGTGCCGCCGGTCGTCTGGTTCTGGCCGAGATAGCTGACGCCGCCCGATCCGACGCCGAACCAGACCGTGTCGATGAAGACCGAGGCCGGCCCGTCGACGTTGCCCAGGCTTCCCTCGAGCACCGCGACGTCGAAGGTGAGCCGGTCGCCCGCGACCTTCGGCGACCGCAGCACGACGACGGCATCGGCGACCTTCGAGCCATCCTTGGCGAAGGCCGAGACGGTCGCGTTGGGCGGGTCCTTGGCGAAGCTGCCGGTGGCCCAGAGATCGACCAGCTCGGCGGTCTGCATGTGCCCCGCCGCGCGCGTCGGACGGCTTGCGAACAGGATGGCCGAGGGCGCGACGCCGTCGAGGGCGAGGGTGGCGCCGTCCAGCTTCGCGCCCCGGGCGTTCAGCACGATCAGCGCCTCCGACCGCTTGCGGGTCGAAGGCACGCCGATCGTCTTCTGCGCCGGCGCCGTCACGGCATTGGGTGCAGGCGGTATCGGCGGCGGCGTCTGGGCCGACGACAGGCCGGGGACGAGAAGGCAGGCGAGGACGGCGGCGAGGCGGGTCGATGACATGGGCGGGTTTTAGCGGGCCGGCGGGCGATCGGGAAGGGGAAGCCGTTGACTAACCCCCTGCCGAAGCCCATTTTCCGCCCGCTTCGCCCCCAATTTCACGCTTTGTCGGAGGCCGGATGGCCAAGGAAGATCTGATCGAATTCAACGGCGTGGTCGCTGAGCTGCTGCCCAACGCGATGTTCCGCGTGAAGCTCGACAACGACCACACGATCCTCGCCCATACGTCGGGCAAGATGCGCAAGAACCGTATCCGCGTGCTGGCAGGCGACCGCGTCACCGTCGAGATGACGCCTTACGACCTGACCAAGGGCCGCATCACCTTCCGCTTCAAGTAGCATTGCTCGTCCTGGCGTCCGCTTCGCCGCGCCGGCTCGACCTGCTGCGGCAGATCGGCGTCGAGCCTGCGGCGATCGACCCCGCCGATGCCGACGAGACCCCTCATCCCGCCGAGCTGCCCCGCCTCTACGCCTTGCGCATGGCGAGGGCCAAGCTCGCGGTCGTGGCGCCGCGCCATCCCGGCGCGACGGTGCTCGCCGCCGACAGCGTGGTCGCGGTCGGCCGCCGCATCCTGCCCAAGGCGGAAACTGAGGAGGATGCCCGGCGCTGCCTCGCGCTGCTGTCGGGCCGGCGCCATCGAGTGCTGGGCGCAGTCGCCGTCGGCTCGGCCGGCCGGGTGAGCACGCGGCTGGTCGAGACCGTGGTGCGCTTCAAGCGGCTCGAGCGATCGGAGGTGGAGGACTATGTCGGAAGCGGCGAATGGCGGGGCAAGGCGGGCGGTTACGCCATCCAGGGCCGCGCCGCCGTCTTCGTCGCGTTCCTGTCGGGCTCCTACAGCAACGTGGTCGGCCTACCGCTGTTCGAGACGGCGGCCCTGTTGCGGACGGCGGCGCCATGAGCCGCCCCGACCGGCTGATCGTCCATGTCCTGCCGCAGGCCTTCCTCATGGCGCTGACGGCGGGCGGCCGCCTGGCGGAGCTGCAGATCGCCCGGCGTGACCGGCCTTCGCCGGTCGACGGCGTGTTCCTCGGCCGTCTCGAGCGGGTGATGCCCGACCTCGACGCCGCATTCGTCGATATCGGTATCGGCCGCTCCGGCTTCCTGCGCGGCGAGGACCGCGCCGGGATCGACGGCTGGCCGCCGGCTGGCGCGCCGGTGCTGGTGCAGGTCCGCAACGAGGGCGAAGGCGGCAAGGGCCCCCGCCTGTCGATGGATGTCGCGGTGTCCGGCCGCTACCTCGTCTATCATCCGCTGGGCACGGGCGTGCGCTTCTCGCGCCGTATCGACGGCGAGTCCGAGCGCGAGCGGCTGGCCAGCCACGTCGCCGACCTGCTCGACGGCGGGGTCGTGCTGCGCACCGCGGCGGCCGGCGTGGCGGCCGAGGTGCTGCGGGCCGATGCGCGCCAGGTGATGGACCATTGGGAGCAGCTTCGCCGGCATGCGCTCGACGCGCCGCCGCCGGCCGATCTCTCGGCGCGCATTCCGGGAGCGCGCGACCCGATCGAACGCATGCTGCGCGATCACGGGGCCGGCCTGGACGAGGTGATCCTCGACGACCGCACGATGGCCCGCACCCTGCAGGACGAGATGGACCGGCGTGAGGAGAAAATCCGCGTCCGTTGGCACAATGGCGCGATGGCTGTCTTCGACATCGACGACGTGGCCGGCCAGATCGACACCGCGCTCGCCCCGCGTATCGCCCTGGCGAGCGGGGTGGAGGTGCTGTTCGAGCCGGGCGAAACGCTGTGCGCCATCGATGTCGACAGCGCCGGGGCCGGCGGCCGCCAGGGCCGCGCGCCGCGCCGGCCGGTCGAGGTCAACCTCGAGGCCGCGCCGGCGATCGCCCAGCAACTGAGGCTGCGCAACATCGCGGGTGCGGTGGTGATCGACTTCGTCACCATGCGCAGCAGCTACGACCGCGACAAGGTGCAGGCCGCCCTGGCCGAGGTGCTGCGCGAGGATCCGGTGCCGACCCAGCTCTACGGCTTCACTCGCCTCGGCCATTTCGAGCTGACGCGTGCGCGGCGGGGAACGACGCTGGCGGGCCAGTTTGAGGCGCTGGGCGATCCGATTGACGGCGTTGCATGACTGCCCGATTCTCGATGGACATGAAGCCGATCGACCGTCCCGCCCCACCTTTGCGCGCCGTGCGGCTGCGCGCGCAATGCCCGGGATGCGGCAAGCCCGCCGAAGAGAAATACCGGCCGTTCTGCAGCAAGCGTTGCGCCGACGTCGATCTCGGGCGCTGGCTGAAGGAAGGTTACCGTGTCCCGACGGACGAAACCCCCGACAACGACGAGGGGCGCGGATAGTTCGACGAACTGGACAGCGACGTTGACGCGTCCTATACAGCCCGCCGCCGGACAAGTGGCGCGCCCAGGTAGCTCAGTTGGTAGAGCATGCGACTGAAAATCGCAGTGTCGGTGGTTCGACTCCGCCCCTGGGCACCATTTCCCTGAAATCCAACGCCTCAGCCCCGCATGAGCCATGGCGAGACTGCGAGGGCTGCTCGACGGTCCTGCGCGTGAATGTGTGCGTTCAAGCACTGGCGAACGCCTGAGTCGGTTCCTTGCCGATCGTGAAATGAGGCTATGCCAGCGCGTCGGCGGCAGGCGACATGGCAACAGATATCGGCCGCAGCCTTGGCCGCTCCGTACCGGCCGTCAGCGCTTTCCGTCGATCAGGACGAAGGCGATCCGGCACATCTTGCCCGAGCGGTTCGCCCAGGCGTGGTTCGTGCCGCGCTGGATGAGGATGTCGCCGGCCCGCATCACCGTCTCGTCCTTGTCCATGATGGCGACGAGTTCGCCCATGAGGACGATCGCATAGTCGACTGTATCCGTGCGATGCATGCCGGGATGGCGCTGGTCGGGGCGATGATCGGCATCCGTGAACATCTGGCTGAAGGATGCCGAAATCTGACGCTTGCGCTCCTCGGGGTCGGTCGACTCCGGTGGGATGTCGATCACGCGGATCACGGTGCCGTTGGCCGGTGGCGCGATGCCGCGATGCTCGATCACGCGATCGGGCTGGTCGACCGGTGCGGGCGTGCCGAGCGTCGTCCAGAGGTTGGTGACGCGATAGCCCGGCCGACCGGGTACCGTCCGGGACGAATCCAGGGCTGGCCCATCGTCGACGATGGACGATCGGCCGTCTGCATCGTCGCCACTGACGAGGCGTCGCACGGGCGGAAGCTGGTCGGTCATTGGCACTCCGTCGATTCAGACCGCGGCTTGGCCATAATAGAGGGTCACGGCGTGCCTGGCCTCGGCGAAGAACAGCCAGCGCTCGACGAAGATGCCGACCATGCCCAGCGGGGCGGCGAGGAGCGCGGCGGCGGCGGCCAGCCCGCCCGACGTGAGCAGCGCCACCAGCGACAGCAGGAACGACAGGCCGAAGCCCAGCGTGAGGGCGATGCGGCGGAGCTTGGCGGCGTGCTTGCGTGCGATCTGGAAGCCCATCTCCTTCAGGAGATAGTTCTCGGAAGTGTGCGGCGCCTCGAACAGGCGCACTGGCCCCGAATTGGTCAGGCCGGTCGCGCTCGCCGTCGTGCTGGTCGCCGTCTCACCGTCGATGAAGCGCCAGTAGCCGATCTTCACGAGCGCCGTCGCTGCGGTCGCGACCAGGGCCAGCAGGGTGACCGCCGGACGCGGCGCGAAGAACTGGAGCACGGCGGCCAGCCACAGTGCGCCGGTCATCAGTGCAGCCAGCAGGTAGTTCGGCAGGACCCAGCCGTTGTGCCATCGCGGGACGGGCTTCAGCGAGCGGTAGATCATCGCCGTGCAACAAACGGTCACGATCGCGCCGAGTGCAGCGAGGACGCCGGCGATCGGCGAGATACTGCCGTAGAAGACCCAGAGGATGCCGAACAGGCCGGCGGGCAGGTAGGTCGCGACCGCCGCCACCCCTTCGCGCGACAGCCAGGACGAGCGCCATTGCGACAGCGCCCGCCACGCCCGCTCGCGATGTCCCAGGTGGAACAGCGAGGAGAGCAGGCCGATCGTTATCGCAGCCAGCGCGAGGGCGAGTGCGGCAAATCCGAAGATCCGATCCTGAGACAGCGCGTCGAACGGGGTCAGGATGCCGAGCAGGGCCAGCAGCCCATAGCCGGCGCCGGAGGTCGTTGAGAAGATGATGACGGAAAGCGCGGGATGCACGGTATCTCCACTGGCGACGCGGTGCCGCCGATCAGCGGCTGAGGAGCCGATCGAGCCAGCCGAGGAGGCCCTGCGGCGCGGGCTGGGCGGGGGGCAGCGCCGCTGCCGCGCCGGTGCAGCCGGCGCTGCGCTGGCGAGGCCGCGGCGGCAGGTATTTGTTGGTCGGGGCGTAGCCCATCTCCGGCATCAGGTCGTAGCCCTGCCGTTCGGCCACGAGCTTCGAGACATCGGACTCGGGATCGCCCAGATCGCCGAAATGGCGCGCCGAGGCAGGGCAGGTCGCGACGCAGGCCGGCACGCGCTCCTCCGGCGCGAAGGTCTCGTTGTAGATGCGGTCGACGCAGAGCGTGCACTTCTTCATCACGCCGACGTCCTCGTCGAACTCGCGCGCGCCGTAGGGGCAGGCCCAGGAGCAGAGCTTGCAGCCGATGCAGAGGTCCTCGTCGACCAGCACGATGCCGTCCTCGGCCCGCTTGAACGACGCGCCGGTCGGGCAGACGGTGACGCAGGCGGGCTCGGCGCAATGCAGGCAGGAGCGCGGGAAATGCACGGTCCGGCCTTCGGCGCCCTCGCCGACCTCGAACGTATGGACGCGGTTGAACCAGACACCGTCCGGCTCCACGCCGTAAGGGGCGAGGTCGGTCAGCGGCGCCGACACGCCGCCTGCGTTCCATTCCTTGCAATTGACCGCACAGGCATGACAGCCGACGCAGATGTCGAGATCGATGACGAGGCCGAGCCGCTTGGGCGACGGCCGTTCAGGCAGACTGGTCATTCCGTACTTTCTGCTGGGCCGGACGGAAGGAAGATCCGAATCGCAGCACCTTGGGACGTTCGGGGAGGTTGGGCGGCAGCGGCAGCGAGGGGAATTGCGGCTCGCTCACTTGCGCTGGATCCGCGACCTTCTCGATGCGCACCCGCAGGTCGTACCATGCGCCCTGCCCGGTCACCGGATCGAAGTTGCCGTACTGGAAGCGATCGCCCTGCCTGGGAAGAAGATCGGAGATAAGGTGGTTGAGCAGGAAGCCCTGCCGCGCCTCGTGCGCCTCGGGGGCGAGGTTCCACGCGCCCGAGCGTTTGCCGATCGCGTTCCACGTCCACACGGTGTTCGGATTCACGCCGTCCATCAGCTTGGCGCGCGCCTGGATGCGCCCGTGATGGCTGCTCACCGCGACCCAGTCGCCATCGGCGATGCCGAGCTTGGCAGCCGTGGCGCGATGGATGTGCAGGCGGTTGTCGCCGTGGATCTGGCGCAGCCAGGCGTTCTGCGAGCCCCATGAATGGTACATCGCCATCGGCCGCTGGGTGATGGCATGCAGCGGGAAGGTGTCCGTGGAGACGGCGGCCTCCTCGAACGGCTGGTACCACAGGGGCAGCGGATCGAAGTAGGTGGCGACCCGCTCGCGATGCTGCTCGGGCGGCTGGATGTCGCCGTGGCCACGGGCAGCGAGGCGGAACTTCTGCAGCGCCTCCGAATAGAACTGCAGCACGATCGGCTCGGGCTTGTCGATCAGTCCCATGCCGACGGCCCATTTCAGGTACTCGGCGTTGGCGTGCTTGAAGTAGCGGGCGCCGTGCGGCACTTCCTCGCGCCAGAAGCACTGGTTGGCCACGTAGGCGTCGATCTGGCCCTCGTTGACGGCGCCGATCCCAGCCTTCGCACCGTCCGCGCCGCGCCAGCCGGCCAGCATGCCGACCCCGGGCTTGCGCTCATGATGCACCAGATAGTCGACATAACCGCCCGGAAAGCGCGCACTTCCGTCCTCGCGCACGAGCGCGGGCAGGCCGAGGCGCGCACCGATGTCGAGCAGCACGTCCTGGAACGGCCGCACGTCGCGGTCGGGCGCGACCACCGGCTGGCGGATCGAATCGGCCACGCCGTCGGCATCGCAGATCGGCCGGTCGAGCAGCGAGATGCAGTCCCAGCGCT
>CAMFJT010000149.1 GCA_945957125.1 uncultured Rhodospirillales bacterium | reverse complement strand
GCGGTCCCAGCGAAGACGCCTACAGCCCCATCATCTTGGCGATGGTGTTGCGCTGGATGTCGTTGGTGCCGCCGCCGATCGAGCCGACGCGCACGTCGCGGAACAGGCGCTGGATGTCGTGCGCCATGGTGTAGCCGGCGCCGCCCATGATCTCCATGGCGAGATGGGCGCACTTGAACTCGCCGTCGGTGCCCTGGATCTTGGCGATCGCCGTCTCCTCGACCGGGTCGAGGCCGGCATCGAGCATGTCGGCCAGCCGATACGTCAGAGCCTGCGTGGTCTTCAGCAGGATGCGCATGTCGGCGAACTTGTGCTGGATGGCCTGGAATTTCGAGATCGGTTGGCCGAACTGCACCCGCTCGACGGCGAACGCCTTAGCGTACTCTATGGCGAAATGCATGTTGCCGCAGGCCTGCGCGGCAAGACAGAGGCGCTCGAGGTTGAGGCCCTTCATCAGGCCCGACCAGCCGCGATTCTCCTCGCCGATCACATGGTCCGCCGGCACGAACACACCGTCGAAGAAAATCTCGTTGGGATGCGTGGTGCGCCGGCCCAGGGTCTCGAGCGGCTTCATCGTGAGGCCCGCCGCGTGTGCATCGACCCAGAACAGGGTGACGCCTTTGTGCTTCGCCTCGCTGTCGGTCTTGGCGACCACCATCAGATAGTCGGCGACGTGCGCGGCGCTGATATAGAGCTTCTGCCCGGTGAGGCGGTAGCCGTTGCCGTCGCGCACGGCGCGGGTCTTGATGCCCGAGGCGTCCGATCCCGTGTCAGGCTCGGACAGCGCGAAGGCCGACTTCAGCCGGCCGGCGCAGATTTCGGGCAGGTAGCGCCGGCGCAGATGCTCGCCCGCCGTGAGCTGCAGGTGCATGCCGCCATAGACGACCGTCGGCAGGTAGAGCGACGAGGCGCCGCTGTAGTGCCGTGCCAGCGCTTCGACCAGGATAACGAGGTCCTTGCGGCTGCCGCCCATGCCGCCATAGGCCGGAGCGTAGGGCAGCGCCATGTAGCCCGCCTGGGCCAACGCATCGAACGCCGCTCGCGGAAACTCCGATGCGGCATCGAGCCGCCGGATCTCCTCCGGCGGCAGGACGCGGGCGAGCAGCTCGGCGACGTTGCGCCGGATCAGGCGCTGCTCTTCGGTCAGGCCGAAGTCGTCGATGCTCAATCGAACACCACGACTCCGCGCGCGACCTCGCCGCCCATCATGCGCTTGAAGCCCTCGTTGATGTCGGCGAGCTTGTAGGTGCGGCTGATCAGCCCGTCGATGTTCAGCTTGCGGTTCATGTAGTGGTCGACCAGCACCGGGAAATCGACGTTCGGCCGGACCGAGCCGTAGAAGGTGCCGCTTACCGTCTTCTCCGAGAACACCATCATGAAGGGCGAATAGGTGGCCTTGACGGTCGCCGCCGAGATGCCGACGGCGACGGCGTGCCCGCCCGGCGCCAGCGCATCGAAGGCAAGGGCCTGCGTGGCGCCGTTCGAGACGGCATCGAACGAATAGTCGACACCGAGTCCGCCGGCGATCTCCTTCACCTTCTTCGCCGGGTCGTTGTCGGTCGCGGTGTTGATGGTGTGCGTGGCACCGAAGGTCTTGGCCATCTCGAGCTTGTTGTCGAGGATATCGGCGGCGATGATGATGCGCGCGCCGGAGATCATCGCGCCCTGGATGGCATTGAGGCCGACGCCGCCGCAGCCGATCACCAGCACCGCGGAGCCCGCCTCGATCTTGGCATGACGCGTCACGGCGCCGACGCCGGTCGCCACGCAGCAGCCGACCAGCGCGGCCTGCGGCCACGGCATGTCCTTGCGGATCGGCACGACCATCTCCTCCGGCACCACGACTTCCTCGGCGAAGGTACCGATACGCGCCATCTGGTTGATGCCCTGGCCCTTGTGCTTGATGCGCAGCGTGCCGTCGTAGAGCGAGCCCGGCGGCACCGAGGCGCGGCCGATGCACAGCACGGTACGGCCCTGGCTGCAGTACTTGCAGCGCCCGCAATGAGGACGGAACGAGAAGATCACGTGGTCGCCGGGCTTCACCGTGGTGACGCCGGGTCCGACCTCGGCGATCTCGCCCGCCGCCTCATGGCCGGGCACGATCGGCATCGGCGAGGGCCAGTCGCCGTTGATGACGTGCCAGTCGCTCTGGCACACGCCCGACGCCTTCATCTTGACCCGTACTTCGCCGGCCTTCGGCGGATCGAGCTCGCACTCGACGACTTGCAACGGCTCATTGGGCTTGAAAAGAACGGCGGCTTTCATTGGTCTCCTCCCGGAATCGATGTCCGATAGTGGCACAGTTTACCGGTGCCATATCCTCCATTTTCCGGCGTGCGTCATGCGTGTGGACCGCGCGCTACGCGCGGCTGCGGCGTTGGCGCCTGACGTTTCGTCCGACATTGCGCGAGGTGTGCTCGATCAGCGCCGTCATGGCGGCGTGAGCACCGTCGGCATCGCGCCGGCGGATCGCCTCGAGCACCGCGCGATGCAGCGGCATCGAGGGCGCGGGCGCGCCGGCATGGCGCGAGGCGATGCGCACGAACATGCCGAGGGCGACGTCGGTCAAGGCCGCGAAGGCGGCCATGAAATCGTTGCCGGTCGCCACCAGGATGGCCTTGTGGAAGCGCCGGTCGGGGTCGGCGAACCGCGCGGCGTCGTGCACGGTGCGTTCCATCTCGGCGAAAGCGTCATCGAGGGCCGCCAACGTCGTCGGCGTATGGTTTCGCGCCGCCAGGGCCGCGGCTGCCGGTTCCACCACCGCGCGCACGTGGAGCAGGTCGGAGACGAACTTGGGCTCCGCGCCGTTCTTGAGACGCCAGGCCAGCACGTCGGCATCGAGAGCATTCCACGCCTCGCGCGGCCGCGCGCGCGTGCCGGTGCGACGGCGCGATTCGATCAGCCCTTTCGCCGACAGGAGCTTGAAGGCCTCGCGCACCACGGTGCGGCTCGCGCCGTAGCGACGGCATAGCTCGATCTCGCCGGGCACCAGCTCGTCGGGCCGGTAGATGCCGGCGACGATGGCCGCACCGATCTCCTCGGCGATGCGTGCCGCGCCTCCAGCTCGGGTTCTGTTCGCGGGCGTTGACATGGGAACGAAGTCGCTCGACGATATGTCAGACATATCGATGCGCCAAGATCGAAACCGGCAGGCGCACCAAGCTTCTGGGGGGGAGCGCAGATGAGCCTTCTTCGTCGCCGTACGGTCCTGGGCGGTGCGCTCGGCGCCACTCTCGCGGCCCCCGCGGTTCACGCCCAGAGCGGCGGCAAGCCCTATAACGGCGTGACCATCAACGCCTCGTGCTTCCAGACGACGTACTACGAATACCTGAAGAATTACTTCCCGGAGTTCCAGGAGAAGACCGGCATCAAGGTGAATTTCACCATGCAGGCCTTCCCCGTCTACAACCAGCGCACCGACCTCGAGCTCTCGACCAAGGGCTCGGCGATGGACGTCTGCAACGTCACCTTCATCTATTCCGGCCGTTGGATCGGCGCCGGCTGGATGACGCCGCTCGACCAGTTCTTCAAGGACCCCAAATACACGCCGGCCGACTGGGATCCGGACGACTTCGTCGCCGGCGCGCAGTCGGCGATGAAGAATGCGAAGGGCGAGACCTTCGCCTTCACGCACGAGGCCGGCGCGATGCTGAACATCGCGTCGCGCTACGACCTGATCGAGAAGGCGGGGCTGAAGATGCCCGAGACCTTCGACGACATGATCAAGGTCTGCGAGGCGGTCGACGGCAAGGAGGGCGTCAAGGCCTTCGTCGCCGACAAGCTCCATCACTGGAACTGGATTCCCTACCTGATGGGCAATGGCGGCACGGTGTTCAAGGCGCCGCCGGAGAATCTGACGCCGACCTTCGCGTCGCCCGAGGGCATCGCCGCGGCGCAGTGGTATGCCGATCTGCTGATGAAGTACGGCCCCGACGGCCAGCTCTCCTATTCCGACGACCAGGCGATGCGCGCGCAGATGTCGGGCCGCGCCAACATGCGTACCCAGGCGATCACCTGGGGCGTGCCGCTGGCCAAGGATCCCGAGAGCAAGGTCGCCAAGACGACGCGCTTCGCGCTGATGCCGGCCGGCCCCAAGGGCAACTTCCCGGGCTCCAACAGCCATGGTCTCGGCATCCCGGCGGGCTCGAAGAAGAAGGAAGCCGCCTGGGAGTTCATCAAGTGGGCGTTCTCCAAGGAGACGATCGGCATGATCGTCGACAAGCACGGCTATCCCGCCGTCTGCCGCACCTCGGTGATCAAGTCCCCGAAGTTCAAGGAAGTGCTGACGCTGAACGGCCAGGACGTCGCCGCGCTCTATCTCGAGGTGCTGCAACTCGGCGGCAAGTCGGGCTACATGAAATATCGCACCGTGCCGGTGTTCCCGCAGGTCGGCGACAAGATCAACAAGGCGATCGAGAAGATCGCCACCAAGCAGCAGGGCGCCGCCGAAGCGGTCAAGCAGGCGCAGGCCGAGGCCGTCCAGGATCTGCAGAAGGCCGGGATCAAGGTTGACCTCTGAGGTTTCGGCTGGGACCGCGCCACTCCGTGGCGCTCATGATCATGAGGCGCCACGGAGTGGCGCGGTCCCAGCGATGAGGATCGCGCGCGCCCAGCACCGCTTCTTCGTGCTCTGCGTCGCGCCGTCGCTGGCGGTGCTGGCGCTGATCACGCTGCTGCCGGCGCTGTACCTGCTGGCGACCAGCTTCACGCCGCTCAACCTGACGCGGCCCGAGACGCTGTGGGATTTCTCCGAGCCGCTGGTGAGCTATCGCCAGCTCCTGGTCGACGACCGGCTGGCGAACTCGGTCTGGGTCCAGATCAAGCTGTCGTTCTGGACGGTGACTCTGCAGCTGCTGATCGGCCTCGCCGTGGCGCTGCTGCTCAACGTCAAGTCGCGCCTGCTCGAGGCGCTGCGCACGGTGTTCCTGATCCCGATGGTGCTGCCGCCGATCGTCGTGGCCATCATCTGGAAGGTGATCTACACGCCCGACATCAGCCCGATGCACGGCCTCTTCAACGCGATCGGCTGGAACGTGCCGGCGCTGATCACCGATCCCAACTGGGCGCTGACCGCGATCGTCATCGCCGACACCTGGGAATGGTTCCCCTTCACCATGCTGATGGTGCTGGCGGCGCTGCAGATGCTGCCGCAGGAGCTGCTCGACGCCGCCAAGGTCGACGGCTGCTCGCCGTGGCAGCTCACCTGGCACGTTACGCTGCCCTTCATCCAGGGCGTGCTGCTGGTGGCCGGGCTGTTCCGGCTGATCGATTCGATCAAGGCCTTCCCGCTGATCTACATCCTGACCGAGGGCGGGCCGGGAAGCCTGACCGAAGTGACGAACTATTATTCGTTCCTGCAAGCGTTCAACTTCTCCTATCTCGGCTTCTCGAGCGCGATCACCGTGGTGCTGCTGTGCGCCACCATCGCGCTGAGCTGGGTCATCATCCGTGCGGTGGGTTGGGGCGTCCGTGTCGACTAGAGCGCGAGACCGCTGGTTCATGCAGGGGCTGGCGATCGTGCTCGCTCTGCTGGCGCTCGCCCCGTTCCTCTGGCTGCTGGTCATGTCGTTCAAGACCAACGCCGAGATCTTTCGCTTCCCGCCGCGGCTCTTCTTCCCCGCGACGCTCGAGAACTATGCCGCGCTGTGGACCAGCGAGTTCCGCACCTCCTTCGCCAACAGCCTGGTGGTCAGCGTCAGCTCGACGATCGTCTCGCTGGTCGTCGGCGTTCCGGCCGCCTACGCGCTGTCGCGCTGGGCGGGCCGCGGCGGCGGCACCATCACGCTGTGGATCCTGGCCAGTCGCATGGCGCCGCCGATCGCCTTCACGATCCCCTACTTCCTGGCCTACCGCTATCTCGAGCTGCTCGATACGCTGACCGGCCTGGTCCTGATCTACCTCACGACCAACCTGTCGCTGGTGATCTGGATGATGCGGCCGTTCTACGACCAGCTTCCGCGCTCGCTGGAGGAGGCAGCCTGGATCGACGGCGCGACGATGTGGCAGGGCTTCACGCGCATCATCCTGCCGCTCTCGGGGCCGGGCCTGGCCGCGACGGCGATCCTCTGCTTCCTGTTCGCCTGGAACGACTTCTTCTTCGCCCTGATCCTGACCCGCACCGAGGCGATGACCGCGCCTGTCGCGGTGGTCAACTTCATGAACTACGAGGGCTGGGAATGGGGCCGCATCGCCGCCGGCGGCACCATGATCATGCTGCCGGTGCTTGTGTTCTCCTTCGTGGTGCGGCGTTATCTGGTCTCCGGATTGACCGGGGGAGCGATCAAGGGATGAGCGGCGTACTATTGATCACTGGCGGAGCCTCGGGCATCGGCGCGGAAACCGCGCGGCGGGCCGCCCGGCGCGGCTACAAGGTGGCGATCAACTACCGCTCGCGCGACGCGCAGGCGATGGGCGTGGCGGCCGATATCGCCGCGCAGGACGGCGAGGCCGTGGCCATTCCCGGCGACATGGCGAACGAGGCCGACATCGTGCGGCTGTTCAACGAGACCGAGCGGGTGTTCGGCCGCATCACCCACCTCGTCAACAGCGCCGGCATCGGCGGCGGCGGCATGCGGGTCGAAGCGTTCGACGCTGCCGCGTTGCACAAGCTGTTCGCCGTCAACGTGGTCGGCCTGATGCTGTGCTGCCGCGAGGCGGCGCGGCGCATGTCGACGAAGCACGGCGGCAAGGGCGGCGCGATCGTCAACGTCTCGTCGATGGCCGGCACGATCGGCGGGCGGCCCGGCGCCTCGCACTATGCGGCGAGCAAGGCCGCCGTCGATTCCTTCACGATGGGCTTCGCCAAGGACGTGGCGGCCGAAGGCATCCGGGTCAATTCGCTACGGCCCGGCATGGTGCTGACCGAGATGACCGAGGACCGGCTGAAGGACGACGCCTTCCGCACAGGCATCGAATCCACCATCGCCATGGGCCGCGTCGGGCGCGCCGAAGAGATCGCCGATGCGATCCTGTGGCTGCTGTCGAACGAGGCGTCGTTCATTTCCGGCGCCCGCGTCGACGCCTCGGGCGGCGGCTTCGTGTTCGGGGCGAGGTAGCTCTTCGGCTTGTAGTTGGGAGACATGAAAGAGGCGCCGGGTTTCGGCGCCTCGATTCGTTCTGTCCGGTGCGGGCTCTCGCGCATATGAATGCGCTGCCGCCCGCCGGCGCGAAACGGCGCTTTGCGCGCCTAGTTTCGCGCCTTGTCGACCAGCGCCTTTTCCTTGATCCACGGCATCATGCCGCGAAGCTTCTCGCCGATCTCCTCGATCGGGTGCTCGGCCATCTTCTTGCGCATGGACTTGAACGAGGCCTGGTTGACCTTGTTCTCCAGCATCCAGTCGCGCGCGAAGCGGCCCGACTGGATGTCCTCCAGCACGCGCTTCATCTCGGCCTTGGTCTCGGCGGTCACGATGCGCGGGCCCGAGCGATACTCGCCGTACTCCGCGGTGTTGGAGATCGAGTAGTTCATGTTGGCGATGCCGCCCTCGAAGATCAGGTCGACGATCAGCTTCACCTCGTGCAGGCACTCGAAATAGGCCATCTCCGGCGCGTAGCCCGCCTCGACCAGCGTCTCGTAGCCCGCCTTGATGAGCTCGACCAGGCCGCCGCAGAGCACGACCTGCTCGCCGAACAGGTCGGTCTCGCACTCTTCCTTGAAGGTGGTCTCGATCGTGCCGGCGCGGCCGCCGCCGATCGCCGAGGAGTAGCTGAGCGCGATCTCGAGCGCATTGCCCGAGGCATTCTGCGCCACCGCCACGAGGCAGGGCACGCCGCCGCCGCGCACATACTCGGAACGCACGGTGTGGCCGGGGCCCTTCGGCGCGATCATGAACACGTCGATGTCGGAACGCGGGCTCAGCAGGTTGAAGTGGACATTGAGGCCGTGCGCGAAGGCGAGCGCGGCACCGGCCTTCATGTTCGGGCCGAGATCGGCGTTGTAGATGTCGCTCTGCAACTCGTCCGGCGTCAGCACCATGACGACATCGGCCCACTTGGCGCCGTCGGCCGGGCTCATCACGGTGAAGCCGGCCCCTTCGGCCTTCTTGATCGTGGCCGAGCCGGGCTTGAGCGCGATGCGCACGTCCTTCACGCCCGAATCCCGAAGATTCATGGCGTGGGCATGGCCCTGGCTGCCGTAACCGACGACCAGGACCTTCTTGCCCTTGATCAGGTTCACATCGGCATCACGATCGTAATAGACACGCATTTTCCTGCTCCCTCTGAATGGCGCGCTGTCTAGCGGGCGGACAGGGCGAGGCGCAAGCCAAGAAGCACCCGCGCACCGCCGACCGAACGCAAATGGTTACCTTATTCGACGCCTCACAGCGCCTCGCCGCCGCGGGTCATGGCGACGATGCCGGTGCGGCCAATATCGACCAGGCCGAGCGCCGACATCAGGCCGATGAAGCTGTCGACCTTCTCGGTCGTGCCGGTGACCTCGAAGACGAACGAATCGGTCTTCGCGTCGATCACCTTGGCGCGGAACACATCGGCGAGCCTCAGCGCCTCGACGCGCCTCTCGCCGCTGCTGCGGACCTTCACCAGCGCCAGCTCGCGCTCGATATGCGCGCCCTCGAGCGTGAGGTCGTGCACCTTGTGCACCGGCACCAGCCGGTCGAGCTGCGCCTTGATCTGCTCGATCACCATCGGCGTGCCGGTGGTGACGATGGTGATGCGCGAGAGCTTCTCGGCCGCGTTGGTCTCGGCGACCGTCAGGCTCTCGATGTTGTAGCCGCGGCCGGTGAACAGGCCGACCACGCGCGCGAGGATGCCGGGCTCGTTGTCGACCAGCACGGAGATCGTATGGGACGAAGCCATCGTGGTCGCGCTCACACCAGCACCATGCCTTCTTCCGACACCGCGCGGGCGGCACGGTCGGCCGGACCGAGCAGCATGTCGTAGTGCGCCGCGCCCGAGGGAATCATCGGGAAGCAGTTCTCCGCCTTGTCGACGGCGACGTCGACGATGACCGGCCCCTTGATGGCGATCATCTGCTGGATCGTCTCGTCGAGCTTGGCCGGGTCGGTGCAGCGCAGGCCGGTCGCGCCGAAGGCGTCGGCCAGCTTCACGAAGTCGGGCAGCGCCTCGGAATAGCTCTCGGAGTATCGCCCGCCATGCAGCAGCTCCTGCCACTGCCGGACCATGCCCATGTACTGGTTGTTGAGGATGAAGATCTTCACCGGCAACCGGTACTGCGCCGCGGTCGAAAGCTCCTGGATGTTCATCATGATCGACGCCTCGCCCGCCACGTCGATCACCAGCGCGTCGGGATGGGCGATCTGCACGCCGAGCGCGGCCGGGAAGCCGTATCCCATGGTGCCCAGCCCGCCCGAGGTCATCCAGCGGTTGGGCTGCTCGAATTTCAGGAACTGCGCCGCCCACATCTGGTGCTGCCCCACCTCGGTGGTGATGTAGTGGTCGCGGTCCTTGATGTGGTGATAGAGCCGCTCGAGGGCGTATTGCGGCTTGATCGTCTCGCCGTCCTGCTTGTAGGCGAGGCAATTGCGGCCGCGCCATTCGCCGATCTGCTTCCACCACGCGTCGAGCGCCTTCTGGTCGGTGCGAGGCATTCTCTTCTGCCAGATGTCGATCAGCCCCTTCAGCGCACGGCGCGCATCGCCCACGATCGGCAGGTCGACCCGCACGTTCTTGTTGATCGAGCTCGGATCGATATCGATGTGGATCTTCTTCGAATTCGGCGAGAACTCGGCCAGCTTGCCGGTGATGCGGTCGTCGAAGCGCGCGCCGATATCGATCAGCACGTCGCAATTGTACATTGCGAGGTTGGCCTCGTAGGTGCCGTGCATGCCCAGCATGCCGACGAACTGCGGATCGGACGCCGGGAAGGCGCCGAGGCCCATCAGCGTGTTGGTGATCGGGAAGCCCGTCATGTGGACGAATTGGGCCAACAGCCGGCTGGCCTTCGGGCCGGAATTGATCACCCCGCCGCCGGTATAGAAGATCGGCCGCTTGGCCTTGGCCATGATCTCGACCGCTTCCTCGAGCAGCCGGCGGTCGGGCTTGGTGACCGGCTTGTAGCTCTTGTGCTCGATCGGCTTCTGCGGCGCCTCGTAGTCGTGCTTGTTCATCAGCACGTCCTTGGGCAGGTCGATCACCACCGGCCCCGGGCGGCCCGAACGGGCCACGTAGAACGCCTCGTGGACGGTGCGCGGCAGGTCGGCGACCGCCTTCACCAGATAATTATGCTTGGTGCAGGGGCGCGTGATGCCCGTCGTGTCGGCTTCCTGGAAGGCGTCGTTGCCGATCAGGTGGGTCGGCACCTGGCCGGTCAGGCAGACGATCGGGATCGAATCCATCAGCGCGTCGGTCAGGCCGGTCACGGCGTTGGTCGCGCCGGGACCGGAGGTCACCAGCACCACGCCGACCTTGCCGGTCGAGCGGGCATAGCCTTCGGCGGCATGCACGGCCGCCTGCTCGTGGCGCACCAGCACGTGGCGCAGACGGTTCTGCTTGAAGAGCGAATCGTAGATCGGAAGGACCGCGCCGCCGGGATAGCCGAAGACGACCTCGACTTCCTCGTCGATCAGGGCTTTCACCAACAGATCGGCGCCGGTCGTGGCGGACTCCTCGGGCTTCATGACAACGCTCCCCTCTCTGACAAATGCGCCGCAAAACGGGTGTTTTGCGGCGGCGCGGAACATAGGGGGGGTCGAATTAAAAGTAAAGTTTTAGACCCCGATTTTGTCCAAAAATTTCTCAGGCCGCTCGATACCTTGATGGGCCGACGGATCTACCACCAGATCTGGTATGATCTGATGTCTGAACCACGTCATCTGGCGCTTGGCGTATTGGCGGGTATGATCGATCGCGATACGGCGCACGTCGTGCAGCCCGAGCTGGCCGCGGAAATGCGCAAAGAGCTCCGGCGCCCCGTGTGCCTTGAGTCCCGGCCAGCGCGGCTCGGGATTGCGATCGAACACGGCACGGGCTTCGGCGAGCACGCCCTGCTCCAGCATGACATCGAACCGCGTCTCGATGCGCGCGCGCAGCCAGGCACGATCGGGGGCCAGAAGGATCGTCGCGAACCGGTAGGGCGCCGGCTCGCCCTGCATCGTCTGCCAGTGACTGAGCGGACGACCGGTGCCCTCGACCACCTCCCAGGCGCGGACGTGACGCTGGCGGTCGCCCGGCTTGAGCCGCGCCACGATCGCCGGATCGCGCTCGGCCAGCCGGGCGCGAAAGGCCTCGGCGCCCATTGCCTCCCATTCCGCGTTGGCCGCCTCGCGCAGGCCGGCGGGGATCGCGGGCATGGCGGAGATGCCCTGCATCAGCGCCTTCAGGTAAAGGCCCGAGCCGCCGCACAGGATCGGAAGCTTGCTGCGCTCGATCTCGGCGGACGCCAGGTCGCGCCAGCGGGCGGCGGACAGCGTCTCGCTGAGCGGCAGCACCCCGTACAAGGCGTGCGGTGCGAGCGCCCGCTCCTCGGCCGATGGCTGGGCGGTCAGGATCGGGAAGGCATCGTAGGTTTGCATGGCATCGGCATTGATCACCGTGCCGCCGCGCGCCGCGGCGAGGGCGAGCGCCAGCGCCGACTTGCCGGAGGCGGTCGGTCCGGTGACGACGATGACGTCCGGCTTGGCCATGCGCGCGGCAGTTTGCTAGAGCCGGAGGGTGAAGAACACCCTTGTCCTCATCTGCAGTCCCACGCGGCCGGTCCTCGACGATGAGACCGTCCAGCGCGCCGCCGAAGTCCTGTGGAGCAACGGCGGCTCGGTCGGTACGCCGGACTGGCTGGCGCCGGGCATCGCCTGCGACCTGCCGTTCGACGGCAAGGCGGCGGCGCCGTTGCTGCCTGGCGTCGATGCGGTCGTGGTGCCGAGCGCCGGCCGGCGCAAGCGCCTGCTCGTGGCCGACATGGAATCGACCATGATCGAGAACGAGATGCTGGACGAGCTGGCCGACTTCCTCGGCCTGCGCGAGAAGATCGCCGGCATCACCGCGCGCGCCATGAACGGCGAGCTCGATTTCGCCGCGGCGCTCAACGAGCGGGTCGGACTGCTGGCCGGCTTGCCGGTCACGCGACTCGACGAGGCCGCCCGCCGCATCCGCTACATGCCGGGCGGCGCCACGCTGACCGCCACGATGAAGCATCACGGTGCCGCCTGCGCGCTGGTCTCGGGGGGCTTCACCTATTTCACGACCATGGTCCGCAAGGCGCTGGGCTTCGACCTCGATGCGGCCAATGTGCTGAAGCACGACGGCAAGACCCTCGCCGGCGCGGTCGAGCTGCCGATCCTCGGCAAGGAAGCCAAGCTCGCCACGCTCGACCGGCTCTGCCAGGAACGCGCCCTGCCGATCGCCGCAGCACTCACCGTGGGCGACGGCGCCAACGACCTGCCGATGCTGAAGGCCGCGGGCCTGGGCGTCGCCTTCCATGCCAAGCCGGTCGTCGCGGCAGAGGTGTCCGCGCGCATCGACCATGGCGATCTCACCGCCCTGCTCTACCTGCAGGGCTACCGCCGCAGCGACTTCATCGAGAGGCCAGACCCGACATGACCGACGCCATCCAGATCGTCCTCGCCAAGCGCCCCGAGGGCGACGTCACCGCCGACTGCTTCCGAGAGGAGACGGTGACGCTACCGGCGCTGGCCGACGGCCAGCTCCTCGTGCGCCAGCTCTTCCTGTCGCTCGATCCCTACATGCGGCCGCGCATGACCGAGCTGCGCTCCTACGTGCCGCCGTTCAACCTCGACCAGCCGCTGACCGGCGGTTCGGTCGGCGAGGTGGTCGAATCGCGCAATCCGAAGTTCGCCAGGGGCGACCTCGTGATGGGGCTGCTGAACTGGGCGACCCACACGGTCCATGACGGCAAGGGCCTGCGCAAGCTCGAGGCCGGCGGCGTGCCGCTGTCGGCCCATCTCGGCGTGCTGGGCATGCCCTCCTTCACCGCCTGGTATGGTATCCGGCACATCTGCAAGCCCAAGGCGGGCGAGACGGTGTTCGTCTCCGCCGCGACCGGCGCGGTCGGCCAGGTGGCCGGGCAGCTCGCCAGGCTCTCCGGCGCCCGGGTCGTGGGCTGCGCCGGCGAGGAGGACAAGTGCGCCTGGGCGGTGCGCGAGGCGGGCTACGATGCCTGCTTCAACCACCGCACCGAGCGCGACTACGGCGCGGTGCTCGACAAGCTCTGCCCCAAGGGCATCGACGCCGACTTCGAGAATGTCGGCGGCAAGCTGTTCCACGCGGTGTTCGAGCGGCTGAACAATTTCGGCCGGGTCGCCTTCTGCGGCGCGATCTCGGAGTATCAGGACACCGACCCGATGGCTGGCCCGCCGAAGATGTTCTCCATCGTGCAGAAGCGCCTGACCCTTCAGGGCTTCATCGTCTCCGACCACGTCGCCCTGATGGGCGACTTCGTCAACGAGGTCGGCGGCCTTGTGCGCGACGGCAAGCTCAAGAGCCGCGAGACCCTCGTCGACGGGCTGGGCAAGGCGCCGGAAGCCTTCATGGGCCTGCTCAAGGGCCAGAACTTCGGCAAGCTCGTCGTTAAGGTGGGCTGACCTCTTGCCGGACCGCGGGCGTCCCGCCCGCCTCAACATTCATGAGCGGGCGGGACGCCCGCGGTCCGGCAAGGCTACTTCGTCAGCCTCAGGGCGGCGAAGCGGGGGTCACCCTGGCGTTCGACGAACAGCAGGACGGAACGCTTCTTCTGGGCCTGCAGCTTGCCCACGATCTCGGTGACTTCCTGCGGCGTGGCGACCGGCTTCTGGTCGACCTCGAGGATCACGTCGCCCGCCTGGAGCTGCTTCTCGGCGGCCGGGCTGTTGGGCACCACCTTGGTGACGACGACGCCCTTCACGTTGTCGCTGAGGCCGTACTTCTCACGGAGCTGGTCGGTCACCTTCTGCAGCGTCAGGCCAAGCTGCTCGATCGTCGAGGTGATCGCCTGGTCGGGCTCGGCCGGCTTCTTGCCCGGCCCCTGCGCCGAGGCGTTCTGCTTTTCGGGCTCTTCCTGCTCGCCGATCCGCAGCTTCAGCGGAACCTCCTTGCTGCCGCGCCAGACCACGATGTCGACCGTGCTGCCGACGCGGGCATTGGCGACGATGCGCGGGAAGCGGCGCAGGTCGGGCACTTCCTGGCCGGCGAAGCTCAGGATGATGTCGTTGCGCTTGATGCCGGCCTTGGCTGCCGGGCCATCGGCCGTGACGTTGGCCACCAGCACGCCGCGCGCGCGATCGAGACCGAAGGAATCGGCGATGTCGTCGGTCACGCTCTGGTAGCTGACGCCGATCCAGCCGCGCTTCACCTTACCGAACTCGCGGAGCTGCTCGGCGACCTGCTTCACCAGATTCGACGGGATCGAGAAGGCGAGACCTGCATTGGTGCCGGAGGGCGAGTAGATCGCCGTGTTGACACCGACCACCTCGCCGTCGGCGTTGAACAGGGGGCCACCGGAATTGCCCTTGTTGATCGCCGCGTCGGTCTGCAGGTAGTCGTCGAGCGAGTCGGACAGGGCGCGCCCGCGGGCCGAGATGATGCCGGCGGTCACCGAATGGCCGAGGCCGAAGGGGTTGCCGATCGCGATCACCCAGTCGCCGACCCGGCTCTTGTCCGAATCGCCGAATTTCGCCGCCGGCAGCGGCTTCTTGTTGGGCGGCTCGACCTTGAGCACGGCAATGTCGACCCGGCTGTCGGAGCCGATCAGCTTGGCCTTGAGCTCCGTGTCGTCGCGCAGGATGACCTTGATGTCCTCGGCGCCCTGGATGACGTGGTTGTTGGTGATGATGTAGCCGTCACCGTCGATGATGAAGCCCGAGCCGAGCGACGTGCCGCGGCGCTGCTGCTGCTCACCGCCCTTTCGGTCGAAGAACTCCTTGAACAGCTCCTCGAACGGCGAGCCGGGCGGAATCTGCGGCATGTCGCGCAGCCGCGGCCCTTGCTGCGGCACGTTCTGGGTGGTGGTGATGTTCACCACCGTGGGCAGCAACTTGTCGACCAGGTCGGCGAAGCTCTCGGGCGCTTCGCGCGCGGCCGCCGGCTGCACTGCCACCGCACCGAACGCCACGACCGTCGCCACGGCGACCGCCTTCGAAAACGCTGAAAACCCGGAGAGAATCACGGCCGACCTCCAACGGCGCTCAAGGCCAAAAGCGGGGTCAGGCAAGCAGTCTTGGCCGGCGCCGTGTTCACGTTCCTGTCTACATGCCGGCTGAATATGGCGCAAATACAGAGGCCGTCATGTTGCCGTGTATTTCAGCCTTTTCCGGACTTCGGCCAAAAAAAATCCGGTGGCGTGGCATGCTTGCCACAGCCACCGGATCGTAACCGTTCGAGGCGCTTCCCGCCGGCTACTTCTGGGTCGGCGCGGGCGGTTCGTTGAAGTAGCGGAAGAAGTCGTTGTCCGGGCTCAGGACCATGCTCCCGCCTTGGCTGAAGGCCTGCTTGTAGGCCTCCATCCGGCGCCAGAAGGCATAGAAATCCTTGTCCTTGCTGAAGGCGTCGGCATAGATCTTCGTCGCCTCGCCATCGGCCTCGCCCATGGTCGTCTGGGCCTTGAGGCCGGCATCGGCGCGGATCACCGCGACCTCGCGGTCTGCCGTGGCCTTGATGCGCTGGTTCTCCTCGTCGCCCTCGGCGCGGAGCTGGCCGGCCTCGCGCTCACGGTCGGTCTTCATCCGGTTGTAGACCGACTGGGAGTTGGCCTGCGGCAGGTCGGCACGCTTGATGCGCACGTCGATTACCTCGACGCCGAGATCCTTGGTCTTGGCATTCACGCGACGCGTGATGTCGTCCATCAGGCTGGCGCGCTGTTCGGTGAGGACCGCATGCAGCGGCACCGAAGACAGCACACCGCGGATCTCCGAGTTGATCAGCGAGTCGAGCAGGCCGCGCAGCGCAGGCTCGCCGCCGGGCACGCGCTCGACGAACAGGCGGGCATTGACGATCCGGAAGCGGGCGTAGGCGTCGACCACGAGCCGCTTCTGGTCGCCGGCGATGATCTCGAACTCCTCCGCCTCGTAATCGAGCAGGCGGCGGTCGATCCGGACGATGTCCTGGATCAGCGGCACCTTGGCGTATAGCCCCGGCTGGGTCTTGGGCTCGC
>CAMFJT010000148.1 GCA_945957125.1 uncultured Rhodospirillales bacterium | reverse complement strand
GCGACGGCGGTTGCGCGGCGGCGCCCTGCGTGATTTGCGCCGTGCCGGCGTTCGGCGCCGATTCGGCCTGCGCCACGGCGGGCTTCTGCGCTGCATGAGCCGGGGCGGGACTGGCTGGCGGCTTCGGCCTGGGTTGGGCAGGACGTGGAAGGACGGGCGGCGGTGGCTTCGGCGGCGCGGCCGGCTTGAGGTCGGCGGCGGTCAGCGGAGGGGGATCTTCCGGCTCGGGCAGCTCGATCTTCTTCTTCGCCAGCTCGCGCCAATCCACCGGCGGCGGCTGGTCCGGGGACGGCAGCTCGACCGGCGTCTCGACGGCCCTCGGAGGAGGCGGGATGTCGCTGGCGTCCACCGGCCGCGCCGGGTCGGGCACGGGGATGTCGGCAGCGCCGGTCGTGTCGGCCGGCGCCGGCGCGGCCAGCGCCATCTCGACCACGATGGCGGGCTCCTCGACCGGCGTGCCGCCGGAAGGTCCGGCGAGCAGCAGCGGCATCGCCGCCAGTCCATGCAGCGCAAGCGACAGCGCCATCGACACGCGTGGAGGCCGTGTCGATGGCGCCGGTAGCCGTTCGGCGGAGAGGGCCGCCGGGGCTACCATTTCATCGTGAGGTTGGCGCCGAAGTACCGGCCGGGCTGGGCGTAGCGGTCGAGCTGCGGGCTGTTCGCCGGCACGCCGATCACGTCCTGGGAGTTCCAGTACTTGGTGTTGGTGATGTTGTAGGCGCCGACGTTGATCTTGACCCGGTCGTTGAAGTTGTAGCCGGCGGTCAGGTCGAGGGTGAAATAGCCCGGCGCCTGGAAGTAGGTCGGGTTGCTGACCTGGTCGTGGGTGCCGACCAGCGTGCCGATGACCTGCGCGCCGAAGCCCTGCTGGTAGCCGTAGCGCAGCCGCGCCGAGGCCTTCCAGGGATCGACCGAGTCGATCGGCTGGCCGGTCTGCATGTCGTAGCCGTGGGCGTAGGCGAAGTAGCCCAGCACGCTCCATTCGGGGCGGATGCGCAGCTCGCCGCGCGCCTCGAAGCCCCAGATCGTGACGTTGCTGAGGTTGACGTACTGGTACTGGATGATCGGGCCGATCATGCCGACCTGCACCACGTCGATGAAGTTGTTGTAGAGGTTGTAGAAGCCGGCGAGCTGCCAGCTCGAGCCCTCCTTGTACTTGCCGCGCACGCCGACCTCGAAGCCGTCGCTGGTCTCGGGCTTCAGGTTCGCGTTGGGCAGGATCTGGTAGAACGACGCGACGTTGTTGAAGGCGAAGTTGGCGTTGTCGTACGGCGGCGCGCGGAAGCCGCGGGCATACTGGAAGAAGGCCGAATAGTCGTCGGTGAAGCGGTAGAGCAGGCCGAGCTTGGGCGAGGCCGACCAGTAGGTGCTGGCGGTCGGCAGCAGGCTTACCGCGCCGCTCGAGCGCCAGAAATCGGCGTCGGGATTGGGCGTGAGCCCGTAGTAGTCGAGGCGGATCGCGGGCGTGACGGTGAGCTTGCCGGCATTGATCTCGTCCTGGATGTAGGCGCCGGCCTGCACGGTGTTGGTGTCGGGGAAGTTCTTGTTCGGGAAGGTCTCGCCGCCCGACGTCTGGGTGCCGATGCCCGTGCTCAGCGCGACCTGCGTGCGGTTCCGCGGCCGGCTGGTGGTCGTGTAGGAGAACGACAGGCCGTAGGTGAAGTAGTTCGACAGGTCGAACAGCCTGGTGTTCGTGTTCATCTGCAGCTCGCCGCCGTAGATGTTCTGGGTGAACCAGTAGGAGGCGAAGCGGTAGTTGCTGGGCACGACGCTGTTGTTGGCGCCGCGCCACGTCATCGTGTCCTGCTGCTGGATGAGCTGCGTGAAGTAGGCCAGGAAATCGATGCGATCGACGAAGCCGACCGGTGCGTCGTGCACCCATTGGGCGCTGACGCGCGAGCGCTGGGTCGTGTCGCGGCCCCACTCGTCGTAGACCTTGGCGAACAGCGCGGGGAAGTCGCCGACGTTGGACAGCACCTCGACGTTCTGGGCGTTCTGGAAGTATTCGCCGACCAGGCGGATCGTGTCGTTCTCGGTCGGCCGGAACACCAGCTTGCCCAGGAAGTTGTTCTCGCCCCAGGTGGTGGGATTGGTCGCGAGGGTGGAGAAGGCCGGCTGCATCGCGCCGCCGTCGCGGCGCGTATAGACGCCCATGACCTCGACATTGCCGGCGCGATAGGCGCCGGTGAAGGTTTCCGCGAAGCTGTTGTCGTAGCCGCTGTAGGCGCCCTTGATGCTGGCGTAATAGTTCTTGCCGCCGGGGAAGAGGAAGTCGGACGGATCCTTGGTGGTGTAGGCCACGACGCCGCCCAGCGCGTCGGAGCCGTACAGCGCCGAGGCCGGGCCGCGCACGATCTCGACCTGCTTGACCGATTCGAGATCGACGAAGTCGCGGGTGTAGCCGGTGGGAGAGCCGGCATTGCTGCCGGGATAGTCCGGCACGCGTATGCCGTCGGACAGGACGACCACGCGATTGCCGCCGATGCCGCGGATCACGAAGTTGGTGAAGCCGCCGCGCGCGTTCTGGGTGCCGACCGACACGCCCGGCTCGTTGCGCACCAGGTCGCGCATGTCCTGCATGTTGTCGCGGTTGATGTCCTCGTTGGTGATCACCGACACCGTGCTCGACACCGCGTCGATCGGCCGGCTCGTGCGGGTGGCGGCGGTGGTGACGGCATCGAGCTGCGTCGGCTGGGCGGGAACGGGAAGCAGCGTCTCGGTGATCGCCGGCGGCGGGACCTGGGCCAGGCCGGGGGCGGCGAGGGTGCCGCCGAGAGCGGTGGTCGCCAACAGAGAGAAGACGAAAGAGCGCGTTGTCATGCCAGGTCCCCAAAGCAGTGAAGAAGCCTGGCTGGCGGGGACCCGGGACGGGCTGGCTGGCGGGGCGATACGGTCGGGGAGTTCGCCTCCCCGGATGTTCGTCGTTTATTTCGTCAGGATCAGCTTGTTCGAAGCGGTGATGCGAAGGCGATAGATGCCCTCGCCGTGCCGGATGATCAGCTCGCGGCGTCCGCCCATCAGCGTGACGCTGTCGATCACGGGAGGGTCGGCGGTCGTCGATTCAGGCTCGGCTGTCCGAAGCGCACGCGGCGGGTGAGTCATTTCGCTGCTCGTTCCTCATTTGTGAGTTGCGATTGACTCGCAATCGCATAGGATGCGCAATCTGTCAAGCGCGATCAACTCTCGGTGAGGTCATGGAAAGCTCGTCAGAACAGCAAGTTAACGACCGTTCGAGCGGACCGCGCACGGGTTGCGGCCGCCCCGGCTGCGCCTGCTCGTTGCCGATCGGCGAGCGTTTCGTGCTCTGGGCGATGCGCCAGTGGCAGCAGGACGGGCGAGTGCCGATCGAAGGATCGACGCTTCATTGCGGCTTCAAGGCCGCCGGCCTGCTCGAGGTGCTGCCCGACTTCGCCATCGCCATGGATGCCTTCCTGTTCGGCGCGCGGCGCGCCATGCGCATCCATCTGCCGACCTGCGCGCATGTCAGCCACGACGAGGCGACCCTCGTTGCCTTGTGCGGCCTGGCGCAGAGCGATCACGACCGGCCGCTGATGGCCTCGCTCGACGCGCTGATGGTGCCGACGGCCTCGCGGGTTGCCGGCATCCGGCTGAAGGCGTTCGCCGTCGCGCTCGGCGAGGCGGGCCTGCGCCTCTCGCCGGCGCCGGGCGAGGCCGGTGCGGGACTGCACTGATGCGCACACCCGACCGTCTGTCCGACCTCAAGCGGGCCATGGCGCTGCTGGCCGATGCCGTCGAGCAGTTGCCGGAGAGCTGCCGCGACCTCGCCGGCAACGCCCTGCTCAACATCGCCGCCGAAGCGGTGGCGCAGGACGTGGGCTGCATCGAGGCCGGACGCATCTTCTCGCGCCTCGGCGATTTCCTCGGCCAGGGCCATCAGCCGCCCTCGACCGGCGCGCTGCCGCTCTCCGGCTTCGACGCGTGATGTCAATGGATCGCGCGCATCCTGCGCGCTCATGAATCCGAGCGCGCAGGATGCGCGCGGCCCGATGAGCGTCAGATCTCGATGCGGCTGCCGAGCTCGACCACGCGGTTGGCAGGCAGGCCGAAGAAGTCGCCGGCATTGGCGGCGATACGGGCCAGCACCAGGAACAGCTTCTCCTGCCAGCGCGGGAGCAACGGCCGTTCGGCTGCGACGAAGCTGCTGCGGCCGACGAAGTAGGAGGTGCGCATCGGGTCGACCGGCACGCCCCGGTCGGCGAGCGGCAGCAGGTCGCGCGGCACGTCGGGCTGTTCCATGAAGCCGTAGCGCAGCACGACGTGATGCACGCCCTTGCCGAGATGGGTGACCAGCGCGCGCGCATTGGGCGGGACGTACGGCTCCTCGGGCACCTGCACGGTGAGCAGCACGACCTGCTCGTGCAGCACCTCGTTGTGCTTGAGGTTGTGCAGCAGGCAGTTGGGCGCGTTGCCGGAGAAAGCGGTGAGATAGACCGCGGTGCCCTGCGGACGGTGGACGCGGGCGGGGTTGATGCTCTGCAGCAGCGCATCCATCGGCAGCGCGCCCTCCTTCTCGCGCGCCGCCACCGCCATGCGTCCCTTCAGCCAGGTCCACATCGCGGCGAAGATCAGCAGCGCCAGCGCCAGCGGCACCCAGCCGCCGAGCATGAACTTCACCATGTTGGCCGACACCAGCGTGAAATCGATCACGATGAAGCTGCCCATCACCGCGAGCGTGAGCTTCCAGCCCCACTTCCAGGCGCGCAGCGCCATCACGCCGACCAGCACGGAGGTCACCAGCATGGTGCCGGTGACGGCGATGCCGTAGGCGGCGGCGAGGTTGCTCGACGACTTGAACGCCAGCACCAGCGCCACGACGCCGGCAAGCTGCAGCCAGTTGACGGCCGGCACGTAGATCTGGCCGAGCGCGCTGGCCGAGGTGTGCAGGATCCGCACGCGCGGGCTCAACCCGAGCAGCGCGGCCTGCTGGGCCATCGAGAACGCGCCGGAGATGGTCGCCTGCGAGGCGATCACGGTTGCGGCGGTGGCGAGCGCGACCAGCGGATAGAGCATCCAGGACGGCGCGAGGCGGAAGAACGGGTTCTCCAGTGCCGACGGATCGGCCAGCAGCAGTGCGCCCTGCCCGTAGTAGTTGGCGAGCAGGGCCGGCAGCACGATGCCGAGCCAGGCCATCCGGATGGGTTTGGCGCCGAAATGCCCCATGTCGGCGTACAGTGCCTCCGCCCCGGTGACCGCCAGTGTCACCGCGCCGAGGGCCACGAAGGCGACGACGCCGTGGTGGGCGAAGAACAGGACGGCGTGATGCGGCGACAGGGCCTGCAGGATCTGCGGCGCCTGCACGATCTGGTGCAGGCCGAGCGCCAGCAGCACGACGAACCAGACCAGGGTGATCGGCCCGAACCAGCGGCCGACCCCGGCGGTGCCGATCCGCTGGACAGCGAACAGCCCGACGATGACGCCGAGCGCCAACGGCACGACCAGGGGTTCGAGTGCCGGGGCGGCGATCTCGAGGCCCTCGACCGCGCTCAACACGGAGATCGCGGGCGTGAGCAGGCAGTCGCCGTAGAACAGCGCGGCGCCGGCGATACCGATGATGAGATAGAAGGTGCGCCGGCGCGGTCCGAGCTCGGTGCGGCGCGACACCAGCGCCATCAAGGCCAGGATGCCGCCTTCGCCGCGATTGTCGGCGCGCATCACGACCAGCACGTATTTCAGCGTGACGATCACGATCAGCGCCCAGGTGATCAGCGAGAGGATGCCGAGCACGTCCTGCGGCACCGGCTTCAGCCCGGTGAACTCGCTGAAGCACTCCTTCATCGTGTAGAGCGGGCTGGTTCCGATATCGCCGAACACCACGCCGAGGGCGGCGAGGGTGAGGCCGGCGGTACGTTTGCGGTCGGCAGGTTGGGCGAGGGCGGCGACGGACATGGCGCGGCGATATTGCGTCTGCATCACCCTCGCCGGTCAATCAGATTCGCGCGGATCTCCGATCGCGTGACGCCGGGAGCGAAATTCCTATGCGTTTCCTATGGACCGGCATCGTCCGACGAGATGCCTCCGCTCGGCTCATTTCCTATGAGCTTCCTATGAACGGGGCCCTTTGCCCCGCTCGATTTTCTATGGGGCGCGGTCCCACCTTGTCGCCATGCGCAAGCCCTTCCCTGTCTTCCCGGTCGATGCCGCTCCCGTGGTCTTCCGGCCGGCCGACCATCCGACGCCGGAAAGCGTCGGCTTCGAGATCGGGCTGACCCTGGCGGTCATGCTGGCGATCGCCGGCGCCGTTCCGCTCGTCCTGAGCCTCTGCGGCTTGGAATGACGGCTGGAGCCGCCAGATGCTCGATCTCATCCTGATCGCGTCGGCCGGCGCCTGCTTCGCGCTCGCCATCGCCTATGCCCACGCCTGCGACCGGCTCTAGGGACCCTGCCATGGTGATCGAATATGCGCTGGGCGCGGCCGTGACTCTCGGCCTGCTCGGTTATCTCGTCTACGCGCTGCTGCGGCCGGAACGCTTCTAGGAGACGGCGATGACCATCGAAGGCTGGCTCCAGATCGCTCTTTTCTGCCTCATCGTCACGCTGATCGTGAAGCCGCTCGGCGGTTACATGACGCGCGTCTTCGACGGCAAGCGAACGCTGCTCTCGCCCGTGCTCGGACCGCTCGAGCTCGGCCTCTACCGGCTCGCCGGCGTCGACGCGCGGCGCGAGCAAGGCTGGGTCGCCTACGGCACTTCCATGCTGCTGTTCAGCCTGGCAGGCTTCCTCCTGCTCTACGCGCTGATGCGCCTGCAGGCCGTCCTGCCGTTCAACCCGGCGGGCCAGACTGCCGTCGAGCCGAGCCTCGCCTTCAACACGGCGATGAGCTTCGTGACCAACACCAACTGGCAGTCCTACGTCCCCGAGACGACGATGAGCTACCTCGTCCAGATGGCCGGGCTCACCGTGCACAACTTCGTCTCGGCGGCGACCGGCATGGCCCTGGCGCTCGCGCTGGTGCGCGGCTTCGCGCGCCGTTCGGCGTCCGGCATCGGCAACTTCTGGGTCGATCTGGTGCGCGCCACCCTCTATGTGCTGCTGCCGGTCTCCGCCGTCGTCACCCTGTTCTTCGTCTGGCAGGGCATGCCGCAGAACCTCGCCGCCTACACCGAGGCCACGACGCTGGAGGGCGCCAAGCAGATCGTTGCCCAGGGGCCGGTGGCCTCCCAGGAAACCATCAAGATGCTGGGCACCAACGGCGGCGGCTTCTTCAACGCCAACTCGGCCCATCCGTTCGAGAACCCGAACGCGCTCACCAATCTCGTGCAGATGGTGCTGATCTTCGCCATCGCCGCCGCCCTCACCAACGTGTTCGGCCGCATGGTCGGCGACGAACGCCAGGGCTGGGCCGTGTTCGCGGTCATGGGCGTGCTCTTCCTGGGCGGTGTTCTCGTCACCTACTGGGCCGAAGCGGCGGGCAATCCCGCCTTCGCCCGTCTCGGGCTCGAGGGCGGCAACATGGAGGGCAAGGAGGTCCGCTTCGGCATCGCGCTCTCCGCGCTGTTCGCGACCGTCACGACCGCCGCATCGTGCGGCGCGGTCAACGCCATGCACGACAGCTTCACCGCGCTCGGCGGGCTGGTGCCGCTGTTCAACATCCAGCTCGGCGAGATCGTCTATGGCGGCGTCGGCTCTGGCCTCTACGGCATGTTGCTGTTCGCCATCGTCTCGGTGTTCGTCGCCGGCCTGATGGTCGGGCGCACGCCGGAATATCTCGGCAAGAAGATCGAGGCCCGCGAGGTGAAGATGGCGATGCTCGCCATCCTCGTCCTGCCGCTCTCGATCCTGGGCTTCACCGCCGTCGCCACGGTGGTCGATGCCGGTCTCGCGGGGCCGGCCAACCAGGGACCGCACGGCTTCAGCGAGATCCTCTATGCCTACACGTCGGGCACCGGCAACAACGGCTCCGCCTTCGCCGGAATCAGCGCGAATACGCTTTTCTACAATACGACCATCGGCCTTGCGATGTTCGTCGGGCGCTTCCTGATGATCGTGCCGATGCTGGCGATCGCGGGCTCGCTTGCCGCGAAGAAGATCGTGCCCGCCTCGGCCGGCACCTTCCCGACCCACGGGCCGGTGTTCGTCGGCCTGGTCGTCGGCGTGATCCTGATCGTCGGCGGCCTCACCTTCTTTCCGGCGCTCGCCCTCGGCCCGCTGGCCGAGCACTTCGCGATGCGCGCCGGCACCCTGTTCTAGGAGCGCAAGATGTCTGGCAGGACTGCCGCCACGCTGGTCGATCCGGGGATTCTCGGCCCGGCGGCGATCGACGCCATCCGCAAGCTCGATCCGCGGGTGATGGTACGCAACCCGGTGATGTTCACCGTCGAGGTCGTGGCGACGCTGACGACCGTCCTCTTCGTGCGCGACCTGGTGAATGGCGCCAGTGGCCTGGGCTTCGCGCTGCAGATCAATCTCTGGCTCTGGTTCACCGTGCTTTTCGCCAACTTCGCCGAGGCGGTCGCCGAGGGCCGCGGCAAGGCGCAGGCCGCAACCCTGCGCCGGGCGAAGACCGAGACGACGGCGAAGAAGCTCGCCGACCCGGCGGCCGCGACTTGGACCGAGGTGCCGGCGCCGGCGCTGCGCAAGGGCGACGTGGTCCTCGTCGAGGCCGGCGACCTGATCCCCTCCGACGGCGAGGTGATCGAAGGCGTGGCGTCGGTCAACGAGGCGGCGATCACCGGCGAGTCCGCGCCGGTGATCCGCGAGAGCGGCGGCGACCGCTCGGCGGTCACCGGCGGCACGCAGGTCATCTCGGACTGGATCAAGGTGCGCATCACGGCCGAGCCCGGCTCGACCTTCATCGACCGCATGATCGCGCTTGTCGAGGGCGCCGAGCGGCAGAAGACGCCGAACGAGATCGCGCTCAACATCCTGCTCGCCGGCATGACGATCATCTTCGTCTTCTCGGTCGCCAGCATCCCGAGCTTCGCCGCCTATGCCGGCGGCACGATGGGCGTGCTGGTGCTCGTGGCGCTGTTCGTCACCCTGATCCCCACGACGATCGGCGCTCTGCTCTCCGCCATCGGCATCGCCGGCATGGACCGGCTGGTGCGCTTCAACGTGCTCGCCATGTCGGGCCGCGCCGTCGAGGCGGCGGGCGATGTCGACACGCTGCTGCTCGACAAGACCGGCACCATCACCCTGGGCAACCGGCAGGCGACGCAGTTCCTGCCGGTCGCGGGAGTCGAAGAGCGCGAGCTGGCCGATGCCGCCCAGCTCGCCTCGCTCAGCGACGAGACGCCGGAAGGCCGCTCGATCGTCGTGCTCGCCAAGGAACAGTACGGCATCCGCGGCCGGGACATGGCGCCGCTGCATGCGACGTTCGTCGCCTTCTCGGCCCAGACCCGCATCAGCGGCATCGATGCCGAGGGCGCGTCGATCCGCAAGGGCGCGGTGGATGCCGTCGTTGCCCTCTGCCGCGCCGCCGATCCGCAGCGCGTGCGCGAGATCGAGGCGATCGCGGCCAGGATCGCGAAGGAAGGCGGCACGCCGCTCGCGGTGTCGAAGGATGGCCGGCTGCTCGGCGTCATCCATCTCAAGGACATCGTGAAGGGCGGCATCCGCGAGCGCTTCGCGACCTTGCGCCGGATGGGTATCCGTACCGTCATGATCACCGGCGACAATCCGCTGACCGCCGCGGCCATCGCCGCCGAGGCGGGCGTCGACGATTTCCTCGCCCAGGCCACGCCCGAGGCCAAGCTTCGGCTGATCCGCGAGGAGCAGGCACAGGGCAAGCTTGTGGCGATGTGCGGCGACGGCACCAACGACGCGCCGGCGCTCGCCCAGGCCGATGTCGGCGTGGCGATGAACACCGGCACCATGGCCGCGCGCGAGGCCGGCAACATGGTCGACCTCGACAGCGATCCGGCCAAGCTCATCGAGATCGTCGAGATCGGCAAGCAGCTCCTCATGACGCGCGGCGCGCTCACCACCTTCTCGATCGCCAACGACGTGGCGAAGTATTTCGCCATCATCCCGGCGATGTTCGTCGCCTTCTACCCGCAGCTCCAGGCGATGAACCTGATGGGGCTCGCCACGCCGCAGAGCGCCATCCTGTCGGCCATCGTCTTCAACGCGCTGGTCATCGTCGCGCTGATCCCGCTGGCGCTGCGCGGCGTGACCTACCGGCCGGCCGGCGCGTCGACCGTGCTGCTGCGCAACCTGCTGATCTACGGCCTGGGCGGCGTGATCGTGCCGTTCGTCGGCATCAAGCTGATCGACATGGCGATCGCCGCCATCGGGCTTGCGTGAGGATTCCGCCATGGTGAAAGAAATCCGTCCCGCCGTCGTCATGATCCTGCTCATGACCGTCCTGACCGGCCTGGCCTATCCGCTGGCCATGACCGGCCTCGCGCAGCTCGTCTTCCCGCACCAGGCCAACGGCAGCCTGATCGAGAAGGACGGCAAGGTGATCGGCTCGGCGCTGATCGGCCAGAATTTCAGCGGTCCGGGCTATTTCCACGGCCGGCCGTCGGCCACCTCCGACACCGATCCCAACGATTCGACGAAGACGGTGCCTTCGCCTTACAACGCCGCCAATTCGTCGGGCAGCAACGCTGGTCCCACCGCCAAGGCCCTGATCGAGCGGGTCAAGGAAGAGGTCGAGAAGCTGAAGGCGGAAAACCCCGGCGCGCGCGTGCCGATCGACCTGGTCACCACCTCGGGCAGCGGCCTGGATCCGGACATCTCTCCGGAGGCGGCGCTGTTCCAGGTGCCGCGCGTCGCCCGCGAGCGGAAGCTCGACGAGGCACCGGTCCGCCAGCTCGTGCAGCAGTACACCGAGGGCCGCCTGTTCGCCCTGATCGGCGAGCCGAGGGTCAACGTCCTGCGGTTGAACATGGCGCTCGACGGGCTGAAGGCTCGGTGACATCTTGGGCAAAGCAGAGCTTTTGCCCATGTTCCGAAGGACCTGCCATCGTCTTGCCGGACCGCGGGCGTCCCGCCTGCTCATGCTTATGAGGCGGGCGAGACGCCCGCGGTCCGGCAAGAGCATGATCTTGTGCAGGACTTGCGGCCATGAATGACCGAACCCGCCCGTCCCCCGACGCCCTGCTGAAAGCGGCGCAGCGGGAAGGGCGCGGCAAGCTCAGGATCTTCTTCGGCGCCGCTCCCGGCGTCGGCAAGACCTACGAGATGCTGGTGGCTGCCGGGCGGCGCAAGGCCGAAGGGGTCGATGTCGTGGTCGGCGTGGTCGAGACGCACGGCCGCGCCGAAACCGAAGCCCGGCTCGCCGGGCTGGAGGTGATCCCGCGGCGGCAGGTCGAGTACAGGGGCCGCACGCTGGAGGAGATGGACCTCGACGCCATCCTGGCGCGGCGGCCGGCGCTGGTGCTGGTCGACGAGCTGGCGCACAGCAACGCACCGGGCAGCCATCATCCCAAGCGCTATCTCGACGTCCAGGACCTGCTCGCGGCGGGCATCGACGTCTATTCGACCCTCAACGTCCAGCACGTCGAGAGCCTGAACGACGTCGTCGCGCGCATCACCCGCATCCGCGTGCGCGAGACGGTCCCCGATTCGGTGGTCGATGCGGCCGACGATGTCGAGCTTGTCGACATCACGCCGGCCGACCTGATCGCGCGGCTCGGCGAGGGCAAGGTCTATGTCCGTGAGCATGCCCAGCGCGCGCTGAAGCACTATTTTTCGCCCGGCAACCTCACCGCTCTGCGCGAGCTGGCGCTGCGCCGCACCGCCGAGCGCGTCGACGACCAGATGCTGAGCTACATGCGCGAGCATGCAATCACCGGGCCGTGGGGCGCGGGCGAGCGCGTCGTGGTCTGCGTCGATCCGGGACCGGATGCGGCCAACACCGTGCGCGCGGCCAAGCGCACCGCCGACGGGCTCGATGCCGAGCTGATCGCGCTCCATGTCGAGACCGGCCGGCACGCCCTGCTGAGCGAGATCGAGCAGGCGCGGCTCGCCGATGCCCTGCGGCTGGCCGAGCAGCTCGGCGCGGAAGTGGTGCGCCTGCCCGGTCGCTCGGTCGTCGAGGAGGTGCTGGCCTTCGCCCGCTCGCGCAACGCCACGCGGGTGGTGGTGGGCAAGTCCCGTCGCTCGCGCTGGTTCGAGCTGCGCCATGGCTCGGTGGTCGACGCGCTGGTGCGCAGCGGGTCGGGCCTCGCCGTCGAAGTGGCGCCGTCAGGCGACAAGGCCGAGCCGCACGGCCCGATGGACTGGTCGTTCGGCGCGCCGCGCACGATCGGTCCGTATCTCGAAGGCATGCTGACGACCGCCGCCGCGACGGCCGCGGGCGTGACGATCAACGACCAGCTCGGCCTGCCCAACATCTCGCTGATCTTCGTCGTGCCGGTCATGGTCGCGGCGGCGCGGCACGGGCTGGTCCCGTCGCTCTGGGTCTCGGCGCTCTCCGTTCTGTGCTTCAACTTCTTCTTCCTGCCGCCGCTCTACCAGTTCACCATCGCCGATCCGGCGAACCTGCTGGCGCTGTTCTTCCTCATGTTCGTGGCGATCGTGGCGAGCGCGCTGGGCACGCGCACCCGCGCCCAGACCGAAGCCGCGCGGCGCGAGGCGCGCACGACCGCCGAGCTCTACGCCTTCAGCCGCAAGATCGCCGGCGTGATCGATCTCGACGACCTGCTGTGGATCGTGGTGACCCATCTCGCCCGGCTGATGGGCGCGGAGATCGCCATCCTGATGCCGGAGAAGAGCCCGTCGGAGACCGGCCGGTTGACGCTGCGCGCGGCGTTCCCGCCCGACAGCGACTTCAGCGACGCCGACCTCGCCGCGGCACGCTGGTCGTGGGACGCCGAGCGGCCGACCGGGCGCGGCACCGACACCTTGCCGGGCGGGCGATGGCTGTTCGTGCCGATCCGCACCAGCCGCTCGGCGATCGGCGTGATCGGCGTGCTGCCGGCCGGTGGGGCGGGCGAGATCGCGTCCTCCGCGCGCCGCCTGCTCGAGGCGGTCGGCAACCAGGCCGCCGTGGCGATCGAACGAGTGGCGCTCGCCGCCGACATCGACCAGGCGCGCCTCGGGGCGGAGCGCGAGCGGCTACGCTCGGCCATGCTGACCTCGGTGTCGCACGACCTGCGCACGCCGCTCGCCTCGATCATCGGCGCGCTGTCGAGCCTGCGCAGCTACGGCGATCGCTACGACGCCGCCGCGCGCGAGGAGCTGGTCGGCACCGCGCTCAGCGAAGCCCAGCGGCTCGACCGGTTCGTCGGCAACCTGCTCGACATGACACGGCTCGATGCCGGCGCGATCGTGCCGCGGCGCGAGGCCGTCGAGGTCGGTGACCTGATCTCGACCGCGTTGCGGCGCGCGGCGCCCCTGTTGAAGGATCGAACCGTCGCCTCGACCGTCGCCCCGGACTTGCCGTCGCTGTCGCTCGATTTCGTGCTGGCCGAGCAGGCATTGTTCAACCTGCTGGACAACGCCGCGAAATACTCGGAGGCACGCGGCCGCATCGAGGTCGAGGGCCGCCGCGTCGGCGAGTGCGTCGAGATCGCGGTGCGCGACGAGGGGCCGGGCATCGATCCGGCCGCACTCGGGCGGCTGTTCGACAAGTTCTACCGCGCCGGCGACGGCGACCGGCGCCGGGCGGGCACCGGCCTCGGGCTCGCCATCGCCAAGGGGTTCGTCGAGGTCCAGGGCGGCACGATCGCAGCGCGCAATCGCGGGGATCGCAGGGGCGCGGAATTCGTGATCAGCTACCCCGCATGACCGGAGACGCCGCCGTTATCCTCATCGTCGAGGACGAACCGCCGATCCGCCGCCTGCTGCGCATGACGCTGGGCGCGCAGGACTATCGCACGATCGAGGCCGCGACCGGCGCGGAGGCACTGACGGCGCTGCGCCATCACCGGCCCGACCTCGTGCTGCTCGATCTCGGCCTGCCCGACATCGACGGGCTCGTGCTGATCGGCCGGATCCGCGAGGCCAGCCCCGTTCCGATCGTCGTCCTGTCGAGCCGCGGCGAGGAGGCGGCCAAGGTGACGGCGCTCGATGCCGGCGCCGACGACTACGTCACCAAGCCGTTCGGCGCCGACGAGCTGATGGCCCGCCTGCGCGCCGCCCTGCGCCACCGCCTGCAGCAGCAGGGGTCGGATCGGACCTTCACGAGCGACGACCTCAGCGTCGACCTCGTACGCCGGCTCGTGAAGCGCGGTACCGAGGACGTGAAGCTGTCGCCCAAGGAATACGACATCCTCGAGCAGCTCGCGATCCATGCCGGCAAGGTGCTGACCCACAAGCACCTGCTGCGCGAGGTGTGGCGCGACGAATCGGTCGATCCGCAATATCTGCGCGTCTATGTCCGCCAGCTCCGCCAGAAGATCGAGGCCGACCCCTCGACCCCGCGGCACGTCCTGACCGAACCCGGCGTCGGCTACCGGCTGGTGTAGCCGGGAGCGCGGCTCTTATAGGCACTAACGTTGGTTTCATTCGTGCTCCTCCCCCGTCTGACGGGGGAGGATGGGTGGGGGGAAGCCTCGGTAAAGTTGTCGTCTCGTTGCAGATCATGATCTGAAAACGGAAATACTTGCCGGGTCGCCTGCCCCCACCCGGCCTCCCCCGTATGACGGGGGAAGTGGAAGATGTGAAAAGTTGGCGCCCATGAGCGCGGCTCTGGAGAGCCGCTCCCAGCGGGATGACACCGATTGGCAAAATTCACCGGCTCTCGGGACGACGGGATTCTGCTGTACACGTCATGCCGGTCTGCGAGGGGACATCGGACATGGACGATCTGGATCGGGGAGCTTCGCCGCTGGTGCGGCTCTACCATTGGGCGCTGCCGTCGGTGCGCGACTGGCCCGGCGGGGCGATGTCGCCGTCGCTCTACGGCTTCGTTTTCCAGGCCACCCGCCGGGAGCAGGTCAGGCTCGGCCTGCTCACGCTGGCGGTCTTTCCGCTCTCGCTGGCGCCGCTGGAGCTGCAGCGCAAGATCGTCAATTATGCCGTCGCTCATTCCACCGTCGAGCTGTTGCTGGCCCTCGGCGGGACATATCTTGCCGTCCTGCTGCTGCAGGGCGTCCTGAAATTCCTGCGCGACGCCTACCTGCACCGGATCGCCGAAGGCGTCACCCGGCTGCTCCGCCGGCGGTTCGTGGGGCGCGAGCCGCTCGAGGGCGTCGAGCAAGGCACGCGGCAGGCCATCATCTCGGCGGAGTCGGAGAAGGTCGGGGGCTTCACCGCCGAGAGCATCTCCCTGCCCATGCTGCAGGCCGGCACCGTGCTCAGCATCGCGGCCTACATGCTGCTGATCGAGCCGCTGGTCGCGATCGTGGCGATCGTGTTCCTGGTGCCGTCGGTCGTCGTGGTCGGCCTGACGCAGCCGATCCTCAACGGGCTGTCGCGGTCGAAGATCACCGTGGTGCGTTCGCTGGGACAGGCGGTCCTCCGCGACGACGGCCGCGACGCGGCGAAGGAGGCCGAAGCCCAGGGGCTGGTCGACCGCATCTATGCGCTCCGCCTGCGCTTTGCGAACCTCAAGGTCGCGACCAAGTCGTTCAACCAGCTCGTCACCGGGATGGGCCTGCTCAGCATCCTCATGGTCGGCGGCTGGCTGGCCATCGAGGACCGCACGGAGATCGGCATCATCGTGGCCTTCATGTCGGGCTACGAGCGCATGACCGGTCCGGCCCGCGACCTGCTGAACTTTTACCGCCGCCTGTCGATCATGCGGGTGCAGTACACGCTGGTGGCCGATGCTTTCGGCCGGGACGCCGCACGATGAGGAGGTATGCCGACTGTGAACGGGCGGCTCCCCGATCCGCGCGGGTGCGCTGCACGAGGTTCCCGGCTGGCCGCGCATCATCAGAGGGCGAACCGATCTGATGGCCGCCTTCGGGGCCTAAGCCGGAACTATCGCGCTCGGGTCCGCCGCCCATCGCGTCGCCCACGGGACGGACGATGGCGGCGGCCTGATCATCGAGTACGAGGGATACGAAACCGTCCTTGCCATCGGCGTGTGCGATGACAACTGCTTTCGCTCGATCATCGGGCTCGAAAGCCGCAAGCGCGACGATGAAGGATGCGGCTTGCCGATCGGGCGGGCTAGAGCATCGAGCGAAAAGAAAGAATCAGGGGATTCCCAAAGGCGCAATAAT
>CAMFJT010000147.1 GCA_945957125.1 uncultured Rhodospirillales bacterium | reverse complement strand
CATGACCCCTCCGTCCGCGTAAGACGCGGCCACCTCCCCCGAAGACGGGGGAGGGTAAGTCAATATGCGATAGCCCTGCCCGCGAGCGGGGAGGGACCGTCAGGACGAACGCGCCAGCGTCGTGAACGCGTCGCGGAAGGCATCGCGCGGGCCGCCGAGGCCGGTCTCGTTGAAGATGTCGGCGGTGAGCGACTGCACCGAGCTCTCGTCGACGCGCACGCCGTTGTCCTGCAGGAACCTTCTCGCGGCGGCGACCGCCTCGTCCATCGCGCCGCCCTTCTTGTAGAGCCGGTAGTAGTCCGGATGCCCGCCGCGACCGAGCGCCTCGGCCAGCACGTCGGTGAAGTTCACCACCTTCAGCGGATAGACCGCTTCGGCGCCGGCCAATGCGCGATGGCAGGAATGGTACATGGTGACGATGGTGTCGGCGCCGGCGGCTACCGCCCCCTCGGCGAGCGCGCGATGGATCGCCTGCTCGCGGTCCTTGAACTTGGCTGCCTGCCCGCCGCAAGCATACGAGAAGCCAGAATCCTGCGGCAGCTCGACCAGCTCGAGGTTGGGCACCGCCTCGAGCAGGCGGGCGATGCTCGACAGCGTCGCGCCGATGCCGAGATGCTCGTGGATCACCACGCGGCGCTTCGGTTGGTCGCGCGTGAAGCGCGCCTTCAGCGCGTCGAGGTTGGCGGCGAGGAACTCGCTGACATGGCCGAGATCGAACGACGCGGGCTTGACCGCCTGCTCCAGCTCGTCGAAGTTCTTGGTGCAGGTCGGGCACCAGGTCAGCACCTTGGAAGCGCCCGACTGGCCGAAGCGCTGGAAGGTGCGATGGCCCATCCGCTCGTAGGTCGGCAGGTCGGCTTCCTGGAACTGGTAGACGCCGCAGCAATGTGCCGTGCCGCCAACCACGTCGAAGTCGAGCTCCAGCGCGTCGAGGATGTCCATCACGTTGAGCACGATGTGCGGCGTGCGCAGCACGTTGCAGCCGGTATAGAACAGCACGTCCGCCGTACGCTTCTCGGCCGGTGCGAGGATCTTCTGCAGGGTCGCCGACGGAAGCTGCATGCTCGCCAGCAGCCGGACGGCCTGCGCCATGTTGCGGAAGCGGGTAGCCGCCGCCGTCGCGCCCTCGGCCCGCGGCCGCGCCGCCTCGAGCGCCTTCATCTTGGCGATGGTCACCCACTGGCGGACGTTGATGCCCTCGGGACAGGCATCGATGCAGCGCGCGCTGCCGTCGCAGGCGTTGAGCCATTTCATCACGCCCGCCGCCGCCGGCCCGCCCTGCGTCAGGGCGGAGAGCTCCGCGACACGCAGCTTCGCCTCGCCGGCATCGAGCCCGATCTCACGCGCCGTCGGGCAGACCTCGAAGCATTTGCCGCAGCCGGTGCAGCGATCCGCAGCGTCCGCCGCCAGGGCCTCCAGCCGATCCGCATAAGCGCTCACCGAACCCTCCTCGCGTGTCATGCATATTCTACCAGAGTCTTGCGCTGGAGTGGCGCGCGCCCAGCGAACCGCACAGGTGTCAACCTACCGCTTCGGCATCCGCCGAAACATCCACCCGCAGGCCGACATTAGCTTGGGTCGTCCCTTAGGAGCCCCCATGACCGTCACCTGCGCGATCCGCTATGTCCTCGACCCGTTCAAGCGCGACGCTTTCGAAACCTACGCCCGCAACTGGCTGACCATCATCCCGGCCTGCGGCGGCGAGCTGCTGGGCTACTTCATGCCGCATGAAGGGACCAACAACATCGCCCACGCCCTGATCTCGTTCGACAGCCTGGCCGCCTACGAGGCCTACCGTGCGCGGCTCAAGGCCGACCCTGCGGCGATGGCGAATTTCCGCTTCGCGCAAGAGCAGCGCTGCATCCTGATCGAGGAGCGGACCTGGCTCACGCCGGTATTGCCAGCGGCGGGCAATTGACGGCAATACCTCCCCAACTTTCACGGGAGTAACGCCACGATGACGATCCGCCTGCCGCGCCGCCGGCTCCTGACCACGGCTCTCGCCGGCTCCACCGCCCTGCCGCTGGTGGCGATCCGCACCCGTCCCGCCAATGCCGCCGAGTTCACCTACAAGTACGCGAACAACTCGCCGGTCACCCACCCGCTCACCATCCGCACCACCGAAGCGGCGGCACGGATCAAGGAGAAGACCGGCGGCAAGGTCGAGATCCAGGTATTCCCGAACAACCAGCTCGGCTCGGACACCGACATGCTGAGCCAGCTCCGTTCCGGCGCGCTGGAATTCTTCACGCTGTCGGGCTTGATCCTGTCGACGCTGGTGCCGGTCGCCTCGATCAACGGCGTGGGCTTCGCGTTCAAGGACTACAGCCAGGTGTGGCCGACGATGGACGGCGCGCTCGGCACGCTGGTGCGCGGCGAGATCGCCAAGCGCGGCCTCTACGCCTTCGCCAAGATGTACGACAACGGCTATCGCCAGATCACCAGCTCGACCAAGCCGGTCAAGACGCCGGAGGACCTCTCGGGCTTCAAGATCCGCGTCCCGGCCAGCCCGCTCTGGACCAGCATGTTCAAGGCGTTCGGCGCCTCGCCGACCACGATCAACTTCAACGAGGTCTACACCGCGCTGCAGACCAAGGTGGTCGACGGCCAGGAGAACCCGCTGTCGCTGATCGACACCGCCAAGCTCTACGAGGTGCAGAAGTACGTCGCCATCACCAACCACATGTGGGACGGCTTCTGGCTGCTCGCCAACAAGAAGTCGTTCGACGCGATGCCGGCCAACCTGCGCGAGATCGTCGAGGCGGAGTTCAACGCCTCCGCGCTCGACGAGCGCGCCGATCTCGCCAAGATGAACGACACCGTCGCCGCGACGCTCAAGGGCAAGGGCCTGCAGTTCGTCGACACCGACGCGACCGCCTTCCGCGGCGCGCTGAAGAAGGCCGGCTTCTACGAGGAGTGGAAAGGCAAGTTCGGCGCCGAGGCCTGGGGCACCCTGGAAAAGGCCGTCGGCAGCCTGTCGTAGGTCGTCTTCCTCTCCCCCTTGGGCAGGGCATTCGCATATGACCCGTTTTACGTCGTCCCGAGCGGAGCGAAGCGTAGTCGAGGGACCTGTTCATCCCGGCAGGCGTTGCACGAGGAGGTCCCTCCGCTACGCCTCGCTGCGCTCGGCTCCGGTCGGGACGACGGGGATTTGCACATTGGCGCATGCCCTGTTCCTTTCGGGGAGAGGAACATGATCGCCCGCATCGAGAACGGACTGCGCGTCGGCGTGGAATTGCCCACGGCGGCGCTGGTGATGGTCGAGATCGTCGTGCTGCTGGCCGGCGTGATCAGCCGCTTCGTCTTCCACCATCCTTTCGTGTGGAGCGACGAGCTCGCCTCGATCCTGTTCCTGTGGCTCGCCATGCTGGGCTCGGTGGTGGCGCTGCAGCGCATGCAGCACATGCGGCTCACCGCGGTGATCGGCCAGCTCTCGCCGCTCAAGCGCGAATATGCCGACGTGCTGGCGCTCGTGGTGCCCGCGATCTTCCTCGCCGTGCTGCTGCCGATCGCCGTCGAGTATGCGGCGGACGAATACTACATCGAGACGCCGGCGCTCGGCCTGTCGAACATCGTGCGCGCCGGCGCCATCCCGGTCGGCGTCGTGCTGATGCTGCTGAGCTGCGTGCTGCGCCTCTTGCGGCTGCGCCTGGTGCCGCTGCTCGCCATCCTCGCGGTGCTGGCCGCGATCGCCGGCGGGCTGTGGCTCGCGGCACCCCTGCTCAAGGCGATCGGCAACTGGAACCTCGCCTTCTTCTTCGTCCTGCTGCTCTCGGCCGGCGTGCTGCTCGGCGTGCCGATCGGCTTCGCGTTCGGCACCGCCACCGTCGCTTTCCTGATGTGCGTCACGAAGGTGCCGCTCACCGTCGTGGTCTCGCGCATGGACGAGGGCATGAGCGGGCTGGTGCTGCTCGCCGTGCCGTTGTTCGTCTTCCTCGGCCTGCTGATCGACATGACCGGCATGGCGCGCGCCATGGTCGCCTTCCTCGCCGGCCTGCTCGGCCATGTCCGCGGCGGCCTGTACTACGTGCTGCTGGGCGCCATGTATCTCGTGTCGGGCATCTCCGGCTCGAAGGCCGCCGACATGGCGGCGGTGGCACCCGTGCTGTTCCCCGAGATGAAGCGGCGCGGCTCGGATGACGGCGAGATGGTCTCGATCCTGTCGGCCTCGGGCGCGATGAGCGAGACGATCCCGCCCAGCCTGGTGCTGATCACCATCGGCTCGGTGACCGGCGTGTCGATCGCCGCGCTGTTCACCGGCGGGCTGCTGCCCAGCCTGGTGCTGGCGATCGCGCTCGGCGTCGTCGCGTGGTGGCGCTCGCGCGGCGAGGCGGTCGGCGAGCGCGCCTCGCGCGGCGAGATCGGGCGCACCTTCCTGATCGCCCTGCCGGCCCTGCTGCTGCCGTTCGTCATCCGCTCGGCGGTGGTCGAGGGCGTGGCGACGGCGACCGAGGTCTCGACCATCGGCATCGCTTATGCCTCGATCTGCGGCCTGCTGATCTACCGCCAGTTCGACTGGAAGAAGCTCTATCCGATGCTGCTCGATACCGCCTGCCTGTCGGGCGCCATCCTGCTGATCATCGGCACGGCCACCTCCATGGCCTGGGCGCTGACCCAGTCGGGCTTCTCGCGCCAGCTCGCCCAGGCGATGGCCGCGGTGCCGGGCGGCGGCTTCGGCTTCCTGATGATCTCGATCGTGGCCTTCGTGATCCTGGGCAGCGTGCTGGAGGGCATTCCGGCGATCGTGCTGTTCGGCCCGCTGCTCTTCCCGATCGCCAAGGCCGCGCACGTCAACGAGGTGCACTACGCCATGGTGGTGATCCTGGCGATGGGCGTCGGCCTCTTCGCGCCGCCGCTCGGCGTCGGCTACTACGCCGCCTGTGCCATCGGCCAGGTCTCGCCTGACGCCGGCATGAAGCGGATCTGGCCCTATCTTGGCGCGCTGCTGGTCGGGCTTGTGGCGGTCGCCGCCATTCCCTGGCTGTCGACGGGGTTTTTGTAGACCCGCGTCTCCTTATGCCAGGGGCGCGCCACTCATAAGCGCTAACTTTGCCACTCTTCCTCCTCCCCCGTATGACGGGGGAGGAGCACGGAAGAAGCCAAGGTCAGCGCCTATGGGCGCGCCACCGGAGTGGCGACCCCCGAGCGCAAGACCTCCGTTACCGCGCGCCCGAACGGCGGTTGTACTCGAGTTCCTGCTGGGACGGCTTCAGGCCGACGGCGATGCGGTAGCCGCCGAGGTCGGTGAGGTTGGAGAAGGGCAGCGTGACCGCCATCTCCTCCTGCGACAGGCCGCGCGGGCTGGCGGCGCTGATCTTGTAGTCGGCGTACTGGTCGCTGCCCTGGACGACACCGCCATTGCCGTCGATCACGCGCACGAAGAACGGCACGCGCGTCACGCCGGTGCCGACCGAGGGCCCAGCATTGACCGCGATCCGCAGGATGACGTCGACCTCCATCCTGTTGCGGCTCAGCTGGCATTTCGTGCCGGCGTTGACGAGCGAGGCCTCGAACATCACGTCGCGCGGATCGCGCCCCGCGCCGTCCTTGAAGCGGGTCAGGCTCTGGGCGTCCTGCACCGTGAGCGGCGGCGGGCAATAGGATGCCGCCCGCTGGTCCTTGGACGAACCGCCACAGCCAGCCAGAATCACGGCGGCGAGCGCGAAAGAAACGAATTTTCCGAGGGTCATGCCGATATCTAGGCCAGTGTCCTGTGGGTGCCGTCGCAAAGCGGCTTGTTCTTCGACTGCTTGCAGGCGCAGAGCCAATAGTCGCCGGACTTTTCCGGCGTGTACTTCATCGGCGCCAGGCCTGTGCCCTTGTGGCTGCCATCGCAGAAAGGCTGCTTCTGGCTCAGGCCGCAGGCACACCACCAGTAGTCCTTCCCGGCCTCCAGCGCCATCTTGATGGGTGCCTTGGCTGCGACGACCGGCTCGGTCATGTTGTTTCCCCGTTGCGTTGCCGGGCGACTCTAGGCAATGGTCCCCGAGCCTGCAAGCGAGCGGGCCGACCGCAGCCCAGCCGTAATCATGACCCACGCCAAGAAGCCGCTCACGATCCTGCTTGCGAGCCCGCGCGGCTTCTGCGCCGGCGTCGACCGTGCCATCCAGATCGTCGAGCGCGCCCTCGCGCGCTACGGTCGGCCGGTCTATGTCCGGCACGAGATCGTGCACAACCGCTTCGTGGTCGAAAGCCTGGAGGCCAAGGGCGCGATCTTCGTCGACGAGCTCGACGAGGTGCCCGATGACCGGCCGGTGGTGTTCTCCGCCCACGGCGTGCCGAAGGCGGTGCCGGCCGAGGCCGCCCGCCGCAACCTGCTCTATGTCGACGCCACCTGCCCGCTGGTCTCCAAGGTCCATCGCGAGGCCGAGCGCCATGCCGATTCGGGACGGACCGTGATCCTCATCGGCCATGCCGGCCATCCCGAGGTGATCGGCACCATGGGCCAGCTGCCCCAGGGCAAGGTAATCCTCGTCGAGGACGTGACGCAGGCCGAGACGATCCCCGTCCCCGACCCGCACAACCTCGCCTATGCCACCCAGACCACCCTGTCGGTCGACGACACCACGGCGATCGTCGCCGCCCTCCGCCACCGGTTCCCGGCGATCCAGGGGCCGAAGATGGAGGACATCTGCTATGCAACCACCAATCGCCAGGCCGCGGTCAAGGCGATCGCCGGGCAGTGCGAGGCCCTGGTGGTGATCGGCGCGCCGAACTCGTCGAACTCCAGGCGCCTGGTCGAGGTCGCGGCGAACTACGGCTGTGCCCGGTCGCGCTTGGTGCAGCGCGCCGCCGACATGGACTGGGACTGGCTGGGCGATGCGCGTCGCCTCGGCATCACCGCCGGCGCCTCCGCGCCGGAGCTGCTGGTCGACGAGCTGATCGCCGCCTGCCGGCTGCGCTACGAGGTGACCGTCGAGGAAGTGCGCACGACCGAGGAAAGCGTGGTCTTCAAGCTGCCCCGCCAGCTGGTGGCCTGATGGCGGTCTACACCGAAGTCAGCGATTCCGAGCTCGATGCCTTCCTCGCCGACTACGACATCGGCAGCGCGGTCTCCTTCAAGGGCATTGCCGAGGGCGTCGAGAACACCAATTACGTGCTCACCACCGAGCGCGGCCCGTACATGGTCACGCTCTACGAGAAACGCGTCGATCCGCGCGATCTGCCGTTCTTCCTCGGCCTGATGGACCATCTCGCCGAACGCGGCATCACCTGCCCGCGGCCGATCCATGGCCGCGACGGCAACGCGCTGCGCACGCTCGCCGGCAAGCCCGCCGCGGTGACCAGCTTCCTGCAAGGCATGTGGCCGCGGCGGATGACGGTGCAGCATTGCGGCCCGGTCGGCGCGGCGCTGGCCGGCCTGCACCTGGCCGGTCTCGACTTCGCGCTGCGGCGGCCCAACGCGCTGTCGGTTGCGGGCTGGCGGCCGCTGTTCGAAGGCTCGCGCCGCCACATCGATCCCGCGCTCGAGCGCGAGCTGGCCGCCGAGCTCGAGTTCTTCGAGGCGCAGTGGCCCGCGGCGCTGCCGGCGGGCGTCATCCATGCCGACCTGTTCAACGACAACGTCTTCTTCCTGCACGAGGCGCTGTCGGGGATCATCGACTTCTATTTCGCCTGCAACGATTTCCTCGCTTACGACGTGGCGATCTGCCTCAACGCCTGGTGCTTCGAGCCGGACAACGCCTTCAACGCCACCAAGGCCCGGGCGCTGCTGCAGGCCTATGACAAGGTGCGCCCACTGGACGCGGACGAGCGCCGGGCTCTGCCGATCCTGGCGCGCGGGTCGGCGCTGCGCTTCATGCTGACGCGGCTCTACGACTGGACGCACACGCCGCCCGGCGCGCTGGTCAAGCGCAAGGACCCCAACGAGTATCTCGCCCGGCTGCGCTTTCATCGCGGCGTGCGGTCTCTGGCGGATTACGGCCTGTGACCGAGCTTCCCCAGGTCGAGCTGTTCACCGACGGCGCGTGCAGCGGCAATCCCGGCCCGGGCGGCTGGGCGGCGATCCTGCGCATGGGCCAGCGCGAGAAGGAGCTGTCGGGCGGCGAGCTCCACACGACCAACAACAAGATGGAGCTGATGGGCGTGATCGCCGGGCTCGAGGCGCTGAAGCGCCCCTGCCTCGTCCACATCCACACCGACAGCAAGTACGTGATGGACGGCGCCACCAAGTGGATTCACGGCTGGAAGAAGAAGGGCTGGCTCACCGCCGACAAGCAGCCGGTCAAGAACGTCGAGCTGTGGCAACGCCTCTTGGCCGCCGGCGAGCCGCACAAGCTGCGCTGGACCTGGGTGCGGGGCCATAGCGGCCACGCCGAGAACGAACGCGCCGACACGCTCGCCCGCAACGCCATCGCCGGGCTCCGCCAGCGCTGAGGTCCGAATCGAAGTTGTCCCGAGCGATTGTGAATTTTTCGAATGGCTGGGAGAGCCGCGCTCCCAGCAGGAAACTCTCTTGAATCAAAAATTTACAAGCTCTGAGCGCAGCGAAGGACCTTCCGCCCGCTCAGGACGACGGAAACACCAACAGCCTTCCGCTCAGCTCTTCTTGCCCTGCGCCGGCACGGGCCGCTTCTCGGCCGGCTTCTCGTAGGCCAGGTCGAACATCTCCTGGGTGCCGTCACAAGGGTTGTCGCCCTCGGCCAGGCGCCAGGCCTGCGACTTGCCGGAGCGGCGGAAATGCAGCACGCCGCCGACCTTGCAGGCCGTGCCGTTCTGCACCTTGGCGACGCGGAAGGCGACCTCGCCCCGGATCTGGATGGTGTTGGCGGCGATGCGCTCGACAACGCCGTCGATCGAAACCCAATCGCCCTCGGTGCCGGGTGCGACGCTCTCCAGCCGGCCCTTGACCGTCCACAGCGCGCCCTGCTTCGTCACCGCGACGGTGCCCGGCTTGGCACCCTTGATCTTGCTGTAGCGGCCCCAGGTCATCTTCGTGGCGTTGGCGAAGAGCTGCGCCTCGGCGTCGGAGTCGATCACCGTGCGCGTCACCGCGGCCTGGCCCGCGGCGAGCGGCGAGGTGAGGCCGGTCAGCGGCACTCCCTTCTCGACCGTCGGCGCCTGCAGGGGCGGCGGGGCGGGGTAATAGGACGACGTTTCGGGGGCGGCCGGCGGCGTCTGGGCGAAGGCCGCTCCGGCGAGGGAAAGCGTGGCGAGGGCGAGGGCAATGCGTTGCATTATGGTGCTCTTAGCTGACCAATCCGTGGCTTTCTAGGGCTGGGGCGTGTCCTTCGGAGGGCGAGCGGCGGCAGGCGGCGCCTCCGCCCCGGGCAGCTCGCCGCGCAGCCCCAGCGCCGCCCGCTTGGCCGCGTCCGAGTCCGGCGGGACGAGCTTCTGGACCTTGGCGAAATCGGCGCTCGCCGCCTTGCGGTCGCCGCGTGCCAGCAACGCGAAGCCGTGCTCCAGCAGCGCCTCGGAATGGTCCGGCGCGCGCTTAAGCACGCGGTCGGCATCGGCCAGCGCCTTGGCCGGATCGCCGGCATTGCGCCACGCCGCCGCGCGCAGGATCAGAATCTCGACTTTGTCCGGCGCGATCTTCAGCGCCCGATCGAAGTCGGAGATGGCGCGCGGCCACGCCCGCATGGCGGCGTAGCTCAGCCCGCGATCGACCCACAGGTCGATGTCGCCGGGCTTGAGGTCCAGCGCCCGGCTCTGCGCGGCGGCGGCATTCTCCGCCTGGTTGGCCTCCATCCAGGCCTGGCCTGCCTGGGCCAGCAGCTCGGCCCGTACGCCCGGGCGATCGGTGCCCATGTCGCGCTCGATCACCTCGAGCTGGGTCGCCGCCTGCACGAACTTGCCGCTCTCGAACATGGCGATCGCCACGCAGTGGCGCGCGCCGAGGGCGCCGCCTTCGGCCTTCCACTTCTCCGCCATCGGCAGCGCCTTCAGCGGCTCACTGCGCGCGAGCTGCATGCATTCGGTGTAGCGACGCAGATGATTGGGGCCCTGTGCAAAGGGATCGGCCTTCTGGGCCAGCGCCGGCATTGCGGCGGCCGCCAGCGTCGTCGAGAGGATCGCCCGCGTGAACAACATGGTTGAAAAGAACCGCGTGGCGGCGTTCCTGACAAGATGGAGTCCGAACACGCGTGAGTGTCCATTCGACGCGGACCAAGGACACAAATCCGTCAGCAAATCACCAGTTCATTTCAGCCACTTACGGCCACGCACCTGAGCCAGAGAGACCCAGGAGAGACCCCAAACGCTCCTCACAAAAGAGTCAGTATCGCTGGATTTTTTGTCAGAATCGCTGGCGGTGTGGACATCATCGCATCATGCGGTGGAGGCGATAAGGTATACTGGAGGTATATCAGTTAGTCCGTTGTGTTCTGCCCGATGTGACTAACGTGGCGGACCACAGCGTAAAATTACATGAACCCAAACAATATAAAAGTCGGTGACATAATCGAGGTACAGCAGGCGTGGGAAGATGAGGCGGGAAACTTACATGATGAGTTTCCAACGGTACTCGCGATCAACAATGACAATGGTGAGATGACCTTAGACTTCGGCCGACAGGAGATAAATGACTTCCTTGCCAGAGCGGAGTTCTTTGCAAAGGACTATCAGTCCGAGAAAAGAACGTACCTGACCTCCGCTTGAATTCGGTGCAGCATACGGGTTCGCGATAGTCAGATCGAAAATCGGCGCACCACTGCCTTGGGCAATGCTCTTCTTTCGGCAGCGGTCAATCTTTTCCGTCCAGCTGACGGCGATGATCCAGTTTTGTCATGTTGACGGGGAGCGTATTGGGATGCGTCAGGTGGGTATTGTGCAAGGCTAGCGTAGTTCTTGCCAAATCCTTCCATCAAGGCTTTTCGAGACGCTTCGTCCTGTTCCAAGATGCCAATGAATTGTGTCCGCTCTTCTTCGGAGTCGCAGTCAGCGAGTAGTAACGAGAGGCGGCGCTGGAATTCTATGAGAAGCTTCTTTGATTTTGGATCAGCCTGTAGATCTTTCGCCGCATCTAGTGACCGCTTCAACTTTCCGAGTGTCAGTGTTCGGCGCCGCGTAGTTACCGCTGAAAAATGAGTGTCGGTGTCGTCGTCATTCGGACCTTCATGACGGTCGGGAACAATCTTGGCAATAATCTTATCCGAAAACGCGATCGACGACTGGTACAGCGCTTCAACATTTTCCCTCCCCTTGCCGTAGTCCGCCGTCAGGACCGTTACGATGGTGCCTGCAAGGCCGACGTAGACAATGCAACGCTCGATGATCGAGCCAGGCTCGACCAGCACTTCAAGACTAAACCCGTGTCCGAATACTTCGAGGCCCACGGATCGGGCGTACTCTTCCAATTGAGCTGCGCGACGTTCAAGTGTTCGTGACGTCGGCGCCGCATCTTCAATTCTAATGTAGGTTTCTGCTATGGCGAACGGGCCGTCCATCTCTCAGTTAGTCTCCCCCAAATATCAAGCCATCAGGTCTCTGCGACCGGAGGCAAGAGTGACGACAAATGTTCCTCCAAGTCCACATCGTACAGGTGCGCCAATAGCGCGATCTGCTGACCGAACGTCGCCCGCAGAGCACCAAGCGCAAGCAGGAAAGTTTCTCCTTGCCATCCCTCGGCGAATCCCCGGTCCATTTCTCGCAAGTCCATCATGTCGGTCTTGTTGACGAAGTCGCGACAGGCACCTCGCATCATGCGACACGACTCTACAGCCGGAGATCCCTCGCTCAATCGCTTCAAGGTGTTCGTCAGCTCGGTCCTCATCTGCTGAACGGACAGCAGAACGAACCTGGGCTGCTCCCAAATCGCGCAGACGAAGAGCGCTCGTCGGTCTTCGAGGAAGGTCAGCAACTCCCGCACGATTGTTCGGTCCGCCTCCGGCGGCTTGAAGCTCACCCCAAACCCGAATGCCGAGACACCACCGAGCCTACTCAACAGCGATTTCGATTTCAGCTTCGCCTTCTTGAGTGACACTATCCCGCTCCCCCCAATTCCGATTCAGGACTGGCGTTGACCATGCTGCACATAGGTATTCATGGTGTCCACTTTTACACGCCAAATTCAGAGACCCTGCCGAGACCCGAATATCTAACCCATTGATATTAAACGTACGAGAACTGACAAGATGACCAAACGCCTCTTCATCTTCGGCCTGGGCTATAGCGGCCTTGAAATCGCGAGGCTTGCGCGGGCCGAGGGTTGGCAGGTGGCCGGCACCGTGACCGGCGCGGAGAAGGCTGCGCGCCTGGCGGCCGAGGGCATCGAGACGCACCTGTTCGACGGCACGACGCCGCTGGCGGCGTCGGTGCTCGAAGCGGCGAGCCACGTGCTGTGCACCGTCGCGCCGGGCACGACAGGCGATCCCGCGCTGCGCACAAACGCGACGGCGCTGGGCGGTACGCGATGGCTGGGCTATCTCTCGACGACCGGCGTCTATGGCGACCATGCCGGCGGCTGGGTCGATGAGACGACGCCGCCGCGATCGACCCAGCCGCGCAGCCTGTCGCGGCTGGCCGCCGAGCAGGCATGGCAGGCCTTCGGAGCGACGATCTTCCGGCTGCCCGGGATCTACGGCCCCGGCCGCAGCGCCATCGACCGGGTGCGCGAGGGCACCGCGCAGCGGATCGACAAGCCCGGCCAGATCTTCTCGCGCATCCATGTCGAGGACATCGCGGCCGCCGTGCTGGCGGCGATGAAGCGCCCGTCGGCCGGCGCGATCTACAACGTCGCCGACGATCTGCCGGCGCCGAACGGCGACGTGATCGCCTGCGCCTGCGAATTGCTCGGCCTGCCGATCCCGCCCGCCATCCCGTGGGAGCAGGCGGCGCCGACGATGAGCGCCATGGCGCGCTCCTTCTACGCCGAAAGCCGCCGGGTGCGGAACGATCGCCTCAAGCGCGAGCTCGGTGTGGCGCTGCGCTATCCGACCTATCGCGAGGGCCTGCGCGCCATCGCCGCTCTCGCCTAGCGCGGAACGACGAGCTCCTCGACGGTCGCGACCAGGCGGGCGATGTCGGCGGGGGTGCTGAGGCGGTGATCGCCGTCCTTGACGAAGGTCGTCACGACTTCCGGGGCCTCGAGGTGCCGGGCGATCTGCAGGGAATATTCCCACGGCACGTCGGGATCGCTCTGGCCGTGCAGCAGCCGCACCGGGCAGGGCAGGGCGAGCGGCTTGTCGAGCACGAGGTGGTCGCGGCCTTCCTCGATCAGCTTCCAGGTGAAGACCGACGGCTCGGGCGAATATTGCGACGGCCGTTCGAGCCGGCCCTCGCGCTGCAGCAGGACGCGATCCTCCGGCGACAGCTTCTGCAGCAGCATGCGCTCGGTGAAGTCCGGCGCGGCGGCGATCAGCACCAGGCCGGCCAGCCGCTCCGGACGCTGGCGCGCCACCAGCAGCGAGAGCCAGCCGCCCATGCTCGATCCGACCAGCACCAGCCTGCCCTCGGTCAGCGCATCGATCGCCGCCAGCGAATCGTCGAGCCAGCGGCCGATCGTGCCGTCCTCGAAGCGGCCCGACGATTGGCCGTGGCCGAGATAGTCGAAGCGCAGATAGCCATTGCCCGCACCTTGCGCCCATTTCTCCAGCGCAATGGCCTTGGTTCCCGTCATGTCCGAACGGAAACCGCCCAGGAAAACCACGGTCGGCCCTCGCCCGTCGGTCTTCGCGTAAGCCACCGTGTTGCCGTCCGGGCGAGCCAGCCGCCGCACCCTATCTCCGTCGCTCATGGCGTGATACCTGCCACAGCCGTGTCCGCTCCGCATCTTCTCCAGATCGTGCCGTCGCTCGCCGGCGGCAACCTCGCCCGCACCACGCTCGACGCCGCCCAGGCCGTGATCGCCGCCGGCGGCACCGCGACCGTTGCGTCGGCCGGTGGACTGCTCCTGCCCGAGCTGCTGCGCCTGCGCGGCAAGCATCTCGACCTGCCCGGCGAGGGACATCCGCTATGGGCGCGCCTGTCGCTGCCGGCGCGGCTCGCCGCACGGCTGAAGGGCGCCGGCGTGACCGTGGTGCAGGGCCGCACGCCGGCCACGACGTGGGTGGCGCGCGCGGTGGCGCGGCGGCTCGGCGTCAGGAGCATCGCCACGCTGCATCGGCCGTTCGTCGGTGCCAGCGCGACGGACCGCTTCGTCGAGCGCCGGCAGGCGCGCGCCGACGCGCTGGTCGCCGTATCGGACGCCGTCGCGCGCGATGCGCTGGCGCAGATGCCGTCGGCGGCCGACCGGATCGAGATCGTCGAGCCCGGCATCAATCTCGACCGCTTCAACCCGGCGGCGATCCGCGTCGATCGCGTCATCCGGCTGGCCGCCGAGCGGCGCATTCCCGACGACCGCCTGGTCGTGCTCTGCGCCACGCGCGAAGGGCACGACCGGCCGAACCTGATCGAGGCGATCCGCCAGCTCGGACGCGACGACGTGTTCTGCCTGCTGCTCGGATCGGGCGACGCCCCGACCGCCTTCGAGAAAGGGCTCGAACGCGCCATCCTGCAGGCCGGGCTGCAGGGCCGCGTCCAGCTCGGCCCATGGGTGGAGGACATCGCGGCCGCCTACATGCTGGCCGATGTCGTGGTCGCGACCGGCGGGCGGCAGCAGGGCTTCAGCCGTGCGCTGATCGAGGCGCAGGCGATGGGCCGCCCCGTGGTCGCGGTCGACGGCAGCGGTGCGGCAGAGGCGGTCCGCCCGGAGATCACCGGATGGCTCGCGACGCAAGGCGACGCGGCATCGCTGGCCCGGGCGATCGACAGCGCCCTCTCCCTCACCGCCGAGCGGCGCGGCGAGCTCGCCCTCGCCGCGCAGGAGCACGTGCGCGGCCGCTATGGCCTGGCGCAAAGCAACGCGCGCCTGCTGGCGCTCTACGAACGCCTGTCGGACACAGGAGCCTGACGCATGCCGTTCCCTCGTGCCGCGCTCGCGGTCCTGCTCGCGCTCGCGTCCGCGCCGGCGCAGGCGCAGCTCTCCGGTCCCCCGGCCGGCGGTCCCACGGGCCAGTTCCTCGGACCGCCGACCGGCAACGCGGGCGACTTCCTCGGCGTCTGGACCATGAGCTGGAGCGGTCCGATGGGCACGAATTGCCCCTGCCGCGGCACCCTGACCATCGTCGCCAACGGCAACGGCGTGCTGGAGGGAACCTGGAAGACCGACGGCGCCAGCGCCAGGCTGACCGGATCGGTCGGCTACAACCAGGATGTCTGGACCGGCCGCTTCGCCCAGCCGGACGATGCCGACTTCCCGATCCGTGGCTATTTCCGCCTCGAATCGCGCGGCGAGCGCAATCTGACGGGCTCCTACCAGCCCGACGGCACCGCCATCCCCTATAGCTGGAGCGGCACCCGGCCCTAGGAGCCGACTTGACGGGAATGCCCGCCGCCTCTATCTCCGCCGCATGGACCGGTTGATTTTCCCCGCTCCGACGACACTGACCACCGTTCGAACTTGATTCGGCCGGGCGCGAGCCTTTGTGCCGCCTCCCGGTCGCTGCCAGCCGACGCCTCGCGTCGGATGGCCGGCTGCGTTCGAGATGCTCTTTTCAGGTGGTTTCCATGATCAATGTTTCCCTGCCGGACGGTTCGGTCCGCCAATTCGACAAACCGGTGAGCGGCGCCGACATCGCCGCCTCGATCGGCCCCGGTCTCGCCAAGGCGGCGCTGGCCGTCCGGGTCGACGGCAAGATGAAGGATCTTTCCACGGTCGTGGATCGTGACGCGAAGATCGGCATCGTCACGGCGCGCGATCCGGAGGCGCTGGAGCTGCTGCGCCACGACGCCGCGCACGTCCTCGCTCAGGCGGTGCAGGAACTCTATCCCGGTACGCAGATCACGTTCGGTCCGGCGACGGAGGAAGGCTTCTACTACGACTTCGTGCGCGACCAGCCGTTCTCGCCCGAGGACTTCGCGAAGATCGAGCAGCGCATGGCCGAGATCGTCGACCGCGACCTGCCGATCGTGCGCGAGGTGTGGGACCGGCCGAAGATCAAGCAGTACTTCATCGACCACGGCGAGAAGTACAAGGCCGAATGGTCCGACGAGCTGCCCAAGGACGAGGAGATCTCGGTCTACCGGCAGGGCGAGTGGCTCGACATGTGCCTCGGCCCGCACCTGCCCTCGACGGGCCGGCTCGGCAAGGCGTTCAAGCTCACGAAGGTGTCGGGCGCCTACTGGCGCGGCGAC
>CAMFJT010000146.1 GCA_945957125.1 uncultured Rhodospirillales bacterium | reverse complement strand
CACCACTATCCTCTTCGTCGGCAGCGTCAGATGTGTATAAGAGACAGGCCGGGGGTCGAGCAGGTCGCGGATGCCGTCGCCGAGGAGGTTGAAGGCGAGCACCGTGACGGTGATGGCGAGGCCGGGGAAGAGGACGAGCCACCACGGCGGCACGAGGCCGGCGTTGAGCGCGTCGGACAGCATGTTGCCCCAGGTCGGGGTCGGCGGCGGGACGCCGACGCCGAGGAAGCCGAGCGAGGCCTCGATCACGATGGCGACGCCGAGATGGGTGGTCGCCAGGATCATGAAGGGCGCCACGCATTGCGGCAGGATGTGCCGGAACATCAGGCGCGCGTGCGAGGCGCCGATGCCGCGCGCCGCCTCGACATACTGCATCTCCTTGAGCGACAGCACGACCGAGCGGATGACGCGGCCGCCGAAAGGGATGCGGGTGATGGCGATGGCGACGATCACCGTCACGATGCCGCCGCCCAGCGCCATGGCGATGGCCATGGCGAGGATCAGGTCTGGAAAGGACTGCAGGAACTCGATGAGGCGTTGGCTCACCATGTCGAAGCGGCCGCCGAAATAGCCGCAGGCCAGGCCCCACAGCGCGCCGAGCGTGGTGCCGAACAGCACCGCGCCGAACGCCACGGTGAGCGAGGTCTGGCTGCCGTGGATCACGCGCGAGAGGGTGTCGCGGCCGATCTGGTCGGTGCCGAACCAGTGCTTCTCGCTCGGCGGCTTCTGCATGGCGCGGAAGTCGGACTTGAGCGGCGGGTAAGGCGCGATGACCGGCGCGGCAACCGCCATGGTGACGATCAGTGCGGCGATCACGCCCCAGAACGCGGAGAGCGGCGCGCGGCGGAAGAAATAGCCGAGCCCGCGCCATGCATTGCGCAGGCGGGAGGGCGGCGGCGGCAGGGGCCGGTCGAGCGTGACGGTCATCGGAGCCGGATCCGTGGGTCGAGGAGGGCGATCGCAACGTCGATCAGGATGTTGAGCAGCACGAACACCGCGGCGTAGAGGAACACCAGGTTCTGCATCACGAAGATGTCGCGTTCGCTGACGGCGATGTACATCGCGAAGCCCAGCCCCGGCGTGGCGAAGGCGCGCTCGACCGGGACGGAGCCCGCCAGCACCAGCCCCATCAGCACGCCCGACAGGGTGATTACCGGCAGCAGCGCGTTGGGCAGGGCGTGCCAGGCGATCACCAGCCGGCCGTTCAGCCCCTTGGCGCGGGCGGTGCGGACATAGTCCTCGCGGATCACCTCGAGCAGGCTCGAGCGGCCCATGCGTGCGATATAGGCGGCCTGTCCCAGCCCGAGCACGATCGCCGGGCCGATCACCAGCTCGAAGTTGGCTAGCGGATCGGTGAACAGCGCCGCCCCGGTGAGCGGGGCGCGGTAGCCGAACCAGAACAGCAGGCCGAGCACGATCAGCATGCCGACCCAGAAGCCCGGCACCGCCAGGAACAGGATGCTGATGAAGCGGGCGGCGCTGTCGGCCACGGTGTTGGGCTTCAGCGCGCTGATGATGGCCACGGGAATGCCGACCGCCCAGGAGATGAGCACCGACAGGAGCGCGATCTCGGCGGTCAGCGGCGCGCGCCGCACCAGCATGTCCGCGACGCTCTCCGAACGGAAGAAGGAGCGGCCGAAATTGCCCTCGGCAATCTGCCGGACCCAGGCCAGATACTGTACCCATAGTGGGTCGGAGAGCCCGAGCTCCCGCATATAGTTGGCCCGTTGCTCCTCGGTCAGCTTGGTGAAGCCGTCCGGACCGAAGATCGCGACCAGCGGATCGCCCGGCAGAATGCGCATGATGATGAACACCATGATCGACACGCCGACCACGGTGAGCAGGCCAAACGCCAGCCTGCGGGCGATGTAGCTATACATGTCGCCTCATGCGCAGCCTCCCTTAGGCCGTCTAACGCGGGCCATTAGTCCCGTTCTTGTTGTTGGCCATCATAGGGCCGGATAAAATGACGGCCAGCTTTATTGCTCAACCGAAGGTCATATCATGAGGCCCCAGAACATCGCCCCGCAGCACATCGCTGTTGTCGGCGCAACCGGCGCCGTCGGCGTCGAGATCCTGCGCGTGATGGAGCGTCGCAGCTTCCCCGTCGCCAGCCTGAAGCTGCTGGCGTCCAAGCGCTCGGTCGGCAAGACGCTGGAGTTCAAGGGCAAGCCGCACGCGGTCGAGGAGCTGACCGCGGAGTCCTTCAAGGGCGTCGACATTGCCTTCTTCTCGGCCGGCGCCACGCGCAGCCGGGAGTTCGTGCCGGCCGCCAAGGCCGCAGGCGCGGTGGTGATCGACAACTCGTCGGCTTTCCGCATGGACCCCAATACGCCGCTGGTCGTGCCCGAGGTCAATCCGGGCGACCTGAAGCGCCATAAGGGCGTGATCGCCAACCCGAACTGCACGGCGGCGATCCTGTGCACGGCGGTGTGGCCGATCCACCAGGCCGTCGGCATCCGCAAGATCGTGGTCTCGACCTACCAGTCGGCGTCGGGCGCGGGCGCCGCGGCGATGCAGGAGCTCGAGGACCAGATGCACGAGTTCGCCGAGGGCAAGGAGATCACCCGCTCGGTGTTCCCGCACCAGATCGCCTTCAACGTCTTCTCGCACAACACCAAGATCGCGGACAACGGCTACAACGACGAGGAGAACAAGGTCGTCGAGGAGACGCGCAAGATGTTCCATGCGCCGGAGCTCGCGATCCTGCCGACCTGCGTGCGCGTGCCGGTGCTGCGCGCGCACTCCGAAGCCATCGCGCTCGAGCTGAACGCGCCGATGTCGCCCGAGGAGGCGCGCGCCCTGCTGAGCCGTGCGCCGGGCGTCAAGGTGGTCGACGACCCGGCGGCCAACCACTTCCCGATGCCGATCGAGGCGAGCGGCGATCTCGACGTCCATGTCGGCCGCATCCGCCGCGACCTCACCAGCCCGAACGGCCTGGCGCTGTTCGTCGCCGGCGACCAGCTCCTCAAGGGCGCCGCCTGGAACGCCGTCCAGATCGCCGAGGAACTCGCCAAGCTCGAGGTCATGGCGGCGGAATAGTGCTCGTCTTCCTCCTCTCCTCCACCAGGGGAGAGGAACCGAGCTTTTCCGGCATGGAACTTCTGTAAAATCTCGCGCTGCTTGCAAAGCAGCCGTGAGACTCTTCGCGAAGCAGACTGCCTTCATCGGTGCAGCGCGCATCCGAGCTCGTCGGTCCGCGTAGGGCTTTTGCGCGCAAATTTCGTGGCACAGGAGTTGCTGCGCTGCAGCGTGTAACGCTCACGCTGAGGTGCATGATGGAGATCGGTGTCTTCATTCCCATCGGGAACAACGGCTGGCTGATCTCGACGACGTCGCCGCAATACACGCCGAGCTTCGATCTCAACAAGGAGATCGTGCTGCGCGCGGAAAAGTATGGCTTCGACTTCGCGCTGTCGATGATCAAGCTGCACGGCTTCGGTGGGCCCTCTCGCTTCTGGGACGACAATCTCGAATCCTTCACGCTGATGGCGGGGCTCGCCTCGATCACCTCGCGCATCGAGCTTATGGCGACCGTCGCCGTCCTTACCCTGCCGCCGGCGCTGTGCGCGCGCATGGCGATGACCATCGATTCGATCAGCCACGGCCGCTTCGGCGTCAATCTCGTCACCGGCTGGCAGAAGGCCGAATACGACCAGATGGGCCTGTGGCCCGGCGAGGAGCACTACAAGCATCGCTACGACCTGCTCGCCGAATACGCCACGGTAATGCAGGAACTGTGGGCGACCGGCCATTCTGACCTCAAGGGCAAATTCTACACGATGAACGACTGCCGCCTGGGGCCGCTGCCCTCGCGGCAGATTCCGCTGGTTTGCGCGGGGACCAGCGATCCCGGCATCGCCTTTGCGTCGAAGTTCTGCGCCTACAACTTCTGCAGCGGCGCCGGGAAGATCAACGATCCGCGCGACTGCGCCGACACCGTTACGAAGTTGAAGGCAGCCTCCGCCGCGGCGGGCACCGACACCAAGGCGCTGGCGCTCACCATGATCATCGCCGACGAGACCGACGAAGCGGCGATGGCCAAGTGGGAACACTACGTCGCCGGCACCGACCACGAGGCGGTGGAATGGAGCCGCGCCCAGGCGGCCGGCGACAAGAACGCCGCCGAGACCTCGACAGCCGGCCGCATCCAGCGCCGCGTCGGCGTGCCGTTCGGCGGCTCGCGCCTGATCGGCTCCTACGCCACCGTGGCGCGGCTGCTCGACGAGATGTCGGAAATCGAGGGGCTGGCCGGCGTGATGCTGACCTTCGACGACTTCGTGATCGGCGTGGAGCAGTTCGGCCAGCGCATCCAGCCCCTGATGCGCAGCCGCCGGAAGATCGCGCTGGCTGCCTGACATGGACACGCTGGCGCACACGGCGACAGGCAGCCCCGCGGCGATGCCGGCAATGGCGCCGCCGCAACTCGACCTCGAGCTGCGCGGCATCCGCAAGCGTTACGGCGACTTCACCGCTGTCGACGGCGTCTCGCTCAAGATCAGGAAGGGCCAGTTCGTCTGCCTGCTCGGGCCGTCGGGCTGCGGCAAGACCACGACGCTGCGCTGCGTGGCGGGGCTGGAGGAGCCGGACGATGGCGGCATCCTGATCGGTGGCAGGGAAGTCACGAAGGATCCGCCGTGGGAGCGGGATATCGCCATGATGTTCCAGGACTTCGCGCTGTTCCCGCACATGAGCGTGGCGAAGAATGTCGGCTTCGGGCTGGAGATGCTGAAGAAGCCCAAAGCCCAGATCGCCGAGCGCGTGCAGCAGGTGCTGAAGTCGTTCGAGATCGCGAGCCTTGCCGACCGCAAGCCGGGCAGCCTCTCGGGCGGCCAGCGCCAGCGGGTGGCGTTAGCGCGCGCCATGATCACCGAGCCGCGCATCCTGCTGCTCGACGAGCCGATCGGCGCGCTCGACTACTCCCTGCGCGAGACCGTGATGCTGGAACTCAAGCTGCTGCAGCAGCGTACCGGCATCTCCTTCATCTGGGTGACGCACGACCAGAACGAGGCCTTCTCGCTGGGCGATCTCGTCGTGGTCATGAACCATGCGCGGATCGAGCAGCAGGGCGCGCCGGAGGACATCCTCCAGCGCCCCGCGACGGCCTTCGTCGCGAGCTTCGTGCAGGGCAATAACGTATTCCGCGGCAGGGTGGTGCAGGCGGCCGACGGCCTGCTCAGGGTCGAGACGGCGGCGGGCAGCTTCCTCGTGCCCGGCTCGGCGCAGGCGATCGGCAGCGAGGTGTCGTTCTCGGTGCGCGCCGAGAACATCACCGATCTCACGGGCGAGCACCATCTCAACCAGCTCACGGCACGCTGCACGACCGTCGAGTATTTCGGCTCGGTACGCCGGCACATCTTCGAGCGGCCCGACGGCGAACTGCTGAAATACGATCAGTTCGGCGCCTATGCCGCGCGCATCGCCGCGGGACAGGTAGCCGTGCTTGGCTGGCGGCCGCAGGACACCGTGCTCCACACGGGCGCGGCCGGATGAGCACGATCCGTGTCCGCTCCGCCGCCAGCTACTGGCTGGCCGTTCCGGCCGCGATCTGGATGCTGGGCGTCGTGGTGGTGCCGATCCTGTTGCTGGGCTGGGTGTCGCTCTGGGGTGGCCGCAGCTTCTCACCGGCCAGCCCGCTCACCTTCGACAACTACACGAAGTTCTTCGCCAACAAGACCTACCTCCAGCTCGTACTGACGACGGTCACGCACACCGTCGGGTTGATGGCCGTGACCGGCGTGATCGGCTACGCGATCGCCTATTTCATGACGATGAAGGTCCGGCATTCGGCCTGGCGTCTGGTCCTGTTCCTCGCCTTCGTCGTGCCGTTCTGGACCTCGGCCCTGATCCGCGGCATTGCGTGGGTGCCGTTTCTGGGCGTCAACGGTGTGATCAACCAGGCGCTGATGTTCACGGGCGCGACCCATTCGCCGATCGAGGCGTTCCTGTACTCGCGCTTCGGCATCAGCATGGCGCAGGCCTCGCTCTACACGATGATGGCGGCGGGCCCGGTCATCTACATGCTGAATTCAATCGCGCCGCAACTGCGCGAGGCGGCGATGACACTGAAGGCGCCGCCGCTGGTCGTGTTCTGGCGCATCGTCCTTCCGCTCACCCTGCCGGGCGTCGTGATCGGCCAGGTTCTGGTCTTTCTCAATGTGATGGCCGACTTCGCGACGGTAGCCACGGTCGGTGGCAACAAGCACGCGATGCTGCCCAACCTCGTGCTGCTCTTCTATGAGGGCTCGCAGCATCGCGCGGCATCGGTCGTCGCCGTGCTGCTGATGGCCTGCATGCTGATCGGCGTCGTCGCGGCCATGAAGGTGGTCGACATCCGCCGGCTCGGGGCCGAGCGATGAGGCTCGGCTGGAAGCTGCGCTCCAACCTCGTCGGCTGGGTGCTGGGCATCCTGACCGTGGCGTTCCTCGCCTATCAATGGCTGCCGATCCTGACTCTCGGCCTGCTGTCCTTCGCGGGGCCGACCGGCGGCACGACCTTCCCGATGAACGGTGTCTCGTTCCACTGGTACGAGGAGCTGTGGCAGGCGTCGGTGATGAACGACTTCAAGCCGCCGCTGCTGCGCTCCTCGCTGCTGGCCGCCGCCTGCGCGCTCACCACAATCGTGCTGTCGGTGATGGCGGCACAGGCGATGCGCGGCAAGTTCCGCGGCAACAGCGCCTTCTTCTATCTCATGCTGCTCGGCATCATGGCGCCCGGCATCCTCGTGGGCTTCGGCTTCGCCATCATGATGCGGCTCTTGGGCGTCGAGCTGTCGTGGAACACCACGACCTTCCTCGTCCATGTCTCGTGGACGCTGCCGTTCGGCTTCCTGACCATGCTCGCGGTGTTCAACCGCTTCGACTCGCGGATCGAGGAGGCGGCGCTGACCCTGGGGGCGTCCCGGATCACCACCTTCCGGCGCATCACCCTGCCGCTGATCCTGCCGGGCGTGATCGGCGCCGGCCTGTTCGGCTTCTCTCTCAGCTACGACGAATATCCGCGCAGCATGTTCACGACAGGGCCGGACCAGACCCTGCCGCTCGCCGTGATGGGCCAGCTCGACCGCCAGCTCACGCCCGAGATCTACGCCATCGGCACGACCACCACCGTCTTTTCCCTGATCGCCGTGCTGCTCTGCACGTCCGCCCTGTGGGCGATGCGGCGGTCGACCTCGTATCGCAAGACCTGAAGGAGAGAGGCCATGCTGATCAAACGCCGTTCGCTGCTCGCCGCGTCGGGAGCCGCCGCGCTCGCCGCCCCGTCGATCCTCACGCCCGCGGCGGCGCAGTCCAAGCAAATCTTCATCGCCGGCGCGAGCTACGACATGCGCGACGCGATCCTGGGCGAGTTCGCCAAGCGCACGAGCATCACGCCGCGGCCCTTCGTCAGCCCTTCCACGCAGGCGCGGGTCGATCGCATCCGCACCGCGCCGGTCGATTGCGTGCTGCTCGACGCGCCGTTCGCGGCCTATGCCAACAGCGAGAATCTGCTGATGCCGATCGAGACGGCCAAGCTCAAGGGCTGGGACAAGATGCATCCGCTGCTCAAGGACGGACAGGCCGCGCCCGGCGCGCCGCTCGGCATCGGCGCCAATCCCGGCCGCATGATGTATCTCGACGACGCACGCACGAAGATCTCCTTCATGCCGGGCTTCTTCCAGATGGATTCGATCGGCTACAACGCCGGCAAGATCAAGGCCGAGAACAACGAGCTGTCGTGGGGCGACCTGTTCAATCCGAAATATCGCGGGAAGGTCGCGATGTACGGCATCGACTGGCTCGGCATGCTGAACGCCGCCATGGGCATGCAGGCGCTCGGCCTGTTCAAGCCGGTCGACATGAGCAGCATGACCGAGAAGGAGGTCGACACCGTCATCGCCTTCCTCAAGGAGAAGAAGAAGGAGGGTCACTTCCGCGCCATGTGGAAGGCCTATGGCGAGCTGGTGAACCTGATGGCGTCGGAAGAAGTGTGGATCGCCGACGCCTGGTGGCCGGTCGTCGTCGAGGTCGCGGGCAAGGGCATTCCCGTTCACTACGCCGTCGCCAAGGAAGGCTATCGAGCGTGGTGCAACGGCTACGGCATTGCCGCCACGTCGAAGAACGTCGACGTCGCCTACGAATGGCTGAACTTCTGGATGGACGGCTATCCCGGCGCGCAGCAGTCGAAGATCGGCTATTTCTCGACGTCCGCCGGGTACGACAAATATCTCGAGCCCGACCTGATCAAGCAGGTCTACGGTGGAGTCGGCCGCGACGGCGGCTCGCTCGAGGAGCGCGCCAAGCGTGTCTATGTCTGGAATACGCGTCCGAAGAATCTGGAGTACTATACCGAGAAGTGGAACGAGTTCCTCGCCGCTTGATCGGAGGAAGAATGGATCTCGGACTCAAGGGCAAGAAAGCCGTCGTAACCGGTGGCAGCAAGGGCATTGGCCGCGCGATTGCCGAGACGTTCGCGGCCGAAGGCGCGGACGTGGCGATCTGCGCGCGCAATCCTGCCGAGGTCGAGGCAGCTGTCGCGGCGCTGAAGGCGAAGGGCGTCAAGGCGTTCGGCCGCGCGCTCGACGTTGCCGACGCCGCGGCCTTGAAGAAGTGGATCGCCGATGCGGCCGGCGAGCTGGGCGGCATCGACGCGCTGGTGTGCAACGTGAGCGCGCTCGCCGTCGGCGATTCGGCGGAAACCTGGGAGAAGTCGTTCCGCACCGACATGATGCACACGGTGAACGCCGTGGCCGCCGCGGTGCCGTTCCTCGAGAAGTCGTCGAGCGGCTCGATCGCGCTGATCTCCAGCGTCTCGGGCTTCGAGGTCGACTTCGCCGCCGGCTCCTACGGCGCGATCAAGGCGGCGCTGATCCACTACGCCAAGGGGCTGAGCCGCCAGCTCGTCGGCAAGGGCATCCGCGTGAATTGCGTATCGCCGGGCAACACCTATTTCGACGGCGGTATCTGGCAGAACATCGAGAAGAACATGCCTGACCTCTTCGCCTCGACCGTGAAGGTCAATCCGACCGGCAAGTTCGGTACGGCGGAAGAGGTGGCCAATGGCGTGGTCTTCATCTCCAGCCCGGTGGCGAGCCGTATCTCGGGCACCAATCTCGTGATCGACGGCGCCCTCACGGTTGCCGTGTAGGAGCGCCCCATGCACAGCCACGCCAAGCATACGATCCATCGCGATCACATCCATCACGGCTGGAACAACGCCTTCCCGCCCGTTCTGAAGATCGCGCCGGGCGAGATCATCGAATTCGAGACCAAGGACGCTTCGTCGGGCCAGCTCTCGAAGAGTTCGACGGCGGCCGACATCGCCAAGCTCGACCTCGCCTTCGTCAACCCGGTGACAGGACCGGTCTTCATCGACGGCGCCAAGCCCGGCGATGCGGTGAAGGTGACGGTGCTGAATTTCAAGCCGTCGGGCTGGGGCTGGACCGGCAACATCCCGGGCTTCGGCCTGCTCGCCGACCAGTTCCCCGACGCCAGGATCCATCACTGGAACTACGACCCGGGACTGACGCCCGCGATGTACGGGCCGGGCGGGCGCGTGCCGCTGCGGCCGTTCCCCGGCACGATCGGCGTCGCCCCCGCTGCGCCCGGGCTGCACAGCATCGTCCCGCCGCGCAATGTCGGCGGCAACATGGACGTGCGCGACCTCGTCGAGGGCGTCGAGCTCTATCTGCCGGTCGAGGTCGAGGGCGCGCTGTTCTCGGTCGGTGACACCCATGCCGCGCAGGGCGACGGCGAGGTCTGCGGGACGGCGATCGAAAGCCCGATCGACGTTGCGCTGAAGCTCGAGCTCATCAAGGGCGCCAATCTCAGGATGCCGCGCTACACCACGCCCGGCCCTATCACCGACCATTTCGACAAGAAGGGCTACGAGGTCACGACCGGTATCGGCCCCGACCTGATGACCGGCGCGCGCACCGCGGTGTCGGAGATGGTCGATCTCCTGAGCAAACGCTACGGCTATTCGGCGATCGACGCCTATATGCTGTGCAGCGTCTGTGCCGACCTGCGCATCAGCTCGATCGTCGACGTGCCCAACTGGGTGGTGTCGTTCTACTTCCCACGGATCGTCCTGGAATAGGCGGGCTACAGCGAGAACTCTCCCGACAGCACCGGCACGCAGTTGCCGCCGACGCTGGCGCGGATGCCGTCCGCCGTACGGCGTGCGATGCATCGAAGGCGGCTCGGCCGGCCCATCTCGACGCCCTGCACGATGTCGTAACGGGGCTCCTCGTCCCGGGTGAGGGACAGCAGCAGGGCTGCCAGCGGCGTGGCCGCGCTGCCGGTCGCGGGATCCTCGATCGTGCCCGAGAGCGGCGAGAACATGCGGGCGCGGATGCGTGCGCCGTCATGGGCATAGAGATAGAGCGGCAGGCGATTCGGCCCCATCGCGGTGTAGCTTTTCGCGGCGTCGCGGAAGCGGCCGATGTCGGGCGTGGCGCGGGTCAGCGCCTCGCCGCCGACTTCGGCGATGACGAAGGAGTTGCCGACCGAGGCGCAGACCGGGCGGTGCCCCGCGGTCATGACGTCGCGCGGTGCAAGCCCGACGCACCCGGCCAGCAGCTCGACCGGCATTTCGGCGCCGAGCGAGAGCGGTTGCGGCGCGGCGATGGTGATGCCCTCGGGGGCGGTCTGGACCTCGACCAGCCCGGCGATCTCCTCGAAGCGCATGATGCCGCCGGCGGCGCGGCCCTGCCGGGCGAGCACCCAGCCCGTGCCGACATTGGGATGGCCGGCGAACGGCATCTCCGCCTTGCGGTTGAAGATGCGCACCCGCGCGGTGTTCGCCGGATCGGCCGGTGGCAGCACGAAGGTCGTCTCGCTGAGATTGAACTCGGCCGCTACCGATTGCATGTCGGCGTCGCTCATGCCGCGCGCGTCCGGAAAGACGGCGAGCGGATTGCCGCCGAAACGCTGGTCCGTGAAGACGTCGACGGTGACGAAAGAGAAGGTGGGCATGCCCGCCTTCTAGACGATCTCGACGCCGATCTCGTCCGCAATTCTCCTCAGGGCAGACACTGATCTCGCTGTGGCATGGCGGCCGTCTTGAGGGCAATGCGTCTCCAGGCTGGCAACGATCTCGACCACCGAGACGCCCTCCAGCAGGCGCTTGAGCTCCTTGGCCCACGGTACGTCTCCGTCGCCCAGCGGCACGGTGCGCCGGGCCGCGAGGTCGCGATCCTTGAGATGGATCAGGTCGACCAGCGGGGCGAGCACCGCGATCTGCCCGTCGGTCGGCGGCTGGCCCATCGACCAGCTGTTTCCGATGTCGACCAGCGGCCGCAGATATCGTGGCGGCTCGCCCAGCGCGGCGAAGTAGCCGGCGAGCTCGGCGATCGAGCCGATGTTGCAGACCGGCTCGTTCTCCAGCTCCACGGCGATCTCGAAGCGCTCGCCCAGAGCGGTCAGCCGGCTCATCGCGAGGGCGAGGTCCTCGGGCTCGAAGCCGGCATAGCGCAGGAAGCTGAACACGCGGATCTTCGTGGCGCCCAGCGTCGCGGCCACGTCGAAGGCATGGGCGAGGGGGTCTTCGGCCGGGCAAGTCGCGGGATCGAATGCGAAGTCGACCTCGCCGCCAGCCGGCGCCTTGCCGGGCGCGGGCCATTTCAGCACCGGCGAGACGAAGGTCGGCACGGCGATGCCGGCTTCCTTCAGTTGCCGCGCGATCGCCGTGACTTCCTCGAGCCGCATGCCCAGCAGGTTGCGTCCGTCGACGGTGCGCATGTCGAGGCGGCGCACCGCGTGCTCGGTGCAGAAGGACAGCATCTCGGCAAGCGAGGGGCCGATCTCGTCACCGATCACGGCCAGGGCGAGGCGGGGCGAAGTCATCGACGGAGCCTACTATGCGCCCCGGTCTTTGGCTAAGCTCGCGCCATGGCAGACGACACATCGATCTTCGTGGGCGCGGGCGACACCGACCAGCATCTCCTGCTCAAGTACGGCAACCGCCATGGGCTGATCGCCGGCGCGACCGGCACTGGAAAGACCGTGACCCTGCAGACGCTGGCCGAGGGCTTCGCGACTTTCGGCGTGCCGGTCTTCATGGCGGACGTGAAAGGCGACCTTTCGGGCATCAGCCAGGCCGGCGGCACCAATCCCAAGGCGGTGGAGCGCGCGCAGAAGCTCAGGATCGACGGCTACAAGGGCCGCGCCTTTCCGACCGTCTACTGGGACCTGTTCGGCGCCAAGGGCCATCCGGTGCGCACCACGGTAAGCGAGATCGGACCCGTCCTGATGGCTCGGCTGCTGCAGCTCAACGCCACCCAGGAAGGCGTGCTCAACATCGTCTTCAAGGTCGCCGACGAGCAGGGCCTGCTGCTGCTCGACTTCAAGGACCTGCAGTCCATGCTGCAATGGACGGCGGAGAATGCCGGCACGCTCACCACGAAGTACGGCAACGTCAGCAAGCAGACGATCGGCATCATCCAGCGCGCGCTGCTGACGCTCGAGCAGCAGGGCGGCGAGCGCTTCTTCGGCGAGCCCGCGCTCGACCTCAAGGACATGATCCGGGTCGATCCCTCGGGCGTCGGCACGATCAACGTGCTGGCGGCCGACAAGCTGATGGAGAGCCCCAAGCTCTACAGCACCTTCCTGCTGTGGCTGCTGTCGGAGCTGTTCCAGGTGATGCCGGAAGTGGGCGACGTCGAGAAGCCCAAGTTCGTGTTCTTCTTCGACGAGGCGCACCTGCTGTTCGATGACGCGCCCAAGGCGCTGCTCGACAAGATCGAGCAGGTCGTACGGCTGATCCGTTCCAAGGGCGTCGGCGTCTACTTCATCAGCCAGAACCCGCTCGATATCCCCGACTCGGTGCTGGGCCAGCTCGGCAACAGGGTGCAGCACGCGCTTCGCGCTTTCACGCCCAAGGATCAGAAGGCGGTGCGGACGGCGGCCGAGACGTTCCGGCCGAACAAGAAGTTCTCCGCCGCCGAGGCGATCGTCGAGCTCGGCGTCGGCGAGGCGCTGGTCTCGTTCCTCGACGACAAGGGCGTGCCGACGCCGGTCGAGCGCTGCTTCATCGCCCCGCCGCAGGGCCGCATCGGTCCCGTGAGCGACGCCGAGCGCGCGGCGGTGATCAAGGCGAGCCCGCTGGCCGGGAAGTACGAGCAGGAGATCGATCGCGAATCGGCCTACGAGGTTCTGACGGGCCGCGCCACCGGTGGCCAGGTCCAGCACGACGCGCCACCCGCGACACCGAGCACGGGCCAGCGCCGGCGCGGCCAGTACGATGCACCGCCGCCGCCGGTCCAGCCGCCCCCTGCGGCACCGAGTGGGCCGTGGGGCCGGGCGCCCACACCGGCTCCGGCTCCCATCCCCGCGCCTCCTCCCATGCAGGACTGGCCAATGCCGTCGCCGCGTTCTCCGGTGCCGAGAACGCCGGCGAGTCGCAACGATACGATCACCACGACGATCGTGAAGTCCGCCGCGCGCACGGCGACCACCATCGCGGTCCGGGAAGCCTCGAAGGCAATCTTCGGCAGCGGCCGCAACGGCGGCATCCTGGGCCAGATCCTGCGCGGCACGCTGGGCGGGTTAGTGAAGTAGCGTTCTCTTCGTCGAATTCCTCCCGGCGCGCAGCGCAGGGAGGAAGATGAAATCGTCAGCCTTCCACCACCAGCGTGCCGCTCATTTCCTCGTGGCCGTCGCCGCAGAAGATGTCGCAGAAGAAGACGAAGGCTCCGGGCTTCGTCGGCGTGATCGATACGCGCGTTTCGCGGTCGGGGACGATGTCGGTGCGGAGACCGAACTCGGGCATCTTGAATCCGTGGATGCGATCGAGCGAGGTCAGCACGAAGGTCAGCGGCTGGCCGACCTTCGCCTTTACCGTATCGGGCGTGAACTCGAACTTGCTGGCGGCAACGCTGACCTCGTTCGCCGGCTGGGCGAGAAGGCGCACCGCTCCTCCGGCCGCGCCGCCGATCAGCAGCGCGGCGAACAGGCGACGGTTCATCGGATCAGCCTCTGGTGACCGGCAGCTCGGTCATCGTGACCTTCGCCCCCATGGCTACGTCGCGCGTACCGAGCGGAGCGAGCGAGGCATCGAACGGCGGCGGCGGCGGACGCCGCGGCGCGGTGCCGGGCGCCACTTGCGGGAAGATGAGCGACCTGGCGGCATGATGGGCGATGTGCCCGGTCATGTGGTGGTGCTCCTGGTGGATGTGGCCATAGAACACCACGACGTTGCTGTACGGCATCAGCAGCCCGATCGCCTTGGCGCCGTCGGCCGTGGTCCAGTCCCAGTTGGGCACCAGGTCGAACAGCGGGCGATGGGTCAACACGACGATGCGGTCGTCCGCCTTGCGCTGCTTGAGGTCGGCCTCCAGCCAGGCGAGTTGCTCATCGCCCAAGCGCGCGGCCGGATCGGAGACGTTGTCGAGGGCGATGAAGTGCACGCCCTTGTGGTCGAAGGTGTAGTGCGTGGCGCCGAAGAACTCCTTGAAGGCCTCGCCCTTGTCGAGCGAGGCGTCGTGCTCGCCCGGCATGAAGCGCACGTCCTTGACCGAGAGCGCCGAGACGATCTCCTTGAAGCGCTGCAGGCGCGCGCGGCGTTCCTTGCCGTCCTCGGTCGTGTGGGTGAGGTCGCCGGTGAAGACGATGAAGTCCGGCTTCTGCGCGAGGCCGTTGACGGTCACCACCGCCTTCTCGAGCGTGTGCTCGGCGTCGGGGTTGGCCGGGCCCTTGTAGCCCCAGTGAGTGTCGGAGAACTGGACGAAATGAAAGTCGCTGCCTTGCGCGGCGGCCCGGTGGCGCGGGAACAGCCCCGCAGTGAAGGAAACCCCGGCCAGGCCGGCCAGTTTCAGGAAGTCGCGGCGATCGGTGTGCTGCATGCGATGCCCTCCTCGGCATTCACGAGGCACTACCGCGCGGGATCCGCCGAAATTCCGCCGGGAATAAAATCGACGGTGCCCCGGTATTGATGTCCTATGAGCGGCATGTCGGAAGCGCCGAAGCCCGATCGCGCGGCGGTAGAGCGGTTCCGCGCCGTCATGCTGCCGCATCTCGACGCGGCACACGGCTTCGCGCGCTGGCTGACGCGCGACCCGGTGCAGGCTCAGGATGTGGCGCAGGAGGCGATGCTGCGCGCGCTGCGCTACTTCCACGCCTTCCGTGGCGAGGAGGCGCGTCCCTGGCTGCTGCGCATCGTGCGCAACACCTGGGTCGACCTGCGGGCCAAGCGTGGCGCGGACCAGCCTCTGGAAGTCGCCGAGGACCGGCCGGCGGAGGGGCCCGACCCCGAGCAGAGCGCGCTGGCCTCCGACCGGCGGCGTCAGGTGGCGGCGGCGCTGGCGGCGTTGCCGGAGGAGATGCGGGAGATCCTCGTGCTGCGCGAGATCGAGGATCTTCCCTACAAGCAGATCGCGGCGGTGCTCGACATGCCGATCGGCACGGTCATGTCGCGGCTGGCGCGGGCGCGCGAACGGCTGGCCGCCGATCTGCGCGGCCGGTTGGGAAGGAGGGAGCATGGACTGCCCGACCTGTGAGGCGATGGTCGATGCCTATGTCGACGGTGAGCTGACGGCGGCCGAGAGCGCCGAGTTCGAGCGTGCGCTCGAAGCCTGCCCCGCGTGCCGAAAGCGCCTGGATTCGGCGCGGGCGCTGAGCGGGCTGCTGCGCGACATCCCCGTTGAGCCGGCACCCGACCTGCTGCGTGCGCGGGTCGAGCGCGAGCTGCGCACCATCGCCGGCCGGCCGCGCGAGCGGTTGCGTTGGGCGGCGATGGCGGCGAGCGTGGTCGTGGCACTCGGCCTCGGCTGGCTGGGCGGCACGCTGACCGACCACGGTGGCCGTGAGTCCGATGCGCTGGTCGCGAGCTACCTGCGCGTGGCGATGGCCGAGCATACGGTCGACGTGGCCTCGTCCGACCGCCACACGGTCAAGCCGTGGTATGCCGGCCGCCTTGACTACGCGCCGCCGGTGCACGACCTCACGACCGACGGCTTTCCGCTGATCGGCGGCCGGCTCGACGTGATCGACGGCCGCAAGGTCGCCGTGCTGGTCTATCGCCGAAATCAGCACAAGCTGGCGCTCAGCTTGTGGCCGGCATCGTCCGCGGGCAACAGCGCGCCGCGCGTGTCCGAGCGCGACGGCTTCGCCATCGCCGAATGGCGCCACGGCGGCTTCGAGTTCCGCGCGGTGTCCGACATCGCCCCGGC
>CAMFJT010000145.1 GCA_945957125.1 uncultured Rhodospirillales bacterium | reverse complement strand
GGCTTCAGGGACCTGGACCTGGAGCTGATCTTCGCCATGACCCGGCCGGACAACGCCCCCTCGCGCGCGGTGATGACCCGGCTCGGCATGACCTACCGCAAGAACGTGGTCTATCGCGGCTTCGACGCGGTGTGGCTGGACATCCCCCGGGAGAAGTGGGTGGGGTAGGAAGCGATGGCGTTGCAGGCGCGGGTCCGAGGGCATTCCCACGGCATGACGTGGGACTTCTGCGATACCCGCCCTGCTCTACGATCCTCTGCTCACGGATGTCGCTCCGACCGGCCCGACAACGTATTCAGCGAAGACAACGTCACGCGCCTGTTCGCAAAGATCGAGGCAATCGATCGGAGCGCGGTCGCCTGAGCGCCGGATTCATTTCCTTTCGGGCGCCGTTGTCGTCGGGCCGCCGCCGCCTGGTGCGCTCGCGGGCTTTTCCTTGAGGAGCCACGACGCGATGGCCAGGATGACGATGCACAAGCCGACGAGCATCCCTCTGACTTCGCGGCTCATCTCTCCTCCCTGCCCTCTGCAATTTCGAAAGGCTGATAGTCGGCGGGCGCTGTTGTTCGCGCATCGGCGGCAAGCCTAGCATGACCTCCGCGCCGCTCGCTTAGGCGGCCAACGTAAACAAGAAGACCCTGGAGAGGAAATCGGATGGCGGTCCGTTCATGGCTCAGGCGCGCGCTCGTTCTCGGCGCGCTGGCGACGCTGTCCGTTCCGGCCTCGGCGGCGGATTTTCCGACGCGGGCGCTGAGCCTGGTCGTTCCCTTCGCTGCCGGCTCGACTTCCGACACGTCCGCACGCATCGTCGGCCAGCACATGGCCAAGACGCTGGGACAGCCCGTGGTGATCGAGAACAAGGTCGGCGCCGGCGGGACGATCGCGGCGACCTTCTCCGCCCGCAGCAAGCCCGATGGCTACACGCTGTTCTGGACGTCGAGCTCGGTGCAGGTCATCGCCCCGTTCGTGATGGCGGGCCTGCCCTGGGACCCGATCAAGAGCTTCGAGCCGGTCGGCCTGTCCTCGCGCATCCCGCAGGTCATCGCGGTCAACAACGCGCTGCCGGTCAAGACGTTCGGCGAGCTGGTGGCGCTCGCGAAGGCGAAGCCGGGCACGCTGAACTACGCGACGCTCGGCCCGAACACGACCCAGAACCTGATCATGAGCGTGATCATGAAGAAGCTGGGGATCTCGATGACGCAGGTGCCCTATAGCAGCGCGGCGCAGATCTATCCGGATCTCCTGACCGGACGCGTCGACCTCATCCTCGACAACATGCCGAACGTCGTGCCGTTCGCCAGGCGCGGCGAGCTGCGCCCTCTGGCCGTGACGACCCGCCAGCGGGTCGCCGTGCTGCCCGACGTGCCGACCATCGCGGAATCGGGCCTGCCGGACTTCGAGATGGTCGCCTGGGGCGGCATGGCGGTTCCGGCCGGAACGCCGCCGGAGATCATCGCGATCATCCGCGACGCCTATGCCAAGGCGCTGGCGAGCGAGGAGTTCCGATCCTGGGCGGAGAACAACGGCGCCATCGCCGCGACCGGTCAGGAGTTTCCCGCCTTCGCCGACTTCCTGAAGCGCGAGCTGGCGGTATGGAAGGCGGCGGCCGAGGAGAGCGGCGTCGCGGCACCGAAGTGAGCATGAGTAATCCTCTCGCCGGCCTTACCGTGGTGGAGTTTCCCGGTTCGGTCGCGACACGGTACTGCGGGCGCCTGCTCGCAGGGCATGGCGCGCGCGTCATGCAGGCCGGGGCACCTTCGGCGAGAGGCATCGGCTATGGCGGCGCGGCCAGCGAGGCCTACGCGGCCTGGCTCGACGGCGGCAAGCGGCAGGCACCCGATCTTCCCGCCGCCATCGCGGCCGCCGGCGGAAAAATCGACCTCGTCGTCGCCGGCTTGGACGCCGCCTCGATCGCAGCCGCCGACGCCGCGATCCGCGCCAATGCGCTGGAAGGCGCGATCCGGGTCGGCATCACCTGGTTCGCGCCCGACGGGCCGTATGCGCAATGGGCCGGCAGCGATGCGATCGTCCAGGCGATGAGCGGCGTCGCCTATCCCACGGGCGCGATCGACGGCACGCCCATGCTGCCGCGCGGCCACGCTCCGCAGGTCATCGCCGGAACGACGGCGTTCACTGCCGGGCTTGCCGCGGTCATCGGCCGCGACGCCGGCTGGCGCGGGCGGCGCATCGATCTCGACGTGCTGGAAGCCAACCTGTGCTTCATGGAGGGCTCGGTCGCGACCGATCTGCTCGGCGGCAAGCGGGTCGAACGCCACGGCGTCAACCGCTTCAAGACGATGTTCCCGGTCGGCATCTACCGCACCAGCGACGGCTGGATCGGCGTCACGGCGAACTCGCCGGCCCAGTGGGTCGACCTGTGCGACATGATCGGGCTGCCGCAGCTCGCCCGCGACGAGCGTCTGACGCTGACGGTCCAGCGCGTGGCGCACGCCGACGAGCTTCATCCGCAGCTGGCCGCCGCGTTCCTCGCCAGGACCAGCGACGCCTGGCTGATCGAAGGCCAGCGGCGGCGCGTGCCGATCGCCCCCGTGCCGGACCTCGCGCAGTTGCCCGGGTTGCCACACTGGAAGGAACGAGGGAGCTTCGCGTCCGTGCCCGGGGCCGCCGGCGCGGTCGGGCCGACGATGCCGTTCCATATCGAATCGCTGCCGGCCGTCGCGCCGGTCGAGGACCCAGCGCGGCCGGCCGTCGAGCGGCCGCTCGCAGGGATCAGGGTGCTCGACCTCTCGATGGGCTGGTCGGGGCCGCTCGCGACGCGCCATCTGGGCGATCTCGGCGCGGATGTCGTCAAGGTCGAATCGTGCGTCCATCTCGACTGGTGGCGCGGCTTCTACACCGACATCGACTTCGACCCGCCGCCTTACGAGACGCGGCCGAACTTCCTGATGGTCAATCGCAACAAGCGGGGCGTCACGCTGGACCTCAAGAGCGGCACGGGCAGGAACCTGCTGCTCGCGCTCGCCCGCGCATCGGACGTGATGATCGAGAACTACGCGCCCGGCGCGCTCGACAGGCTGGGCCTGGGCGCGCGGACGATGATCGATGCCAAGCCGGATCTCGTCCATCTGTCGATGGGCGCTTTCGGGGCGACCGGACCGTGGCGCGGCTTCCGCGGCTACGGCACGACGGTGGAGCAGGCATCGGGCCTGCCCTTCGTCAACGGCGCGCCGGACGATCCGCCGACCATGCAGCATGCCGCATACGGCGATCCGGTGGCCGGGCTGTTCGGCGCCGTCGCCTGCCTGATCGGGCTCTACGACCGCGCGCGGCGCGGGCGCGGGGCTGCGATCGACCTCGGGCAGGTCGAATGCCTGTTCCAGCTCGGGGCGGATGCGTTCATCGCCCAGTCGCTGCAGCGCGAGCGCCTGGCCCGCGACGGCAGCCGCCATCCGCTGGCGGCGCTGCGCTGTGTCTGCCCGACCGTCTCCGCCGGCAAGTGGATCGCCGTCACGGCCGATACGCCCGCGCAATGGAATGCGCTGGCGCGGACGATCGGCCGCGCCGACCTCGCCGTTTGCGATGGTGCGCCCGATGCGCCGAAGCACCAGGAGCCGGCCTTGGAAGCCGCGCTGCGCGCATGGTGCGTCGGGCGCGACGGCACCGAAGCGGTCGCCGCGCTGCAGGCCGCCGGCGTCGGCGCCGGTCCGGTTCATGCGACGCTCGAGCTGCTGGACGATCCGCAGCATCGCCGGTCCGGCTTCTGGCGCATGGCCGACCGCGCCTTCATCGGCAGGCACCTGACCCCGCATGCACCCTACAGGCTCGACGGCATGCGTCCGCCGCTGGTCGATCCGACGCCGACGCTCGGCCAGCACAATGCCGAGGTCCTGGGCGGAATCCTCGGCATCTCGCCCGACGATCGGCGGCAGCTCGAACGCGACGGCGTGATCGGCACGCGCGCCCGGGCCGGGTGACTCAGAACCTCGCCAGCAGCGAGCCGTAGCCGCGGACCTTGTCGTCGATGCCGTTGGTCCGCAGCGCATGCCAGTAGGTCGTCGCGTTGATCTGCAGCACCGGCTTGTCGAGCCAGCGTTCGGCCTCGTCGGCCAGCTTCGCGAACGGCAGGTTGGCGCCGAAGGCTACGATCGCCTCGACGTCCGGCCCGTCGATCGAGCGGATCGCCCTGATCATGTCCTGCGCGGTCAGCACCGAGTACGAGGCCGGGCTCTTGCCGCGCATGTGGCAGAAGCGGACGATCTCGTAGCCGTAATGGCCGAGCACGGCCTCGAGGCGCGGCTCGATGCACGGATAGTACGGCTCCATGATCGCGATCTTGCGCTTGATGCCGTGCGCCTTCAGGCCGGCGGCGACGGCATCCGAGGCGATCGAGATCGGGATGTCCCAGCCCGCCACCCTGCGCACGCGGCGCTTCAGATCCTCTCCCCACGCGACCGAGCCGCCCCACACCGACAGCGCCGAGATGCCGAGGATGAACGCATTCGGCTTGGCGTCCATCACGCGCGCGACCGCATCCTCGAGCGAGCGGTCGATCGCCTCGAGCTGGCGCTCGAAATCGGCGTCGCAGGTCACCGGATCGTCGGCGATCACCATGCGCGCGAGATGGTTGGTCACGCCGGCCGGCCGCATGTCGTCGTACTCCGGCTGCACGACCGTGTTGGTCGACGGCGTCGTCACGCCGAACGCCAGCCGCCACGCCAGATAGTCGCGCATGCCCCGATGTCCTTTCCTGCTGCGAGCCGATCATCGGCCGGATCGTGCACCAATGGCAAACGTCCGGTCCCGCGAGGCATCGAGCGGGTGCTCGCGCCGGCCCTGCCCGCCGATTGATTTTCCGCGGCGCGGCGGGTCGAGCTGTCCGCGAAGCGATGGACTTGTACGAAGGGCGCGGGACGGGAACGTCCTTGCGCGGCGTGCCCGTTACGAGCACATCTCGGCTGAGACCGCCGTTGGAGTCCAAGGTGCCGATCGCTTTCCTGCCCGCCCGCATCCGCCCCTTCGGCTTGCTGCTCGCACTCCTTCTCGCTCCAGCCATCGCGATGGCGCAGGCGAAAGCGCCCCCGCCGCTGGTCGGCGTGCAGACGGTCGAGCGGTTGGCGCTGGCACCGCAGTCGGAATATGTCGGCCGTCTGGCGGTGTTCGACAAGGTCGAGCTCCGGGCGCGGGTCAAGGGCGTGCTCGGTCCGCGTCATTTCGAGGACGGCAGCAAGGTCATCGAAGGCCAGTTGCTGTTCACCATCGATCCGGCGCAGTTCCGCATCGCCGTCAACCAGAAGCGGGCGATGCGCGACGGCGCGCAGGCCGTGCTGATCAATGCCGAGGCGCAGCTCAAGCGCACCGCCGATCTGATGCGCGGCAACAACGCCACCCAGGTCGTCTATGACCAGCGGCTGAGCGAGCAGTTGCAGGCCAAGGCCAATCTCGACGACGCGGAGGCGCAGCTCCAGGAGGCCGAGCTGCAATTGTCGTGGACCGAGATCCACGCGCCGATCGGCGGCCTGATCGGCCGCGCGCTGGCTTCGCCCGGCAACATCGTCGGCCCCGACACCGGTCCCCTGGCGACGATCGTCAACGAGCGGCGCATCCGTGCCCTTTTCTCGGTGCCCCAGGCCGACCTGCTGAGCGTCCGGCGCGACCTCAGGACCGGCGCACCGCTTGCCGTCCGGCTGCGCCTGGCCGACGGCCAGCTCTATCCGGAGAAGGGCAAGGTGGACTTCGTCGACGTCGAGGTCGACCCGACGACCGACGGACAACTGGCGCGCGCGGTATTCGAGAATGCCGACGAGTTGCTGACCGACGGCCAGACCGTGCGGGTCATCGTCGAAGGCAGCGAGCCGGAGAAGGTGCTGGCGATTCCCCAGCCCGCGCTGGCGATCGACCAGACCGGCCCCTACGTCTACGTCGTCGACAGCCGCAACGTGGTCGAGCAGCGGCGCATCGCGACCGGCTTCTCCCGCGACGGCCTGATCACGGTGACCAGCGGCCTGAAGGACGGCGAGGCAGTCATCGTCCAGGGCCAGCAGCGCGTGCGGCCGGGCCTCGCGGTCGAGACCCGCGCGGTGCCGCGTCCGGCCGGCCGCTGACGGGCTGCGGACCATGCGCATCGCTTCGCTTTTCATCCGCCGGCCGCGGCTGGCCTTCGTCGTGTCGGCGATCATCACGATCGCCGGCCTGCTGGCGCTCGATGCCCTGCCGGTGGCGCAGTTCCCCAACATCGTGCCGCCGGAGGTGACGGTCTCGACCTTCTATCCCGGCGCCTCGGCCGAGGCGGTCGAGGCGAGCGTGGCGCAGATCGTCGAGAGCAACGTCAACGGCGTCGAGAACATGATCGCGATGAAGTCGACCTCGGGCGGCGACGGCAGCTACAGCCTCAGCATCCTGTTCAAGGTCGGCAGCAATCCGCAGGACCACACCGTCAACGTCAACAACCGCATCAATCGCGCCCTGCCGCAGTTGCCGGCCGAGGTCCAGCGCAACGGCGTGCAGGTGCGCAAGCAGTCGTCGGCCATACTGCAGGTCGTCGCGATCCATTCGCCGAAAGGCACGCGCGACGCGCTCTTCCTGTCGAATTTCGCCACCATCAACGTGCTCGACACCCTGGCGCGCGTCCCCGGCGTCAGCCGCGCCGACCTCAACGGCGGGCTGAGCTACGCCATGCGGGTCTGGCTCGATCTCGACCGGATGTCGAGCCTCGGCGTCACGCCGCAGGATGTCGTGCAGGCGATCGAGGCCAAGAACATCCAGGCCGCGGTCGGCAGGGTCGGCGCCGCACCGCTGCTGCCAGGTGTCGACTTCCAGCTCAACGTCAGCGCCAAGGGCCGGCTCGGCTCGCCCGAGGAATTCGCCGACATCGCGGTTCGCGCCGGCGAGAAGGGCGCCCTGCTGCGCATCCGCGACATCGGCCGCGTCGAGCTCGGCGCCGCCAACGCCGACGTCACGACGCGCTATAACGGCCAGCCCGCCGCGGGCATCACGATCTACCAGCTGCCCGGCGCCAATGCCCTGGAGACCGCCGAGAAGGTCCGCGCCAGCCTGAAGGAGATCGAGGCCGGGCTGCCCGACGACGTGGCCATCGAGGTCATGTACGACAACACGCAGTTCGTGCTCGCCACCGTTCGCGCCGTGCTCAAGACCCTGGCCGAGGCCTTCGTCCTGGTGGCGATCGTCGTGTTCGTCTTCCTCGGCAGCCTGCGCGCCGCCCTGATCCCCATCGTCGCCGTTCCCGTGGCGCTGATCGGCACCTTCGCCGTCATGCTGCTGCTCGGCTTCAGTCTCAACACCGTGTCGCTGCTGGCGCTGGTGCTGGCGATCGGCATCGTGGTCGACGACGCCATCGTGGTGGTCGAGGCCGTCGAGCACCTCCTGCAGGCGCGGCCCGAGCTGACGCCGGCCCAGGCGACCGAGCAGGCGATGGCGGAGGTCAGCGGGCCGATCATCGCCATAACGCTGGTGCTGCTGTCGGTGTTCGTTCCCACCGCCTTCATGCCGGGCATTGCCGGCAAGCTCTACCAGCAGTTCGCCGTGACCATTTCCGTCGCGATGGTGATCTCCGCGATCAATGCGCTGTCGCTGTCGCCGGCCCTGTGCGCCTTGCTGCTGACTCGCCGCGGCGCCCCGCGCGGCCTGGCGGCCAAGCTGCAAGCCGGCCTCGATCGCACCCGCGACGGCTACCTGTGGCTGGCAGGCCCGTTGATCCGCCGCAGCCTGCTGGCGGTCGGTCTCGTCGCGGCCTGCGCGCTGGCCACCGGAGGGCTGGTCCGGCTGGTGCCGACCGGCTTCCTGCCCAACGAGGATCAGTCGTCCTTCATGGCGGAAATCCAGCTGCCGGACGCCGCCTCGACCAGCCGTACCCTGGAGGCGGTGGTCGAGGTCGAGGCGCTGCTCAAGGACCAGCCCTGGCTGCAGAACGTCTTCACGGTGAGCGGAACCAGCCTGATCGACGGGCTGAACCTGCCCAACCGGGCCATGATGATCGTGGCGCTCAAGCCCTATGCCGAGCGTACGCGGCCCGAGGAGTCGGTCTTCGCCATCCTGAAGCGGATGAACGATGCCTTCCGTCGACTGTCCACCGCCGACGTCTTCGCCTTCAACCCGCCGCCGATCGCCGGCCTGTCCAACTCGGCGGGCTTCGAGCTCGAGATCCAGAGCCTCGCCGGCGCCTCCCCCGAGGAGATCGCCGCCGTCGCGCAGGGCGTGGTCAATGCCGCCCAGTCGGCGCCGGAGGTGGAGGGTGTGTTCACCACCTACAGTGCCTCGACGCCGCAGATCCGCCTCGACCTCGATCGCGACCGCGCCGAGACCCTGGGCGTCGACATCGCGCAGATATTCTCGGCTCTTCAGACCGCGATGGGCAGCCGCAACGTCAACAACTTCAACATGTTCGGCCGCACCTGGACGGTCCGCGTGCAGGCCGACGCCGCCGACCGGCGGACCATCGACGACCTCAAGCGCGTGCGCATCCGATCGCGGACCGGCAAGCTGGTGCCTTTGCAGGCCGTCGCCACCGTCGAGCTGGCGACCGCGCCCTCGTCGATCGTTCGCTACAACAACCTGCGCTCGGCGACCGTGAACGGCGCGCCGGCCCCCGGCTTCTCGTCGGGCGAGGCGCTGACGGCGATGGAGCGGGTGGCGCGGGCGAGCCTGCCGCCGGGCTACCGCTTCGCCTGGTCGGGCACGGCGCAGCAGGAAAGGGAAGCGGGCAGCCAGACCGGCTTCATCCTCGGCCTAGCCGTGCTGTTCGCCTACCTGTTCCTGGTCGGCCTCTACGAGAGCACCGCCTTGCCGCTCGCTGCGCTGCTCTCGGTGATCGTCGGCGTGCTGGGCGCGTTCGTTGCGCTGTGGCTGACCGGCCTCGACAACAACCTGTACGCCCAGATCGGAATCGTGGTGCTGATCGCGTTGGCGGCCAAGAACGCGATCCTGGTGATCGAGGTCGCCATGCACGAGCGCGATCGCGGCCACACCCCCGTGGCGGCAGCCACGGCGGCGGCGAGCCAGCGCTTCCGCGCCGTCATGATGACCTCCTTCGCCTTCATCCTTGGCCTGCTTCCGATGGTCATCGCGACCGGCGCCGGCGCGGCGACGCAGCGCGCGGTGGGCACGGCCGTGTTCGGCGGAATGCTGTTCGCATCGTGCCTCGGCATCTTCGTGATCCCCGGTCTCTACGTGGCCCTGCAGGAGGGCCGGGAGGCCGGGCATGGCCTGAGGCGGCGCTTTCGGCGGAAACCCGAGAGGTGACGGCGAGTTCGCCGCGTCGGATCGGGTGCGTGTCCGGAGGGTTCGCGGTTCGTCGGAGAAGCCGCCGAACGCAAGGCCAGATCGAACCCTCGCTCCTCGTCGACGGCTTCAGCCTTCCTCGAGCCAATTGGCGGACGGCGTGGCGATCTTGTTGAGCAGCCGATTGAAGGTGCGCTGCTCCGGCGCGGACAACGGCCTCAGCATCAGGCCGTCGCGCTCCTGGAAGCAGTCGGCGATACGCTCGAAGAGACGGCGGCCGCGCACCGTGAGCGACAGCGTGGACGCCCGCCGGTCGCTTGCGTCGGCGTTCCGTCGCAGGAAGCCCCGATCCTCCAATCCCGCAACCGCCCGACTGACGCTGTTCTTGGGACGGCCCGTATAACGAACGATCTCCTGCGCGGTCGTCGCATTCGTGATCGACAGGCAGATCGTCACCGTCACGTCGTCGCGCGACAGGCCCCGATCGCGCTCCAGCCGCGCCGTAACCGGGCCCATGTAGCGGGAGCTCAACACGGTGAGCCTGAGGCCGATCCATGCCAGGGACTCGGGATCGAATCGCAGGGCCGGCCGCGTCGGGGCGCTTTTCGTCATGCCTTTCGTATAGCGCATCGCCTCGTGGGGCGGCCAATGGTTGACGGGCCATTCCCCGCAGGACTAACAATCGTCCCAATTGGGACTAATTTCCCATCTCGGCCAGGGAGGGCAGGATGCTTCGCCAGACGTTTCTCCGGGGACTTCCCGGTTTCGCGCTGCTCGCCGCGGCGAGACCGGCGCCCGCTCAAACCCCGCCGCAGGAGCCGTTTCCCGGCAACGCGCCGATCACCCTGGTCATTCCCTACCCGGCCGGCGGCATCGGCGACTACCTCACGCGCCTCGTGGGCAAGAAGCTCGGCGAGGAGCTCGGCGTGTCGGTGGTCGTCGAGAACAAGCCCGGCGCCAACGGTGCGATCGGCGCCGCCGTCGTCGCCAAGGCCAAGCCGGACGGCCATACCCTGATGTGCGTGCCCGCCAGCACGCTCACCAGCAATCCCTGGCTCATCAAGAATCTGGGCTACGATCCCCTGAAGGACTTCACGCCCCTCACCCGCCTCATCGAGTTCCCCAACGTCCTGATGGTCAACCCGGACTTCCCGGCCAGGACGGTGCAGGAGCTGATCGATCTTGCCAGGCGCAAACCGGGCTCGGTGAATTACGGCAGCGTCGGCGTGGGATCGAGCACCCACCTCCAGGCCGAGATGTTCAGGCGGGCCGCCGGCATCGAGATCGTCAACATCACCTACAAGGGCTCCGCCCCTGCGCTGCAGGACCTGGCGGCCGGTCAGGTGCAGATGATGTTCGACAATCTGCCGAGTGCCTTCCCGTTGATCAGCGGCGGCAAGGTGCGGGCGCTCGCCGTCACCGGCGCGCGCTCTTCGCCGGTGCTGCCGGACGTTCCCCCTGTCGCCGCGGTCCTGCCCGGCTTCGTCGAGGTGACATGGTGGGCCATCCTGGCGCCCGCGGGCCTGCCCGCCGAGGTCGCGCGCAAATTGAACGAGAGCCTGCAGAAGATCGCAAAGGATCCGGACTTCGCGAAGCCGATGACGGATCGCGGGGGCGTCGTCGTCGCCGGTGGCCCGGACGACCTGCGATCGGCGATCCAGTCGGAGATCGAGAAGGCCGGCAAGCTGATCAGGGAACTCGGCATCACCGCCCAATAGACGCCGCAGGCGCCGAGTGAGTTGTCGACGAGCCACGGGAGATTGAGGACATGGCGACCGCTGGACAGACGCTTTCCCGGACGGGAATCGGTGTCGCCCTACCTCGATCGGAAGACCGACGCCTGCTCACCGGGCGGGGGAACTATGCGGCCGACCTCGCTTGTCCCGAGGCCTGCTTCGCCGCCTTCGTTCGCTCGCCGCACGCCCATGCCGCGATCGCCGGCATCGACACCGCCGCAGCGCTCGCCATGAAGGGCGTCCGGGCCATCCTGACGGGCGCCGATGCGGCGGCGGACGGGCTCGGCCCCATCCCGCACAATACCGACTTCACCTCGCCACCCGACGCGCAGTTGCGGCTGCCCCCCGGATTCCAGGCGTTCACCACGGCGCATGCGGCGCTGCCGGCCGACATCGTGCGCTTCGTCGGCGAGCCGGTGGCGGTGGTGATCGCCGACAGCGCGGCCGAGGCCGAGGAAGCCGCCGAGCAGGTGATCGTCGAGTGGGACGTGCGCCCCGCCGTCGTCGACGCCCGCGACGCCATGGCGCCCGGCGCGCCGCTGGTCTGGGAGAGTTGCGCCGGCAACCTCGCGCTGACCTGCGAGGTCGGCGACAAGGACGCAACGGAGCGCGCCTTCGCGTCGGCGGCGCATATCGTGCGCTTCGACGGCTGGGCGCATCGCGTGAACGGCACGCCGATGGAGCCGCGCTCCGTCCTCGGCGAATACGATAGCGCGTCCGGGCGATACACGCTGCGCACGACCACGGGCGCCGGCGTTGTGCGCACGCGCGAGCGGCTGGCCTCGGTCCTCGGCGTGCCGCTCGACAGGTGCCGCTGCGTGTTCGGCGACATGGGCGGCAACTTCGGCACGCGCAACGCCTTCTATCCCGAATACGCCCTGCTGCCGTGGGCGGCGCGGCGGATCGGACGGCCGGTGCGCTGGACGGCGTCCCGGCTGGAATGCTTCATGACGGACTACCAGGCGCGCGATCTCGCCTCGCGCGCCGAGCTGGCGCTCGACGCAGCCGGGAGCTTCCTCGGGCTGCGCGGCGTCAACGTCATGAATCTCGGCGCCCAGACGGTCTACTTCTGGCCGCTACGCAAGGGCCTCTCCATGATGCAGAGCGTCTATCGCATCCCCGCCGTGCACTTCCACGGCCATGCGGTACTGACGCACACCACGCCGACGGCCGTCTATCGCAGCGCCGGTCGGCCAGAGGCGGTGTTCGTGATCGAGCGCTTGATCGACATCGCCGCCACCACGCTGGGCTTCGATCGCGCGGAGCTGCGCCGGCGCAACCTCATCCCGCGCGATGCGCTGCCGTTCACCAATGGCGTCGGTGTCACCTACGACAGCGGCGACTACGTCCAGGCCATGGACCGCGCGTTGAACGACGCCGGCTGGACCGGCTTCGAGGCACGGCGTGCGGAATCGGCCGCACGCGGCAGGTGCCGCGGCATCGCCGTCGCCAACTACATCGAAGTGACCAGCGGCTTTCCCAAGGAGCGCGCCGAGCTCAAGGTCTGCAGCGACGGCCGGATCGAGCTGGTGGTGGGCACCATGAGCAGCGGCCAGAGCCATGAGACGACGTTCTGCCAGGTTCTCTCTGATTGGCTGGAGATCCCGTTCGAGCGCATCCGCTTCGTCGCCAACGACAGCGAGCGGGTCTCGGTCGGCGGCGGCTCGCATTCGGGCCGGTCGATGCGTCTCATCAGCATAGCGCTTCGTCAGGCGATCGACGGCCTGCTGGCCAAGGGCACCGGCCTTGCCGCCTCCATGCTGCAGGCCGCGCCGGCCGACGTCCGCTACGGCGCCGGCAGCTTCGCGTCGGGCCGCGCCTCGGTCGATCTGTGGACGCTGGCGCGCGCGCAGGGCGGCCTCGAGTCCGTCGGCGAGATCTTCAACCAGACCGGCGGCTTTCCCTACGGCAGCCATGTCTGCGAGGTCGAGGTCGATCCCGATACCGGGAGGGTCGCGATCGTCGCCTGGACCGGGGTGGACGATGTCGGCCTGGCCATCAATCCGCTCGTGCTTCACGGACAGGCCCACGGCTCGGCGACGCAAGGCATCGGCCAGGCGCTTTGCGAGGCCGTCGCCTACGATCCGCGGACCGCGCAGCTCCTGAGCGCCTCGTTCATGGACTACGCCTTGCCGCGCGCCGACACGCTGCCGTCCTTCACCATGCGCATCATGGAGATTCCGGCGAGCTCGCACCCCATGGGCATACGGCCCGGCGGCGAGGGCGGCACGACGCCGGCGCTCGGACTGGTCGTCAATGCCATCGTGCACGCCCTCTCTGCTTACGGCGTGACCGACGTCGCAATGCCGAGCACGCCCGAGCGTGTGTGGCAGGCCATCCAGGCCGCGCGCGCGGTGCCAGCCCGCTCGACGCCGGGCGCGACGGACGTACCAGGCTAGCCGGTCGGGCGGCGAGGCACGGCGGTGGCGTCAGGGGTCGCGCCCGACAGGATGCCGATCGCGGCGCGATGGACCGTGGGATCGCCAGCCGCCAGCACCGAGCCATCGGAATGCATGTCGAGCGGCTGGCCGCGCCAGTCGGTGATCAGGCCGCCGGCGCCTGAGATCACCGGAACGAGGGCGGCGAAGTCATAGAGCTTGAGGTCGTTCTCGACCACGAGGTCGACATGGCCTGCGGCCAGCAGGCCGTAGGCGTAGCAGTCGCCGCCCCAGCGGAACAGCTTCACGCGCTGGGCGAGCGCTTCGTGCTTCTTCGCGAAGGCGCCGGGAAACATGATCGGCGCGGTCGAGTACATGTAGGCACCCTCCAGCGCCGGACAGGCGCGCACGGCGATCGGCCGGCCGTTGAGGGTCGACGGCTGGCCTTCGACACCCAGCCAGCGTTCGCCGAGGATCGGCTGGTCGATCACGCCCAGCACCGGTACGCCGCGCCGCAGCAGCGCGATCAATGTCCCGAAGATCGGCAAGCCCGTGATGAAGGCCTTGGTCCCGTCGATCGGATCGAGCACCCAGACATATTCGGCGTCGGTCCGTTCCGCGCCGTGCTCCTCGCCGAACACACCGTGCTCCGGCACGTGCTTCGTCAGCAGCGCGCGCATGGCGGTCTCGGCCTCTCGGTCGGCGATGGTGACGGGGCTGGCGTCGCTCTTGTCGTCGATCGCCACCGGCGTGCGGAAGTAGCGCGCCACGATCGGACGCGCCGCATCCGCCAGGCTATTGGCCAGGGCGACGAGGTTAGGGGCGACGGTCATCTCCGTCGGGACGACGGCAGATTGCCTACGGCAGCGGCGGCGGGTTGTCGTTCATCGTGCGCAGATAGGCGATCAGGTCGGCGCGATCCTGCTCCTTGGGCAGGCCGGCGAACGCCATCTTGGTGCCCTTCACGAAACCCTGCGGCTTGAAGATCATGTGATTGAGGTCTTCGAAGGTCCACTCCCCACCCTTGGCCTGGAGGGCCGAAGAGTAGCTGAAGCCCTCGTGGCTGGCCTTCTTGCGGCCGACGATATCCCACTGGTTGGGTCCGACCTTGTTGGCCCCGCCCTTGTCGATCGTGTGGCAGGTGTAGCACTGCTGGACGTAGATCGCCTTGCCCTTCTCGACATTGGCGTCCTTGAGCTTCGGCCCGATCGGCGGCAGCTCGGCGGCGGCGGCCGGTGCGGCGGCGGCCTCAGAGGCGCCGGCGGCCACGGCGATCGCGGGCTTCTCGAGATGATGCGGGTTCACCAGCGCGTTCGACACCTTGCCGAGCACCATCGCGAACAGCGCGGACGCCAGGAAGCAGCCTGCCATCGTGTTGAAACTGGCCATCGTTCGTTTCTCGCTCGCCCCATTTTTTTCGGATGTTGCTGTAGCACGCCCGGCAGCCCGTCAGTAGTATTTGATGGTGCCGCAGGGATCGCGCGGCGGAACGTCGCAAGTCCCGGATTTAGCGAGGTTTTTTGGTTTTGCCGGGCGGATCGGCGTGGCTGGAAGCGCCGCGGGGGATGTGAGATGGCCAAGGCACGGGCAGGCGCGGCGCACGGCGGCAAGGCGGGAAACACCATCGCCTTCCAGGGCGAACCGGGGGCGAACTCCGACATGGCCTGCCATGCCGCCTTCCCCTATATGACGACCCTGCCGTGCCCGACCTTCGATGCCGCCATGGGCGCGGTCCAGGCACGCAAGGCGGAGCTCGCCATCATCCCGGTCGAGAATTCGATCGCCGGCCGCGTCGCGGACCTGCACAGCCTGCTGCCGCATACGAAGCTCAAGATCGTGGCGGAGCATTTCCAGCGGGTCGAGCATTGCCTGGTGGCCCTGCCCGGCGTGTCGCTGAAGGGCGTCAAGACGGCCAAGAGCCATGTCCAGGCGCTGTCGCAGTGCCGCAACTTCCTGAAGAAGCATCGCATCGCGCCGCTGGTCCATGCCGACACGGCCGGCGCTGCGCGCGAGATCGCCGAGATCGGCGACAAGAGCGTCGGCGCCATCGCCTCGTCGCTCGCCGCGCGCATTTACGGGCTGAAGGTGCTGGCCAAGAACATCGAGGACGCCGACCACAATACCACGCGCATGCTGGTCTTCTCGCGCGAGGAGGCCAAGCCGGACTGGCGCACGGTGCCGTGCATGACGGCCTTCCTGTTCCGGGTGAAGAGCGTGCCCGCAGCCCTCTACAAGGCGCTCGGCGGCTTTGCGACCAACGGCGTCAACATCGTGAAGCTGGAGAGCTACCTCAGCGGCGCGCAGTTCGAGCAGGCGCAGTTCTATGCCGAGGTCGAGGGCCATCCCGAGCAGCGCAGCCTGCAGCTCGCGATGGACGAGCTGCGCTTCTTCTCGGAGGAGCTGAAGATGCTGGGCACCTTCCCGGCCAATCCCTTCCGCCGCAAGGGCTGGAACGCCCCGACCCGCCCCGGCACCTGAAGAGGTCCCGATCGCCATGCCGCCGCAGCCCGTTCGCATCGCGCCGTCGATCCTGTCCGCCGATTTCTCCGCCCTCGGCCAGGAGGTCGAGGCGATCGACGCCGCCGGCGCCGACTGGATCCATGTCGACGTGATGGACAACCACTTCGTGCCCAACCTGACGATCGGGCCGATGGTGGTGAAGGCGCTGCGCAAGCACACGAGCAAGCCGTTCGACGTGCACCTCATGATCACGCCCGTCGATCCGCTGGTCCCCGCCTTCGTCGAGGCCGGCGCCGACACGCTGTCCTTCCATCCCGAGGCCGGGCCGCACGTTCATCGCACCATCCAGCTCATCAAGCATCACGGCAAGCGGGCCGGCTGCGTGCTCAACCCGGCAACGCCGCTGGCGGCGATCGAGACCGTGCTCGGCGATCTCGACCTCGTGCTGGTGATGAGCGTCAATCCGGGCTTCGGCGGCCAGGCCTTCATCGACA
>CAMFJT010000144.1 GCA_945957125.1 uncultured Rhodospirillales bacterium | reverse complement strand
CGGCCATGAGCTGGGCGGGCAGGGTCTTGTCGCAGCCGCCGATCAGCACGACGGAGTCCATCGGCTGGGCGCGCACCATCTCCTCGGTGTCCATCGCCATCAGGTTGCGCAGGAACATCGAGGTCGGATGCGAGAAGCTTTCGTGGATCGACACGGTCGGAAAGACCATCGGCATGGCGCCGGCCATCATGACGCCGCGCTTCACCGCCTCGATCAGGTCGGGCACGTTGCCGTGGCAGGGATTGTAGTCGCTGAAAGTGTTGGTGATGCCGACGATCGGCCGGTCGAGCGCGTCGTCGGTGTAGCCGCCGGCCTTGAGGAAGGCCTTGCGCAGGAATAGCGAGAAGCCCGCATCGCCGTAGGTCGCCAGGCCCTGCCGCATGCCGGTGGGTTTGTCGCTCTTGCTCTTTTTCGCTTTTGCCATGCTACCCGCTTCCTCGGCCCACACTCGTCTTCGTCTTGCTTTCCACCCCCTGACGGGGAAGAGGAGCATGAATATCGCTTTCCAGGCCCGCCGCCCAGCGCGCGTGCGCAGTGGGGTCGCGGTTCGCCGCGATCGTTCGGGCGAGCTCGAGCCCCATCAGCGCGCCGAACTTGAAGCCATGGCCGGAGCAGGCGGACATCACCCAGCCTTTGGCGCCCGCCTTATCGACGACGAAGCGCTCGTCCTCGGTCACGGTATAGAAGCAGGCCTTCACCCTGTCGGTGCGCCAGCCATCGAAGCCGCGGAACAGCCCGCGGCAGCGTTCGATCAAGGGGCGGATCTCGTCCTCGCTCGCCTCGCGGCCGGCGTCGGGATCGCCGCTGCGGCTGAAGGAATGGTCGCCGACCTTGAAGCCGCGGCCCTGCATCGGCGGCACGAAATAGAGCCCGACGTCGCCGGTCTTCTGGATGACCATCGGTCCCTTGGCCCACGCGGCCCGCTGCTCCTGGGGCAGCCGGAAGTAGATGACGACCTGGCGCGACGGCACCAGCGTGCGCTCGACCTCCGGTACGAGACGGCCGACCCAGGCGCCCGCCGCCACGATCACGCTATCGGCTTCGTACGAGGCGCCGGACGCGGTGACGACACGGCCATGTTCGAGGTCGACCGAACGAACGGCGGTATGCGGATGCAGCGCAACGTCGGGCCTGGACTGGAGATGACGCGAGAGTGCCGCCACGATGTCCTGTGCGAACAGCACGCCGCCGCTGTCCATCCAGAACGCGCGCTCGACGCCGCGGGCATCGAGCTGGGGAAAGCGTTGGCGCAGTTCGTCGATCGTCAGCTCCGTCATCGGCCGGCCGATCGCGGCCAGCGTGCGCGCCGAGCGCTCGGCCCAGTCGTTGCCGTTGCCCGTAAGGGCGAGCGTTCCGGTCGGTGCGTAGAGAGTCTGGCCGAGATCGCGCCACAGCATGTCCCAGGCTTCGAAGGCCGGGTCGATCATGCGCGCGTAACCCTGGCGATCGCCGTAGGGATGGCGGATCAGCCGATGCTCGTCGACGGAGGAGGCGAGCGGATTGGGCAGTGCGCCCTGCTCGAGGAGCTCGACGGCATGGCCCTCGCGCGACAGACCCCACGCTGCCGCGAGGCCCATGATGCCGCCGCCGACGATGATCGTCTTCATGGAAGCGAAACTCCGCGAGCCCGATCGGCGCGTCAAGTCACGCGGTTCGACGCGAGCACGCCGCACATTCGAGGGCGCGAAAAAAATATCTCCGCGAACGTCTCTCACTCGCGCGCGATTCGGTTGCACTGCGCGTGGCGAGGCGTATCTAGGCCGAAGACGCGTCGCGAAGGAGATTTGTCATGAAAGGCAACCCGCAGATCATCGCCGAATTGAACAAGCTCCTGAAGAACGAGCTGACCGCCATCAACCAGTACTTCCTCCATGCCCGGATGTTGAGCCACTGGGGCTTCGAACGGCTGGGCAAGAAGATCTACGAGGAATCGATCGGCGAGATGAAGCACGCCGACAGGCTGATCAAGCGCATCTTGCTGCTCGACGGCCTGCCCAATCTGCAGGATCTCGGACGGCTCGGCATCGGCGAGACGGTGGGCGAGAGCCTGCGGGCCGACCTCCAGCTCGAGAGCGCGGCGCGCGCCGACCTGGTGGCCGCCGTCGCCAAATGCGAAGCGGAAAAGGATTTCGTCAGTCGCGAGCTCGTGGTCGATATCCTCGAGGATGCCGAGGAACATATCGATTTCCTGGAAACCGAGATCGGCCTGATGGAGAAGGTCGGCGAGCAGAACTACCTTCAGACACAGATCGGCGAGGGCAAGGAAAGCTGAAGAGGCCGCAGCGTCCTTCATGTTTCCTGCCGGCCTTGATAGGGTCGTCTCATGCTGACACGACGACTTCTCGCTTTCGGAACCATCGCGACTTCTCTCGCCGCGGGCGCCGGTTCGGCGCTCGCGCAGGTGCCGCAGGTTCTGGAGACGAGGCCCGCCGACCGCGCCGTTCTCAGAAGCGCGCCCGGAGAATTCTACGTCCGCTTCGATCGGCCGGTCGATCACATCCGTTCGCGGCTGATGATCAAGCAGAACGGCGCCGTGATCCGGACGTTTCAGCCGCGGCTCAAGACCGAGCCGGATGTCCTTTTCGCGATGGTCTTTGCGCTGCAGCCCGGAGACTACGCTTTCCACTGGTCGGTGCGGGCGCTGACCGGGACGGACGTGCTCGAGGGCGAGATCCCGTTCTCGGTTTCGGCGGGACAGTAGCCGCCCTATTCGTCGTAGGAGGCCGTCGTGACGCCGCTCATGCGGTCGAAGTTCAGGCGGATCTTCTGCAACTCGCACATGTTCAGGTAGCGCCAGATCGCCAGCGACGCGTCATCGTCGAATACGACCTTGAAGTCCTGGTTGCAGTCGTAGATCCGCGAGTCGAATACGATCTCTCGGCGCTCGCCGGGCTTCAGCGCCGGACCGCGCAGCACGTTCTTGCTCCACGTCCCCATGTCGTGCGGAGAGACGACGAGTTCCCGGATCGGGTAGTTGGTGCCGTTTATCAGAAGGAAGCGAGTCTGCTCTTGTGCGAGCGCGGTACCGCCCAGCAGCGAAACGAGGGCAATGCAAAAAGTGACGAGCCGGAGCCGCATGACGATCCTCTAGTTACGCCGGAAGCGGGCGCAACAGAGATTTGCCTTTCCGGAAAGCCAAAGTCCACGGCGGCGCAAGCCGACGCTAATCGGCCGCCATCAGAGCCGGGCTCGCCGCTTGCTCGCAGGCGATCGTCTGATCGATGCGCTTGCGCATATCCAGGGCACAGCCGCCGCATTGCGGATTTTGCCCGCAGGCGCGGAAGACATCGACTGGGCGACGGGCGCCAGCCCTGACGGCAGCATCGACATCGCGTTCCCGGATGGCCCGGCAGATGCAAAGATACATGTCTTTGGCGCTTCCGCTCCGCAGTTGCGACTTACTCGCGGCTGGAAGGTAAGAGGCATTCGCAATCCGGTCAAGGGCGACTTTGGCCCGTTCCGGAAGGCGGAGGCGAGCAGGGAAGCTGACGCCTGCCCGCGACGATGAAGGCCTGCATGCACGGGCCGAATGCGCGGGCAAAGGCAAGGCTCTCGCCGGCGAGATGCCCCTTGAACCCGCCGGGAGCGTCGACGACGGCAGCCTCGACGCCACTTCGCGAGAACGCCGTGCGCGCAATCTCCATCCGGCCGCCGACGTCGTAGGCGTCCTCGGCGAAGTTCACCATCATGATCCGCGCGCCCGGCTTCAGGCCTTCGACGAGATAGCGCCATTCGCTCTCGGCACGGGTCCGGTCGCTCATCTTCGCCACCAGGCCGTGATGGGCGGGCGCGATGGCGATCACGCCGTCTGCCGCGGCCCCTCGCGAAAGGGCGGCGAGAGAGACCCATGCCCCTGCCGACTGGCCCATGAGCAGGATGCGGCGATATCCCAACTTGCGGGCCTCGCCGACCGCGAGCGCCAACCCGGCGGCATCGCTCGCCCAGTCTGCGATCCACTCGCGATCGAAGCGATAGAGATCGTAGCCCAGTTTCGTGAAGCTGCCGGTCCACAGTTGCGGCGCCGTGGCCGTCATGTACTTGTCCGCCAAGTAGCCGTGAGCCCATATCACCAGGCCGGCGGCGAGCTGCGGGCCGCGCATCGACCAATAGGGCTGCGGCCGCAGCCTGCCGATGTCGGCGGCGCCCAAGGCCCGCGGCGGTACGAGGTCGCGCCAGGGGTGATTGGTCACGGTGTAGTTGTTCACGACGTGCAAGGTACAGGCCGCCTTGGCGCGGTCGGCGCACTCCTTCAGGGCGACGGTGACAGCCCGCTCGGGGTCCTCGCCGCCGACCCCCGCTCGCCATGCGCTGCTGCCGTCGGGTCCGACGGCGAATGCGCGGTGCGGGCCGAAATTTTCGAATTCCGCAAAAAGGCTCGCCGCTGCGCCCTTGAGCGGCGCGACGGATGTCTGGGCGGCAGCCGACACCACCGCAAGAAGCGTCGAGGTGGCAGCGATCGCTGCCGTCAAAAGCCGTCTCCAGGACCTCACGACGGCAAACCCGCCAATCGGTACTTTTCGAGCACCGTCCGGAAGGCCGCGTCGAGAGGATGGGGCGTCTTGCCTTTGAGGCGGACGACCGTCATCTCGGCGGCCGCGATGCAGGCGTCGTCCTTGAAGGCGGCGGAGGCGACGGTGAGCGAGCTGCTGCCGATGCGCAGAACGCCGGTCCCCAGCTCGATCTTCCCCGGCCAGTGCGATTCGGCGAGGAAGGAGATCGTCATGCCGGCAGAGATGCCGCGCACGCCCTCCTCGCGCGGCGCCATCATGCCGACGTCGCGCATGAAGGTGAGACGCGCGGTCTCCATGTACGCGCAGATTGCCACATTGTTGATGTGTCCGGCCGCGTCCTGATCGCAGAAGCGCACGGTATCGCTGCACCAATGCGGATAGATCGAACGGTCCTGCAGGCGTTTGTCGCGTGACATGGCCGGAGTGTAGCATCCCGTCGCCATGGCACACCCTATCTTCACCGATGAGCACGACCTGATCCGCGCCCAGCTCCGCCGCTTCGTCGAGGAGAGGGTGAAGCCCGAGGGGCCGAAGTGGGAGGAGGCGGGCTTCGTGCCACGCGCCGTCCTGCGTGAGATGGGTGGGCTCGGCTTCTTCGCGCTGCGGGTGCCCGAGGCGCTGGGCGGGTCGGGCCTCGACGCGCGCGCCTCGGTAGTGCTGGCGGAGGAAGTCGGCCGCTCGACCCATGGCGGCTTCGCCATCACCGTGCTGGTCCATACCGACATGGCGAGCCCGCACCTGGTCCGCTTCGGCACGAAGCGCCAGCTCGAGAAGTACCTGCCGGGCGTGATGGCCGGCACGACGATCACGGCGGTCGGCGTCACCGAGCCCGGCGCCGGTTCCGACGTGGCCTCGATCCGCACCCGCGCGGTGCGCGACGGCGACCATTACGTGCTGAACGGCGCCAAGATGTTCATCACCAACGGCGTGCACGGCGATCTCTACTTCATCGCCGCCCGCACCGATCCCGAGGCCAAGGGCTCGCGCGCGATCACCATGTTCATCGTGGAGAAGGGCACGCCGGGCTTCCGCGTCGGCCGCGCGCTGAACAAGACCGGCTGGCTCTCCTCCGACACCGCCGAGCTGGTGTTCGAGGATTGCCGCGTGCCGGCAGAGAACGTGCTGGGCGAGCCCAACCGCGGCTTCTACTCGATCATGGCCAACTTCCAGACCGAGCGGCTGGTGATCGGCGCGATGGCGATGGCCGAGGCGCGCGAGGCGATCCGGCTGACCTTCGACTACGTCAACCAGCGCACCGCCTTCGGCGCGCCCTTGTGGGAGAAGCAGGCGATCCGCCAGCGCCTGTCGCGCCGGCTGGCCGAGGTCGAGGCGGCGCGGCAGCTCGTGCACCACACGGCCTGGCTCGACGCCCAGGGCGCCGAGTGCGTGGCGCAGGTCTCGATGGTGAAGGCGCTGGCCGGCGACCTCGTCAACCGGGTCCTCTACGATTGCGTGCAGTTCCACGGCGGCGCGGGCTTCCTGCGCGAGACGGCGGTCGAGCGCATGGCGCGCGACGCGCGCGTCCAGGCGATCGGCGGCGGCGCTTCGGAAGTCATGCTGGAGGAGGTCGCCAAGCGCTTCGGGCAGGCCTTGTCAGACTGAGCGCTGCCGAGCATGTTGGCCGGCAATGACTGAACCGCGTTATTGGGACGACTACCAAGTCGGACAGAAATTCCCCTTGGGCTCCACGACCTTCACCGAGCAGGAGATCGTCGACTTCGCCCGCCAGTTCGACCCGCAGAGCTTCCATGTCGACGCCGAGGCGGCGAAAGGCTCGATGTTCGGGGGCTTGATCGCCTCGGGATGGCACATCGCCGCCAAGATGATGCGGCTGTTCGTCGACACCTATATCGACCATCGAACGGCGCTGGGCTCGCCCGGCCTCGACGAGCTGCGCTGGCTGAAGCCGGTCCGGCCGGGCGACACGCTGACCGGCTGGGTCGAGTGCGTCGGCAAGGTGCCGTCGAAGAGCAAGCCGACGATGGGCGTGATCCACGAGCAGTGGACGGTCACCAACCAGAAGGGCGAGGTGGTGATGACGACCAAAGGCATCAACATGGTGCGGCGGAGGCCCCAGTGAAGCGTGCGGTGAAGGGGCTCGACCATGTCGTGGTCATGGTCGACGGCATCGACGCGGCCGAGGCGCAATACGTGAAGCTCGGCTTCCAGGTCCAGCCGAGGGGCTTCCACACCAAGCTCGGCACGGCGAACCACCTGATGATCTTCGACACCGACTATTTCGAGATCCTGGGCATCGTCGCGGACACGCCGTTCAATGCCGAGCGGCGCGAATGGCTGAAGGCCGGTGGCGGGCTGGCCAACGTGGCGTTGGCGACCGACGGCGCCGACCTCGCCTTCGACGCGTTCAAGGCGGCTGGGCTCAACCCCGATGCGCCGCTGTTTTTCGACCGCGCCGTCGAGATCGCCGGCAAGACCGAGCACGCCCAGTTCCGCACCGTGCGCATCCCCAAGACCAACATGCCGGTGGTCGGCTTCTTCGTCTGCGAGCACGTCACGCCGCAATTCGTCTATCGCGCCGAATGGGCGAAGCATCCCAACGGTGCGCGCGGCATCGCCGGGGTGACGGTGATCGCCGAGCAGCCGGCGCGATGGATTGCGGAGCTGGAGAAATATTTCGGCGCCGGCTCGGTGAGGCGCGACGGCGAGGCGCTGGTGGCCGACACGGGCACGCAGCCGATCCGTTACCTCGCCCGCAAGGACTACGCCGCGCGCTATCCCGGCATCGTGCCGGTGCGGCCGGGCGACCATCCCGCGCTGCTCTCCGTCCGCGTCGACAGCCTTGCCGCCTGCGAGGCGCTGCTGGCGAAGAACGGCGTGAAGACCGTGAAGCCCGACGCCGGCCGCCTGCTCGTGCCGCCGTCCGAAGCCGCCCATCTGACCATCGAATTCGTGCAATGACCTTCGATCTCGCCGACCCCGGCATCTACGGCTTCTCCACGTCCGAGCATCTGCGTTTCGCCGATGTCGACGCCAACGGCCACATCAACAATGGCGCGTTCATCGAGCTGCTGGAGAACGCGCGCGTCTCCTACCTGCGGCAGATCGTGCGCTCGGGCCTGCCCCGCTTCCGGCTGGTGATCGGCCGTCTCGAAGCCGACTTCAAGCGGCAGATGTTCTATCCCGGCACGGCGACCGCCTGCGCCCGCCTCGTCGAGGTATACGAGCGCAAGGTGGTGATCGGGCAAGGCTTGTTCGACGGAGAGGGCCATTGCACGGCGGTGCAGAAGGTCATCATGGTGTCGCTCGACGAGCAGACGCATCGCAGCACGCCGTTCGATCCCGTCGTGCGCGCGGCGCTGGCGACGCTCGCGGCCTCGAAGGACGGGATGCCGGCATGAGCGCGCAGATCCCCGAGGGTTTCAAGGAGCTGCATCTTCCCGACGATTTCGTGGCGCTGATCGGCCCGCTGTGGCTGAAGGCCGAGGGCGAGAAGCTGCGCATCGGCCTGCCGCTCGAACCGCGCCACGGCAACCCGATGGGCTGGGCTCATGGCGGCCTGCTGGTCACCGTCGCCGACATGGTGATGGGGCTCGGTTCGGGCCATGCGACGGGCATCCGCTGGCCGCATCCCACCGTGTCGATGAGCACCGAGTTCGTGCGCGGCGCGAAGCTCGGCCAATGGCTCGAAGGCAGTGCGCGCGTCGCGCGGCGCACGGTCAACTTCTGCTTCTGCAGTTGCGACCTGATCTGCGGTGGCGAGACCGTGCTGATCGCCTCGGGTGTGTTCAAGGTCCCCGAACTCGAGCGGATTCCCGCGGCGATGCGCGACAAGGTGATGGGGCGCTGGGCGTAGAGCGCGTTCTACTGCCGTCCCTTCGCGATCGCGGAAGTCCATCTGGCCCGGCTTCCGGTGTGCGGGCTCTCGACGTCAGATGGCGGTGAGTCGCTTGGGCGCATTTGAGTTGTCTCCTGGCTGGTCGCTTCAGGCGGGGCGACGCCGGCCGAGGGTTGTGAGGGCCAGGATGAAGGCGGCAGCCGCCATGAAAGCGGCGATGCGAAAGGCGAATTGCATGCCCTGCGTCACCGCCTCGGGTGTCGCGACGGCGGCATCGCCGGCGGCATGGGCAAATAGCGCACCCATGAGCGAAGCGCCGGTCATGAGGCCGAGATTGCGGGCCAGCGCCAGCAGCCCGGAGACGAGGCCGCGCTCCTCGGGCCGCGCATCGGCCATCACGGCGGTGTTGTTCGGCGTCTGGAAGAAGGCGAGGCCGACGCTGATGAACAGGATCGCCGCGACATAGGTTTCCGTCCCGGCGTCCCGCGAAACCCAGGACATCGAGAAGGCTCCGACGGTGAAGAGGGCAAGCCCCACGACCATGGCCGGTTTCGCACCGATGCGGTCGGCAACGATGCCGGCCGGCACGCCCATGATCGCGGCTGCGAGCGGCCCGACCGTCATGACGAGGCCGACCATGCGGGTGCTCAGACCGAGCGCGCCGGACAGGAAGAACGGTCCGAGCACCAGCGTTGCCATCATCACCGCATAGACGAGCACGCTCATCGCCATGCTGGTGGAGAGCAGCGCGTTGCGGAACATCGACAGCTTCAGCAGCGGCGAGCGCGCCTTGACCTGCACGCCGAGGAACAAGGCGAGTCCGACAACGGCGGCGAGCCCGAGTTGCAGCACGATCGGCGCGGCGAGCCCCTGCTTGCCGGAGAAGGTCGTCGCCAGGGAATAGGCGCCAAGCGTCAATGCGAGCAGGATCGTTCCGATCCAATCGAACCGCGCGGCGGGAAGCGGCCGCCTCGAGATCTCGACTTCATCCGGCAGATAGCGGCTGATCAGCAGGAAGGCGAGAAGCCCGAAGGGCAGATTGACCCAGAACACGGACTGCCAGCCGAAGCCGGCCAGCGCCAGCGCGCCAAGCGACGGCCCGAGTGCGATGCCGAAGGAGACCATGGTGGACAGCACGCCCATGGCGAAGCCGACGCGCTCTTTCGGGAATACCTCGCCGACGAAGGCGAAGGAAAGCGCCATCAGGATCGCCCCGCCGAGGCCCTGCAGCGCGCGGCCCGCAATCAGCAACGGGAGACTGGTGGAGAGCGCGCAGAGAACGGAGGCCGCCATGAAGATGGCGAGTCCCCAGAGATAGAGTCGTTTCTTGCCGATCTGATCGCCGAAGCGGCCGACTCCGACGATGACAGCGGTGACGACGAGCAGGTAGCTCAGCACGACCCACTGAACGGCCCCGAATTCCACTCCGAGCGCGTTCATCAGGGTCGGTAGTGCGACATTGATGATGTTGGTGCCGAGCTGAGAGAGCAGGATGGCGAGCGCCAGGCCGGCGAGCACCATGCCCGCATGCACGGGCCGGCCGTGCGGCGGTCTTGGATGACCCGTCTCCTGTCGATGGAGGCTGTGATGTCGAAGCGCTTGCGTCATTTTCGTCCCATCGAGAATGCCCCGCGCGGGGGGCGTTGCAGTCGCGTTCTCGATACTGGCCGGAATGGATTGCACCTAGTGCAATCTAGTGACTATATTATTGCGCCGGATGCATCTATCGAGTTGCCGTCATGTTCGTCAAGCCGGTCTCCGGACGCCCTCTGCCTCCGCTCGACCTGAATCTCCTCGTGACGCTCGACGCGCTGCTGTCGCAGGGCAGCGTCGCGGGAGCGGCGCAGCGGCTGAACCTCTCTTCGCCGGCGCTGAGCCGACAGCTTGCCCGCATTCGCCGCCTGCTCGGCGACCCTGTTCTGGTCCGCGCCGGGAGGGGGCTTGTACCGACGCCGCGCGCGCAAGCGCTCCGCGCGCGGCTGCGCGATCTCGTGACGGAAGCCGAGTCGCTGGTGCGCGGCGAGGGCGAGCTCGACCTCTCCCGGCTGGAGCGAACTTTCGTCATTCGCGCCAACGACGGCTTCGTCGGCACTTTCGGCGCGGCTCTGGCGGCCCATGCGGCCCGTCAAGCTCCGCGTGTCAGGCTGCGCTTCGCAGATCAAGGGAACGAGGACGTCGAAGCGCTGCGTGAAGGCAGGATCGATGTCGACATCGGAGCGATCGGCGAGATGGGGCCGGAGATTCGGCTGCAGGCGCTGTTCCACGACAGCTTCGTCGGGGTCGTTCGCTCCGGGCACCCGCTCGAAGGCCGGGTGTCGCTCCGACGTTTCGTGGCATTTCCTCATGTCTCCGTGTCCCGGCGCGGACGTTTCGCCGGACCGATCGACGAGGCGCTTTCTCGGGTGGGCCTCACGCGCTTCGTCGCCATCGCCGTCGCCAATTTCACCGATGCGTTGGCCATCGTTCGGACATCGGATTATGTGGCCGCGATCCCGGCGCGGCTTACCGAGCCCGCCAGGAACGGCTTCCGCAGCTTCCGTCTGCCGGTGAAGACCGACGCTCTTGCCATCTCGCTCGCGTGGCACCCGCGCCTCGATGCCGACCCCGCCCATCGCTGGCTGCGCGGCGTCGTACGGGAAGCGTGCGCTGCCCGAAAACATCCTGAGGCAACGAAGCGCGCTCGCCGGTTTTCCGGCTGACCTGGCGGCAGGTACGTAACGTGGGCGTAACGTCGCGAATTGTTGCCGTCATCAACGAAACAATTGCGACGTTGCCGTGCGCAAACCTCGGTGTGACGATCTTCGGACGCAACTGAAGAGAGAGTGCCTCATGGCCCGTGCCAAGAAGAAGACAGCGTCCAGCACGCCGCGCGTCAGCGACAAGGCGCGCGATGCCAAGATCAAGCAGTACCGATCGCAACTGCTCGAGAAGATCCGCGACGACATCGCGACCAAGCGCGCGGCGATCTCGGCCGTGCAGAAGGTGACGACTCCCGACCTCGGCAGCATGGGGTACTGGAAGATGGCCTACTGGAAGATGAAGTACTGGAAGATGGGCGGCAGCATGCTCAACATCGACGAGATCATCAATCCGGCGACCGGCGCCGTGGCGATCGGCCGGCTCCAGGCGAAGCGCAAGAAAACCCGCAAGTGAACGGCCATCAGGCGGCGATGGCTGCCGGCGTGATGCCGCCGGTCAGCGGCGTCGTGCTCAAGGTCGTCGCGCCGTGCAACCTCGATTGCCGCTACTGCTACGTCTACAACGGTCACGACACGCGCTGGCGCGACCGGCCGGCGGTGATAGACGAGGCGATGGCGCGGCAGGTCGTGGCCCGGCTCGCCCGCCATTGCGATGCCTGGCCGGGCCATCGTATCGGTATCTGCCTGCATGGCGGCGAGCCGCTGATGCTCGGCCGCCGCCGGTTCCGGCGCCTCGTCGAGACGATCCGCGAGGGCATGGGCGACCGTCTGGCGACGCTCAATGTCCAGACCAACGCCGTGCTGCTCGACCGCGCCTGGGCCGAGCTCCTGGGCGAGCTGAACGTGTCGTTGGGCATCAGCCTGGACGGCCCGGCCGAGATCCACGACGCCGAACGGGTCGACCATCGCGGCCGCGGCAGCCAGCTCCGCACCGTCGCCGGCCTGCGCCACGCGCTCGACGCGGGCCTCGACGTGTCGGTGCTGTGCGTGGTGAAGCCAGGCGCCCCGGGCGGCGACGTCTATCGCTTCCTGCGCTCGCTCGACGTGCGCCACATCGATTTCCTGCTGCCCGACGTGCCGCACGACGATTGGCCGGCCCGCTTCGGCCACCTGCCGCCGGCGGCGGCGGCGGACTATCTGATCGACGTGGCCGAGGCCTGGCTCGCCGAGGACGATACCGGTGTCTTCATCCGCTTCCTGTCCGACGTCTTCGGCCTGGTGCTCGGCGGCTCACCGCGCACCGACGCCTTCGGCGGCGGGCCGATGTCCTACGTCGTGATCGAGACCGACGGCGCCATCCTGGCCAACGACGCGTTGCGTAGTTGCGCGCAGGGTCTCGACGAGACCGGCTTGAACGTCGCCGCGCACGATATCGATGCGCTGCTCGGCGCGCCGCCGCTGATCCGCGACCTGATCGGCGGTGCCATTCCTCCGGCTGCCGCCTGCCGCTCTTGCCCCGAGCTCGCGACCTGCGGCGGCGGATACATGCCGCATCGCTACAGCCGCGCGCGTGGTTTCGATAACCCCTCGGTGTGGTGCGCCGACATCCGCAAGCTGTTCGCCTACGCCCGCGAGCGGCTCGCCGCGCAAACTCCCCTCGCTGCCGAATAGGGACTCATGACCACGATCGACCTGGTTCCGCAAGCTGCCGCGCTGCATTGCGCCTCGCCGTACATCGGCGGGAATGCCGCCAAGGTCCGCCGCATGGTCGGCGAATATGGCCGCGGCCTGCTCGAGATCGCGCTGGAGCGCTGCGACGGCACCGTGGCGGCACTGACCCCGGTCCTGCGTCGCCAGCTCGCGGCGGTGCTCGCCCGCCCGCTGCCCTGGGCTGCGGTGTGGGATCCGGCGCTGGCCGACCTCGAGGTCCGGGTGATGGCCGATCGACCGGAGGACGTGTGGGAGGCGGTCGTTCCGCTGCTGGTCAACCTGGCGGCCGCCGGCGGGCTCGGCGAGGCCGAGTTGCGCCTGGAGCGTCCGCTGCGCCTGTGGTGGGGTGGGCTGCACCTGCCGCCGGCCGATCGGCTGTGCTTTCGCCGCAAGCCGCACAGCGTGGCGCTGGAGCTCGGGCTTGGCCGCAAGACCGGCTCGCACGTGCTGCGCCGCGGCGCGAACGGGCTGTGGCGCTGCGATACGCTGGAAGTGGCGCCCGTGCTGTGGCTCGGGCGCCGCCCGTTGATCGTGCGGTTGTACGAAGGGTCGGACCTCGACGTGCAGTACAAGTCGCCGCGCATCCTCGCGAGTCTGCCGCCGAGCGCGCCGGCGATCTTCGCCGAGGTGACGCGCCTGCTGCGGCGGGTACAGCCGTCGATGGTCGGTTGGATAGCCGACGTGATGCGCCTGCTGACGCCGCTGGAAGTGGGCCCGGCGGGCCGCATGAGCTCGACGATCGAGGAGTTTCCCGGCCTGACCTTCCTGTCGTTGCCGCTCGCGCCCTCGGAGGTCGCCACCCGGCTGGTGCACGAGGCAAGCCACCATTATTTCCTGGCGCTCAAGCGGCTCGTCGATCTCGACGACGGCAGCGACAAGACGCAATACCATTCGCCGATCAAGGAGAAGGGGCGGACGATCGATATGATCCTGTTCGCCTTCCATGCCTTCGGCAACGGCGCGCTGTTCCACCGCGACCTCGCGCATCTCGACCCGCGCTACCAACGCGTCGCTGACGATACGGTCGAAGAGGCGTTCGCGCCGCTGCGGATCATGCACGACTATCTCGGTCAAACCCGCGCGCTCACGCCCGCCGGCAGGACGCTGTGGCTGCCGGTCGCGGAACGGCTGTTCGGCTGATGTCGCTCGGCACGCTCGAACGGCGGCTGGCGCCGCACGGACTGCGGCCGCAGGGCCCGGTACGGCGGCGGCCGTTCTCGCTCGTCTTCCCGGCGCGGCAGGACGGCACCGGACGGGAGGTGTTCGTCAAGCTGCTGACCTCGCGCGCGGCAGGAGTGCGCCGCAACTTCGGGCGGGAAATCGAGATCCTCCGGGCATTGGCCGGCCAGCCGGGCGTTCCGGCGCTGGTCGCGGCCGGCACCGGGCAAGACCAGGCCTTCCATGCCTGCGAGCATCTCCGCGGCCGGAGCCTGCTGGACATCGCGCGCTCGCCGGAGGGACGCGATCTCGCACCCCTGCTCGGGTGGGCCAAGGCGCTGGCCGACTGGATTTCGGCCCTGCATCGGCTCGGCATCGCCCATCGCGACCTCTCGCCCGATCACGTCTTCATCGAGCCGGACGGCGGCCTGGCGGTGATCGATTTCGGGATGGCCAAGCGGACCGGCGATCTGCCGGCCGAGGAACGGCTGCTTTGCGAAGGCTACGATCTGCAGGCGCTCGGCATGATCCTGTGGGAGACGATCTGCGGCCAGTCGATCTTCCCTTATCGCAGCCCGGCCCTGGCCGAGGTGCTGCGGCGCGAGGCGGCACTGGTGCGCGGCGCCGGCTTGCCGGCGGCGGTCCGCCGCTGGTTGCTCGACTGCTTCGCCACGCCGTCCGAATTCACGCCCGATCAGCGCTTCTTCCTGCGGTAGATCCTGTAGCGGTCGACGTCCATGAAGTGCTCGTAGTGCTCGAAGGCGTCGGCGAAGACCTTGTTCTGCTGGAAGTATTCGAGATAGTCGAAGACCTTGCCCTGGCAGCGCGGCATGCCGGGGATGGTGTCGAGGATCAGCAGGTCCGGTTGGCCCCGGGCGAAATCCTCCGAGACCGCCTCGAACACGAACTTCTCGGTGTCGCCCATCGTGTCGGGTGCGTTGTACAGCGCGGGAAAGTCCTCGCAGTCGGCATAGACGCCCTGCAGCACCCACATCGTCAGGAAGCGCATGGTCATGCGGCCCTGGAGATAGTTCAGCATCGGCCAGAACGGGTAGATGCCGGGCGATAGGGTGAGCACCGTGCGGTGCGGCGCGTTCTGCTCGACGATGTGGCGCAGGATGCCGCCGATCGAATCCTCGTACTGGAGCTGCTTGTAGAACGGCGGCGTGTAGAGCGCGGCCTGGAAATAGAGCAGCACCATCAGCGTGGCCGATATCACCGCGACCGGCAGGCGATGCAGGCTGCGGCTGATCGGCAGGTAGCGGTCGATCGTCTGGGAGAGGGTGAAGGTCGCCAGCAGGATCGCCGCCGACAGCGCCGGCAGCACGTGATAGGGCCAGCCCTTGGCCTGGGCGATGGCGGAGAGCGCCGCGCCGATGCCGAAGGCGAGCAGCGCGCGCGCGGCCAGCGCGCGGGTGAGGAAGATCGCGAAGGCGCCGAAGATCAGCAGCGCGATCAGGGTCGGCGCCATGACGTTGCTGGTCAGCACCTGGCGCCAGCCCGATTCACCGATCGGTGCGTAGGACTCCACGGCCAGCGGCATGACGAAGCGGCCGAACTCGGAGAACACCGTGTACATCAGCACGAGATGGGCCAGCGCGACGGCGAAGATCGACCACGGGATCGGGTCGGTGAAGGTCGTGCGCCAGCCGCGGCGCACCAGCAGGAAGACCTCCACCGCGGCGGGAATAGCGAGGTAGTAGGGCTTCATCGCCAGGAACAGGCCCGCGGTGAGCCCGATCGCCAGCGCGCCGAGGCGCGAGGGATGGACTCCCTCGGCGCGCGCCATGGAGGCGATCAGGTAGGGCGCGCAGGCCACGAACATGATGTGCTCGCGCTGGCCGAAATGTTCGTTGGGCAGGACGGTGAACAGGAACAGCAGCACCGGCGGCAGCAGCGCCTCGGTCAGCGCGTGGTCGGCCGATGGCACCAGCCGGACCAGGCGGCTGCAGGCATAGAAGGAGGCGGCGATGCCCGCCACCACCCAGGCGGTGAACCAGAAGGGGATGCTGCCGTGCACCAGCCGGGCGGTGAGCACGGGCAGGGCGTGGACGATGAAGGTGAGCGGCAGGTTCTCGTCGATGATGTCGACGTAGAGCCGCTCGCCGCCGATCCAGCGCTCCGAGACGTAGAGGATGGCGCCGACGTCGTGATTGAGCGGCGGGAAGAAGTAGCCGGCCAGCCACAGCACCGGCAGGACGAACAGCGGGGTGAGCAGCAGCCGCTCGAGTCGCGGCGAAAGGAGAGGTGGTTTGGCGGCGGCGGTCGGCAAGGCGCGGCGACGATATCACAAGCGGCGCGCGGACTTCACGCTCTTGCCGGACCGCGGGCGTCCCGCCCGCGCATGAGGCGGGCGAGACGCCCGCGGTCCGGCAAGACGAGCCTCCCTTTGGGCGGCAAGCTGTGGCAAGGAAAGCCGGAGAGGAGAAGGCAGCAGCCGTGGAGCGGGTCGAATACGAACGCATGCACGCGGTCGAGGACCGCATGTGGTG
>CAMFJT010000143.1 GCA_945957125.1 uncultured Rhodospirillales bacterium | reverse complement strand
TCAAGGCCGACCATGACGACTATTCGGACATCCTGCTGAAGGCGCTGGCCGACCGCCTCGCCGAAGCCTTCGCCGAGCGCCTGCACGAGCGGGTGCGCAAGACGATCTGGGGCTATGCGCCCGACGAGGCGCTCAGCAACGACGAGCTGGTGCGCGAGAAGTATCGCGGCATCCGGCCCGCGCCGGGCTACCCCGCCTGCCCCGACCACAGCCAGAAGCCCGAGCTGTTCCGCCTGCTCAATGCCGGCCAGAACGCCGGCCTGACCCTGACCGAGAGCTTCGCGATGATCCCGATCTCGGCGGTATCGGGCTACTACTTCGCCCACCCGCAGGCGGAGTATTTCGGCGTCGCCCGCATCGGCCGCGACCAGCTCGAGGACTACGCCAGGCGCCGCGGCATCCCGATCGAGCAGGCCGAACGCTACCTGCGCGCCAACCTCGGCTACTGATCCTCCCGTTCCGCCGCTACGGCCGGGCCACCACCCAACGCGGCGGGATGGAACGGGTATCGAAGAAGAAGTGCGCGCTGTCGTAGGCGATGCGGAAAGCGCCCAGGAACGGCGCGTCGTATTCGGCGTGGAAATAGATCTCCGACCGCCGGACGATGTCGGGATCCTCGTTGATCGGATGGCCGATCAGCGCCCGGAACGGGCAGGTGAAGGTTGCCGATTCGCCGGGCCGAAGCGTCGGCACGCCCGGCGACGGGAAGCGCACGTCCTTGGCTTCGACCCGGGTCGGCGGCAGGCCCGAGGCGCGGATATGGTCCACGATGCAGCTCAGCCGCAGGTTCGCGAGATCGAACCACGGGCTCTCGTTCTCTACCTTGAAGGTGAGATCGAACGGCGATCCGGTCACGAGCCCCTCCGACGAATAGGCCGGCGTCGGCCTGAAGGACCAGATGCCGAGGGCGATGCCCACGATCGCCGCGATCACGACGACGGCGAGGAATATCTGGCGGAATGCGTGCGCGCCCTCGCGGGCGAACACCATCAACTGCCGGTCGAGCGGGACCGGCGCTGCCACGGCGGTGCGGGTCTGCTTCGGCGATCGGGGCTTCTTGCGTGCAGAAGGGCGCTGCGCCGACGGGCGCTGCGCGGATGGTTTCCTCGACCTCTTCGTCGCCATGCAATGAGCCGTGCTTTCGATCTGGGGAGCGTTCGATGGGGGGGTGTCGGCAGCCGGACGGGTCACGCCGGCGGCAACGACAGGCCGCTCGCCGTTTTCGAGCCGCCTCCCTCCCGGGTCGACAACCTGCTGGCGCGTTTGCCTTCGAGATACCAGGCCGGCATCGGACCCTTGCCGTGCACGTCGACGATCCCGCGATCGACGAACTCGAAGAAGTGCAAGGTCCGCTGATAGGTGCTGGCCGAGACCTGGATACGGCCGGTCTCGGCCGTGGTTTCCATGCGGGACGCCAGGTTAACGGTATCGCCCCAGACATCGTAGAAGACCTTGTCACGGCCGATCACGCCCGCCACCACCGGCCCCGAGGCGATACCGATGCGCAGATTCACCGGCTTTCCGTGCGTGTCCAGGGTGGTGCGGGCCACGGCCCTGAGATCGAGTGCGAAGGCTGCAATGGCCTCGGCGTGGTCGGAGCGCACCCGCGGCAAGCCGCTCACCACCATGTAGGCGTCGCCGGTGGTCTTGATCTTCTCCAACCCATGCTTGGTCACCAGCGTGTCGAAGCGACGGTAGACGCCATCGAGGTAACGAACCAGCGCGTCCGCCGTCATGTCGCTGGCGCGCGCCGTGAACCCCGCCATGTCGGCGAACAGGATCGACGCCTCCTCGTAGCGGTCGGCGACGGAATCGTGCTCCTTCAGCCGCTGCGCAACGCCCTCGGGCAGGATCGTCGAGAGCACCGCGTCGGAGCGTTCCTGCTCGCGCTGCGCCAACGCCTCGGCCTGGGCCATCTCGCGCATGAGATAGAGCACGGTGCCGAACAGCAGGGCAGCGCTCGCCGCGGCGACCGGCACGAGAGTGGCGGAGAACATCTCGCTGCGCGGGATCAGGCCGGTGCTGCGCGGCACGTACCATTGCAAAGCCGAGAACGCCACGACACCCAGCACGGCCCAGAAGCCGGCCAGCCAGCTCCGCTCGGTGCCGAACACCAGCAGCCCCACCGCCGGCACGACGAGAAACGGAAGGGCGATGCCCGAGGTGGTGCCGAGCAGCCAGCACAGCGCGGCCAGGGCGGCGTAGCCCACGGCGAAGACGAGGTTGCCGGCCAGCAGCGGCCCGAAGCGATGCAGCAGCGGCGTCAGCGCCAGGATCACCATGGCGGCGAGATCGACGCCGACCAGCGGCCAGGTGCCGGGCCGCGGATAGACGGCGAACACCACCGCGAAAAGCGCCGCAAGGACGGCACCCGTCCAGGCCGCGATGTTCACCACGCGCAGCCGGCGCGCCACCTTGGGCGGATAGCGCTCGGTTCCGAAGGCAATGTTGGGCAACAGCCTCATCGCCATGATACTAGCATGAGAGTCCCCTTGGGCGGGACGGTCGCGTGGGCGCCGCCGGGACGATACAGAGTTACTGAACGATCATGATGGCCTATGCCCTCGTCCTCGCCGTCGGCACCGTCGCGGGCCTCGTGAGCGGCATCGTCGGAACCGGCGCCACGATCATCCTGCTGCCCGTCCTCGTGATCGCCTTCGGCCCGCAGTCGGCGATCCCGATCATGGCGATCGTCGCGCTGATGTCGAACTTCGCGAAGATCACCTCGTGGTGGCGCGAGATCGACTGGCGCGCCATGGCTGCCTATGCGCTGGGCGGCATCCCCGGCGCGGCGCTCGGCGCGCGGACGATGCTGAGCCTTCCGCCTCGTGTGGTCGACATCGCGCTCGGCTGCTTTTTCCTGGTCATGATCCCCGGCCGCCGCTGGCTCGCCGCGCGACACTACCGGATCAGGGCGTGGACGCTGGTGCCGGCCGGCCTCGCCATCGGCTTCCTGACCGGGATCGTCGTCTCGACCGGTCCGATCACCGTGCCGCTGTTCTCGGCGTACGGGCTGGCGAAGGGCGGCTTCATCGCTACCGAGGCCGCCGCCTCGCTCGCCGTCTATGTCAGCAAGGCGATCACCTTCCGCAGCTTCGGTGCGCTGCCGACCGACATCGTCCTGAAGGGCCTGATCACCGGCTCGTCGGTGATGGCCGGCACCTATGCCGCGAGACTGCTCGTCGAGCGGCTCAGCATCGCCGCCTTCCAGCGCCTGCTCGACGGCGTGATGCTGATCTCCGGCACCGCCCTGATCTGGGCAGCCGTGCGATGAGCACGCCAGTTCCGATCCTGGTTTCAAGGAGCGTTCCGCTGGGGCGCGGCACTCACAGGGGTTAACTCTGCGCAATGGCCCTTGAAATCGACAAGCGCACGATGCACGGCTTGTTGATCGAGACGAGTAGCGCTACTCGATGGATGAGGGCGAGACACCGCTCGAAGGAGGAACACGATGGCAATGACGGCACGACAGGAAGCGCGCGCGCTGAGCACGGATGAGCGCGAGCTCGTCGACAAGTCGCGTGCGCCCGCGCTTCGGGCGCTGACCGACGCCCAGCTCGCCACCGTGCTGAAGCGCATGCGCGTGCGTCGCGACAAGGCGAGGACGGTGGCGGAGCGCCAGCGTCGCGAGATGCGCGGCAAGACGCGGGCGCGCGGCGCCAAGCCCTCGCGGGACGACGAGGGATCGCAGCTCAAGCTCACGGTCCTGTCGGCGGCGCTGCGCCGTCTCGAGACCGAGACCGCACGGCGGCAACGCGCGACGGCGAAGAAGTCGCTCGTCGCGAGCGCGAAGAAGGCGCTGTCCCTCAAGCAGAAAGCCAGCCGGGCCGCGCCGAAGAAGCCGGCTTCCGGTAAGCGGGCCGCCGGTACGGGGCCGCGCAGCAAGGCGCCGGTCGCGGTCAAGAACCACGTCCCCGGATCGGCACGCGGCCGCGTTCGCGCGCAGACTGCACGGGTGCAGGCGAAGCGCGATTCGCGCCCGCGGTAGCGGGCCGCCATGCGATAGGGATGCGCCGACAGGGCAGCCGAAGCACGCTACACTGACGGCGACATTCCCGGAGGACAGCATGCTGGCCAACACCACGCGGACATTGACCGAGGCGCAGCGCGAGCAGTGGGCCGTCGACGGCTACCTGCAAATCGAAGGCGCGCTGTCGCCGGCCGAGGTGGACTTCTTTTCCGACCTGCTCGACGACGTGCGCACCAAGCCGGGCTTCGAGCCTGCGCCGGCCGAGCTGCCGCGCGGCCACTATGCATGGAAGCTGCCCGACCAGAACAAGGATGCGTTCATGGATCGGCGCGACCTGCTGCCGTACCACCAGGCCTTCATCGACCTGATCGATCGCCCGGCGGTGTTCGACCTGATCCTCGACCTGATGGGTCCCTACATCCAGTTCTCGATGAGCCAGGCGATCATCCGCGCCTCGACGGACATGTTTCCGGGCTACATCCACACCGACGGCGGCGAGGCGCAGAAGACCATCCGCGTCACCGAGACCAGCCGGCCGCTGGCGGTCAAGGTGATGTACCTGCTGACCGATGTGACCGCCTCCGACAGCGGCAACTTCACGCTCTTCCCCGGCAGCCACATGCGGCCCTTCGCCGAGCGCGCCGAGCGGGTGCCCAGCCCGAAGACGCCAGGCGCCGTGCCGCTGCTCGGCAAGGCGGGCGATGCCTACGTCTTCCCGCATGCGATCTGGCACGGCCCCTCGCCCAACCATTCCGGCAAGGCGCGCAAGACCATTCTCTACAACTACTGCCAGATGTTCATGCGCGCCTACGACTATAGCGGCCCCTACAAGGCGCTGTTCGATCGCTGCACGCCGCGCCAGCGCCGCCTGCTCGGCGACCTCGGCCACGGCGCCGACTTCCGCCCCGGCGATTTCTTCTACGCGCCGACCGACCAGGAAGCGTTGATGACGGGAGCGGCTTGATCGCGGCGGCGTGCGTCATCTTCTTGCGGGACCGCGGGCGTCTCGCCCGCTCATGAGGCGGGCGGAACGCCCGCGGTCCGGCAAGGATCCCCGATGCCCTCAGCTTGACCTTGCGCCCGTCGGCCCCCTATTGCGGGGGCATGAAGATCGACGGCAAGCCCTATCGCACCATCTGGCTCGGCACCGACGGCACGACCGTCCAGGCGATCGACCAGACCCTGTTGCCGCACCGCTTCGTCATCCGCGATCTCGCGACCGTGGAAGATGCGGAGAAGGCCATCCGCACCATGATCGTGCGCGGGGCCCCGCTGATCGGCGCCGCCGCCGCCTACGGCATGGCGCTCGCGATGGCGGCCGATCCCTCCGACGCCGGTCTTGCGCGCGCCTACGACGTGCTGCTGGCGTCGCGGCCCACCGCGGTCAATCTCCGCTGGGCGCTCGACGACCTCAAGGCGCTGCTGGCGCCGCTGGCCCAGGGCAAGCGCCGCGAGGCAGCCTACCGGCGCGCCGCTGAGATCTGCGACGAGGACGCCGAGATCTGCCGGCGGATCGGCGAGAACGGGCTGGCGGAGATCGGGCGCCTCGCGCCGCGCGGCGGGCGTCTCAATGCCCTCACCCATTGCAATGCCGGCTGGCTGGCGACGGTCGACTGGGGCACCGCGCTGTCGCCGATCTATCATGCCCACGATGCCGGAATCCCGATCCATGTCTGGGTCGACGAGACGCGGCCGCGCAACCAGGGCGCCAGCCTGACGGCGTGGGAGCTCGCCCGGCACGGCGTGCCGCACACGGTGATCGCCGACAACGCGGGCGGCCATCTCATGCAGCACGGCAAGGTCGATTTCTGCATCGTCGGCACCGATCGCACGACACGGCGCGGCGACGTCTGCAACAAGATCGGAACCTACCTGAAGGCGCTTGCCGCACACGACAACGGCGTGCCGTTCTATGTCGGCGTGCCCTATCCCAGCATCGACTGGACCATCGCCGACGGCCATCGCGACATCCCGATCGAGGAGCGCCATGCGCACGAGGTCTCGCGCCTCACCGGCCGCACCGAGTCGGGCGAGCTGGCCACCATCGACGTGCTGCCCGAGGGCAGCCCGGCCGCCAATCCCGCCTTCGACGTGACGCCGGCGCGGCTCGTGACGGCACTGATCACCGAGCGCGGCGTCTGCGCGGCGAGCGAGGCGGGGCTGCTCTCCCTCTACCCGGAGCAGGCGAAGGCGGCCTGAGGGGTACGCACCATCGTCGACGACAGTCCCTTGGCTGCGTTCCTTGGTTCCAGAGGATCTCCTGCCGGGAACGCGGCTCTCCAGAGCCGCTCATTCTTCGGCTCTTCGCCATGCCATGAGCGGCTCCGGAGAGCCGCGCTTTCGGACCCTCGGAAAAATTCACCCGTAGGGCCGGCGTGGCCCACGGGATGACTGTCTCGCCCACGGCGCGTGTGACCCTCGGCCTCGGCTTCACGCAGATCGTCGGCTGGGGCACGACCTATCTCATGCCCTCGGTGCTCGGACGGCATCTCCAGGACGATCTCGGCATCTCGGCCGAGCTGGTCTTCGCCGGCATCACCGTCATGTTCGCGGTGAACGCGGTCTGCTCGCCCCGCGTCGGCAGGATCGTCGACCGCATCGGGGCGCGCAGCCTGATGGCGGCCGGCTCGGCGATCTACGCGCTCGCCCTGGCCGGCGTCTCGATGAGCCAGGGGCCGATGAGCTACCTGGCCTGGTGGGCCGTCATGGGCATCGCCTCGACCCTGGCGCTGAACAACCCGGCCAGCATCGCCCTCGTCCAGGTCGCCGGGCCGCGTTCGCGCCAGGCGATCGCCCTGCTCACCATCATCGGCGGCCTTGCCTCGACGGTGTTCTGGCCGCTTACCGGCGCGCTCGAGGCGGCGATCGGCTGGCGCTCGACCCTGCTGCTCTATGCGGCGCTCCATGTCGGCGCCTGCCTGCCGATCCACCTCTTGATCCTGCCGCGCCGCCCGCCGGTGCACCCGCCCGCCACGAGCGCGTCGGCCGTCAGCGACGCCGTGGCGCCCGACGATCTTCGCCGCGCCTACCTGCTGCTCTCGATCAGCCTCGCCTCGGGCGCCTTCGTCTTCACCGGCGTGCAGTTGCAGATGATCGAGATGCTGCGCGGCCTCGGCCATCCACCCGCCCAGGCCCTGCTGCTCGCCTCGCTGATCGGTCCGGCCCAGGTCGGCGTTCGCGCCTTCGAGCTGGCGTTCGGCCATCGTTACTCGATCATGCGATCGGCGGTGTTCGGCTCGGCGATGCTGCCGGTCGGCCTCGGCGTCGCCCTGATCGCCGGCGACGCCTTCGCCGGCGCGCTGTTCGTCGTGGTGACCTACGGCATGTCGAACGGGCTCAAGGCCGTGCAGCGGGCGACCCTGCCGCTCGCCCTGTTCGGCCGCGCCCAGTTCGGCGCCTATATGGGCCGCCTGGCTCTGCCCCAGGGCATCGTCGCCGCCGTCTCGCCGCCGATCATGGCGGCGGTGCTGAGCAAGCTCGGGACGCCGGCCGCGCTCGGGCTCACCTTCGGCATCGGCATGGTCTCGCTGGTCGCGATGATCCTGCTGGCCCGCCGCAGCCGGGCGGTCGCCGACGGCAGATAGCACACCGGCCGAATGTATATCGCGGGCGATACCAGACGAAATGCCCGTGAAATCGAAAAGGCGTTACGCTCGCGGGGTGGGGATCCTGCAGCCATGAGCCGTATCCATGACAATGACGGTCGTCGTTATCGAAGATGAACCTGCGACGCGCGATCTGATCGTCGGCTATCTGATGAGGCGCGGAAACCGCGTCACCGGTTGCGGCACCCTGGTGGAAGCGGCGCTGGCACTGTTCGAGCTGCAGCCGGACGCGGTCGTTTCGGACGTGAGCCTGCCGGACGGAAATGGCGCCGATTTCTGCCTCGAAAGAGCAGCTGACCTGCCTCGTGCCCGGTGGCTGATCATGTCCGCCCAACCGGAGATGGTTCGCCACGCCCGCGCGATGGCAAAGCGGCCGCAGGCGCCCTCCGTCGTCGTGCTCGACAAGCCGGTATCCTTGCGTGCGTTCGACGATTTCCTCCGCCACCCCGCTCCCGCCGCGCGGGTGAGACGGTCCTCAGCCGCTGACGGACAGTTCGATCACGTTCCATGATGCGGGCGGCAGCGTCGCCGCGACGCGCTGGCCATCGACTGTCACCCTGTCGAGCGGCTTCGGGCTGATGCGATCGGGCCGGGCCTTGCTGTTGGCTGCCTTCAGGTCGGGATCGCAAAGCTGCAGGGCCTGGCGCAGAACGATGTTCGGGAAGCCCGCCGCATCGACGGCGAGCGGCATCTCCTCGTCGAGGCTGCGGTTGAGCGCGAACAGGGTGAGGCGGTCCTTCCTGTCGTCGTGCACCGCGGCCAGCTTGAGATAGGGCGCGGCGGGGATGTCGTAGTAGTCGTCGATCGGCCCCTGCGGGTCGTTGTAGCGCGCCGCGTAGGTCGGCGAATCGATCTCGGTGCGCATCACCCGGCCGCGGCCCATGCGGCTGAAATGCATGAAGGGATGGAAGATCGTCTGGCGCCACGCCGGCCCGCCGGTCTCGGTCATGATCGGCGCGATGACGTTCACGAGCTGGGCGAGGCACGCGGCCGTCACGCGATCGGCGTGGTTCAGCAGCGAGATGCAACAGCCGCCGAAGGCCAACGCATCCTCCATGTTGTAGACCTCCTCGAGGATCGGCGGCGCGACCGGCCAGCCCTCCTTCACGCGATCCTCCCGCTTGCGCCGCGTGCGGTACCAGACGTTCCATTCGTCGAAGCTCAGCATGATGCGCTTGCGCGAGCGGCGGCGGGCGGCGACGGCATCGGCGATCGCCACGACCTCGTCGATGAATTCGTCCATCAGGTCGACGCTGGCGAGGAATGCCGGCGTGTCCTGATCGTAGTTGTTGAGGTAGGTGTGCAGCGAGATGTAGTCGACCTGGTCGAACGTGTGCTGCAGCACGGTGTCCTCCCAGGCGCCGTAGGTCGGCATGCGCCGGCCCGATGAGCCGGCAGCAGCCAGCTCGATGGCGGGATCGATCCAGCGCATCATCTTCGCTGCCTCCTGCGCGAGGCGGCCGTATTCGGTGGCGGTCTTGGCCTCCATCTGCCACGGCCCGTCCATCTCGTTGCCGAGGCACCAGAACTTCACGCCGTGCGGCTTGTCCCACCCGTGCGAGCGGCGCAGCTCAGACAGCGCCGTGCCGCCGGGGTGGTTGCAGTATTCGACAAGGTTGCGGGCCGCGTCGCCGCCCCTCGTGCCGAGATTGACCGCGAGCATCGGCTCGATGTCCGCCGCGCGGCACCAGTCGATGAACTCGTTGGTGCCGAACGCATTGGTCTCGGTCGACATCCAGGCGAGATCGAGCCGGCGCGGCCGGTCGGCGACGGGGCCGACGCCATCCTCCCAATTGTAGCCCGAGACGAAGTTGCCGCCGGGATAGCGCATGACGGTCGGCGCCAGCTCGCGCACCAGCGCGAGCACGTCCTGGCGGAAACCCTTCGCGTCGGCGGTCGGATGGCCGGGCTCGAAGATGCCGCCATACACGCAGCGCCCGAGATGCTCGACGAAGGCGCCGAACAGGCGCGGATGGGTGGTGCCGATCGTGAAATCGCGATGGAGGCGGACGTCGACGGTGCGCATGGATGTCAGCTCGCCACGTAGGGATGGACCATCTTGGCAGGATCGACGATGCGGTCGAACTCGGCCTCGGTGACGTGGCCGAGCTGGAGCGCGGCCTGCTTGAGCGTGAGGTCGTGCTCGGTGGCGTGATGGGCGATCTGCGAGGCCTTGTCGTAGCCGATCACCGGCGCGAGCGCAGTCACCAGCATCAGCGAGCGCTCGAGCTGGGTCCTGATCGCCTTCAGGTTGGGCGTGGTGCCTTCGATCATGAACTTGCGGAAGTTGGTGCAGCCGTCGGCCAGCAGCACGATCGAGTTCATCAGGTTGAAGATGATCAACGGCTTGTAGACGTTCATCTCGAGGAAGCCGCCCGCGCCGCCGAAGCCGACCGCCACGTCGTTGGCCATGACCTGCGCGGCGACCATCGTCAGGGCCTCGGCCTGGGTCGGGTTGACCTTGCCCGGCATGATCGAGGAGCCGGGCTCGTTCTCCGGCAGCAGCAGCTCGCCCAGCCCGGCACGCGGGCCGCTGGCGATCAGCCGGATGTCGTTGGCGATCTTGTAGAGCGACACGGCGAGCGTGCGCAGCGTGCCCGACAGGGCGACCAGCGCGTCGTGCGAGCCCTGCACCGTGAACTTGTTGGGCGCCGAGACGAACGGCAGGTCGGTCAGCTTGGCGATCTCCGACGTCGCCGCCTCGGCGAATCCCGGGGCGGCATTGATGCCGGTGCCGACGGCGGTGCCGCCGAGGGCGAGCTTGTACACATCGCCCATCGCATGCTCGATGCGGGCGACATCCTCGGCCAGCATGCCGACATAGCCGGACCATTCCTGGCCGAGCGTGAGCGGCGTGGCATCCTGCAGATGGGTGCGGCCGATCTTGACGATGCCGGCCCACGCCTTGGCCTTCGCGTCGATCGCATCGTGCAGCGCCTTGACCGCGGGCAGGAGCTTCCACGTCACGCCGACGGCGGCGGCGACGTACATCGCCGACGGGAAGTTGTCGTTCGACGACTGGGACATATTGACGTGATCGTTGGGATGCACCGGCTTCTTGGAGCCGACCGGCGTATCGGCAAGCTGGCAGCAGCGGTTGGAGATCACCTCGTTGACGTTCATGTTGAACTGAGTGCCCGAGCCGGTCATCCAGACATGCAGCGGGAACATGTCGTGGTGCCGGCCGGCGAGGATCTCGTCGCACGCCTCGACGATCAGCCGGTGACGCTGCGGATCGAGCCGGCCGCCGGCCAGGTTGGCGTTGGCGCAGGCCTTCTTGAGCACCGCATAGGCTCCGATCATCTCGCGCGGCATGAGGTCCTTGCCGATCGAGAAGTAGTGCAGCGAGCGCTGGGTCTGGGCGCCCCACAGCTTGTCGGCCGGTACGTTCACCTCGCCCATGCTGTCGGTTTCCGTCCGCATCCCGGTCATGGGCACCCCTTGTTGAACGATGGCGGGTTCGACGCTAACAAACGCCACCCGACGCCGAAAGGTGGCCATGATCGATCCGTCCGATGCGTAATCTCGTCCTGCTTCCCGGCTTCATGTGCGACAACGACCTGTGGCGTGACATGGCGCCCGAGCTGGGCAAGCTCGGTGTGCTGCACTACGGCAACGTCTACCAGGACGACACGCTGGAAGGCATGGCGGCACGCGTGCTGTCGGAAGCGCCGGAACGCTTCGTGTTGATCGGCTTCTCGATGGGCGGCTTCGTGGCGCGGGTGCTGAGCCTGATGGCGCCCGAGCGCGTGGCTGCCGTGGCCTTCGTCGCCAGCTCCGCGCGGGAATATTCGGAGGCCGAGCGCGAGCGCCGGCGGCAGGGTGCGCTGCCGGGCGACCGGCCGCGACGCGCCAGCCCCGGCGTGGCGATCGGCCTGCATCCCGACCGCGAGCGCGATCCGGTGCTGCTGGGCCGGCTGCGCGACATGCAGCGCCGGCTCGGACCGGAAGTCCACGCCCGGCAGGCAGCTCTGATCCGCAAGGACGGCTATGCCGATCTCGAACGCATTACCTGCCCCGCCCTCGTCGTCGCCTGCCGCCAGGACCGCTTACGCCGCTTCGACGAGACCGAGCGCATGGCCAAGCACCTGCCGAACAGCCGCTTCGCGGTGATCGAGGATTGCGGCCACATGGCCCCGCTCGAGAAGCCGCACGAACTGGCGGCGCTGCTGACGGACTGGATCGACGGCCTGCCGGCCTGAGAGCGCGTGGATTTTCTTCTGCTGGGGGCGCGCCAACTCCGCGCGCAGCGACGGAGGTCAGCGTTTGGCCAGCAGGTCGATCTCGACCATCGCGCCGCGGGCCAGGCCGGTGACTCCGATGCAGGTCCGCGCCGGCCGGCGGTCGGCCGGGAAGTAGCTGGCATAGACCGCATTCATGCGCGGGTAGTTGACCTCGAAATCGGTGATGTAGACGCGCGCCACGATCACGTGCTCGAGCCCCAGCTTCAGCCCGGCGAGAACGATCTTGAGGTTCTCCATCACGCGGACCGTCTGGCCCTCGATGTCCGGCGGCAGGGGCTTGGCATCGTCATGCGGATCGGTCGGCATCTGGCCGGTGACGAAGCACCAGCCGTCGACCTCGACCGCATGGCTGAACGGCGCCACCGGCGTCGGCGCGCCCGGCGCCATGAAAAAGAGCGGTGCACTCATCCTGTTCCTCCCCATCCGCCGTTCAACGCGGGCCGAACATGAGCTGCCTGAGCTTGCCCGGTCCGAGCGCACGCGAGATTTCCAGGACGGCGACGTAGAGCAGGAAGCAAGTGAACAGCCAGATCTGGATCGCCGCGAAGCGACGCCAGGCGAAGGCGTCGACGGCATGATCGAGCGCGACGCGGAAGCCGTCATGCGAGAAGGAGAAGTGGATGAGCTGCTCGACGACGCGGAACAGCATGACCACGAGACCGTAGAACAAGGTCTTGTAAAGGATGGGCTTGATCAGCGGCGCGTGCTGGAAGCGGTGGATGGCGCGGAACTTGTCGGCCACCAGCACCGCCTTGCCCACGAGGAGCGCGAGGGCAGTCGCCGTCAGGAAGTGCGTCAGCGCGATAAAGTAGCTGCGCGTCAGCATATTGGTCGTGAAGACGATCAGGTTGAAGGTGAAGAAGAAGTAGATCGTCGGCGGCAGCAGGAGCTTTATCTCGTGAAGCCAGAAGCGATACGCCCTGGCCGGCCACGAGACGGCATCGACGCTCACATCCGGCCTCCGTCGACCACGAAGTTCTGCGCCGAGATCAGCCGGCTGTCGTCGGAGGCGAGGAACAGCACCATGCGGGCGATGTCGGCGGGATAGACCTTCTCCTTGAGCACCTGCGCCTTCATCAGGTCGGCCTCGGCCTCCGGCGTGAGCCACAGGTCGATCTGGCGCTGGGTCATGATCCATCCCGGCGTGATCGCGTTGAGCCTGATCTTGTGCACGCCGAGATCGCGCGCCAGACCGCGTGTCATGCCGATCGTCGCCGCCTTCGCCGCCTGGTAGACGGAGAGGTTGGGCGTCATGGTGTGGTAGCTCACCGAGCTGAAGTTCACGATCGAGCCGCCGCCCGCCTGCTTCATGCCGGGAACCACCGCCTGGATGGCGAAGTAGGCATGGCGCAGGTTGACCGCGATGCGGTCGTCCCAGAACTCGGCGGTCACGTCCTCGAGCTTGTGGCGCTCGTCGTGCGCGGCGTTGTTGACCAGCACGGTGATGGCGCCGAGCTTGCCCGCGACCTCGCCGATCGCCGCCTGATAGGCCTTCACGTCGCGGATGTCGCATTTCAGGAACAGCGCGCCGGTCTTTCCCGCAATCTCCTGCGAGGCCGCCTCGTTGATGTCGACGAAGCCGACCTTGGCGCCCTGCGCGGCGAAGTGCTCGACGATCGAGGCGCCGATGCCGGAACCGCCGCCCGAGACGAAAACGGTGCGCCCCTTCAGGCTCGGATAGGAAGCGAACTCAGGCATGAACCCTCACAGGTTGGAGATCCGGAAGACGACTTCGCCGGCCAGGATGCCCCCCGGTCCGAGCGGCGCAAGCCCCACCTGACCGTTGGCATGGCTCACCGGCTCGACGCAGAAATACGGATGACCGGGCGGAACGTAGATCACGAGATGCCGGAACGGGACGCCCGCCGCCAGATCGAGCCGCAGGCGGCGCCGCGGCCAGACGATCGCGGCACGCCCGTCCCAGCCGTCGAAGCAGTTGTCGAGCGCGATGCCGTCGACGCGGCGGCCGTCGCTGAAATCCCAGTCCGCCGGCACGGCGACGCGCTCCACCGGCAACACCTCCGCGTCCGTCCGCCAGACCGCCTGCGTGCGGCCGGCGAGCTCGGTGTCGCGATCGCGCACGAAGAAGGGATGCAGGCCGATGCCGGCCGGCACGGGCCGGTCCTCGAGGTTCTCGAGGGAAATGCGGATCGTCAGGCTCTCGTCGGTCAGCCGATATGACTGGCGGGCCCGATAGCGGAAGGGCCACCCGCCGCGATCTCCCGCGCGATCGTGCAGGCAGGCGATCTCCGCCGACCTGCTGTCGGCGCGCACCACGTCCCACGCGCTCGCCCAACCGTCACCATGCATGGGATGGCCGACCCCCGGCCAGTTGCGCGCCAGCTGGAACTGCTCGCCTTCGAACATCAACCGGCCGTCCCGGATACGATTCGAGAAGGGCACCAGCGGATAGAGCGCTGCATTGTTGCCCTTGCCCGACGCAATGTCCGCCGCCCCCATCGGCCGCAGGATGTCGTCGCCGTCGACGGAAAATCGCGCGACCACCCCGCCCGCCGACGGAGCCAGATCAACGCCAAGACGTCCCGTCGCCAACGTCAGAAGAGTCATGGCACCGGCTCTAGCACAGCGCGCGTCTCTTGCGCAGTCAAAGGCTGACGGCGGCCATCGGCCTGCCTATGATCCGGCCGTCCCGATCGAGAATCCAAAAGGAAACGCCGATATGTCGTCGAACATGCTGAAGAAGCGCCTGCAGGCCGGCAAGGCTTGCGTCAATGCCTGGCTGGCCATCCCGAGCGGCTTTTCCGCCGAGGTCATGGCGCAGTGCGGCTGGGACAGCGTCACCGTCGACATGCAGCATGGCGTGCAGGACTACCAGTCGATGGTCGCCTGCTTCCAGGCGATGGACAAGCATCCGATCACCCCGCTGGTGCGCGTGCCGTGGAACGAACCCGGCATCGTCGGCAAGGTGCTCGACGGCGGCGCCTGGGGCGTGATCTGCCCGATGGTCAACAATGCCGCCGAGGCCAAGGCGCTCGCCTCCTACGCGCTCTATCCGCCCAAGGGCAAGCGCAGCAACGGCCCGATCCGCGCCGGCGCCTACGGCGCGGCCACGCCCTACCAGAAGACGGCCAACGACGAGGTGCTGATCATCCCGATGATCGAGACCCAGGAGGCGATCGACAATATCGACGCCATCCTCGACGTGCCGGGCATCAGCGGCATCTATGTCGGCCCGTCCGACCTCGGCCTGTCGCTCGGCCTGGAGCCCCGGCTCGACCGCGAGGAGCCGCAGGTCCTCAAGATCTACGAGAAGCTCGTGGCCGCCTGCAAGAAGCGCGGCCAGTTCGCCGGCATCCACAACGGCACGGCCAGCTACGCCGCCCGCGCCTTCGGCATGGGCTTCCAGCTCTGCACCATCGCCAACGATTCCGGCCTCATGGCGACGGCCGCCCGCGGCGCCGTCAACACCTTCCGCAAGGAAGTCGGGGCGGACGCGGACAAGTAACGCACCATATCTTTCTCCTCTCCCCCGATGGGAGGAGAGGAGAAAGATAACAAGAGCCGATGGCACGCCGTTTGCTGACCCGCGACCAATTAACCGGCGGAGGAAGCGATGAGCGGGCTTGGCGGACTCAACAAGGCGCCCGATGGCGTGGTCATCGGGCTGGTGCAGATCCAAAATCCTGTCGTCGCCACGAAGGAAGATCTCGCACGGCAGACCGATCGCATCTGCTCGCTGGTCGCCAAGGCGCGGCGCAACATGGCGACCATGGATCTCGTGGTCTTTCCCGAGTACGCGCTGCACGGCCTGTCGATGGACACCAATCCGGAGATCATGTGCCGGCTCGACGGGCCGGAGGTCGAGCGTTTCCGCGGCGCCTGCATCGCCAACGAGATCTGGGGCTGCTTCTCTATCATGGAGCTCAATCCGCACGGCAATCCGTTCAATTCCGGCCTGATCATCGACGACAAGGGCGAGATCCGGCTGTACTACCGCAAGATGCACCCTTGGGTGCCGGTCGAGCCGTGGGAGCCGGGCGACCTCGGCATTCCGGTGTGCGATGGACCGAACGGCTCGAAGCTCGCGCTGATCATCTGCCACGACGGCATGTTCCCCGAGATGGCGCGCGAGAGCGCCTACAAGGGCGCCAACATCATGATCCGCACGGCGGGCTACACTGCGCCGATCCGCCAGAGCTGGCACTTCACCAACCAGGCCAACGCCTTCTGCAACCTGATGTACACGGCCTCGGTCTGCCTCGCCGGCTCCGACGGCTCGTTCAACTCGATGGGCGAAGGCATGATCGTGAGCTACGACGGCACGCCGCTGGTGACCGGCAACGGCATCCCCGATGAGATCATCACCGGCGAGGTGCGGCCCAGGCAGTGCGACGAGGCGCGGATCCACTGGGGCGTCGAGAACAACATCTACCAGCTCGGCCATCGCGGCTATGTCGCGGTGAAAGGCGGCGCGCGCGACTGCCCCTATACCTACATGCACGACCTCGCTGCCGGAAAATACGCGCTGCCATGGGACAAGCAGGTCAAGGTGACCGACGGCACGAGTTGCGGATTCGCGAAGCCGACGCGCAGCTTCGCGCCGGTGCCGACGACGCTGGCGAAAAAGAAGCTGGCGGCGGAATAGCTCATGGCTGGGACCGCGCCACTCCGAGGTTGTGAATTTATGGCCGGACAATGGATCATGGCGGTCCCGCGACCCAATCACCTC
>CAMFJT010000142.1 GCA_945957125.1 uncultured Rhodospirillales bacterium | reverse complement strand
ACCCTGAGGAGCGTAGCGTCTCGAAGGGTGGCAACGCGCACAACCGAGCTAAAACGTCGTGCTTGCGGCAGTTTTCGCCGCATCCTTCGCGTTGCCATCCTTCGAGACGCTCCGCTTCGCTGCGCTCCTCAGGATGAGGTGGGAGTGTAGCCAGATCGCTTTTTTGCCATCGGCCGATAGATTCACAACCTCTCAGTGGCGCGTCCATAGGCAAGGAGCTGCTCGACGACTTCAGGAGTCATGATCTTGCCGGAGCGCGGGCGTCCCGCCCGCTCATGCGCCTCGCACGAAGGCGCTGAAGCATGAGCGGGTGTCGATGGACGCGCCGATAGCGAAGCAAAATTAGCGCCTAAGAGTGGCGCGCCCCCAGCGGAAGACCCTTCGGATTCGAAAATCCACAACGTCCCGGGGCGTCGTGCGTGATAGCGGTGCAGGACAATGGTCGATCACGATTCTCCGCGCCAACCGTCTGCGATCAAGAAACCTCTTGTCGATCCCCGCGAGGGCGACGTCGAGGACGATGCGTCGAGCACCACGGAACGGTCGCTTCTCTCGATCGCCGGCAGCCTGCTCGCCGAGATCAGCCTGCCGAAGCTGGCCTTCGCCTTGGCGCTCTCGGTCGTCCTGCCGGCAATCCTCCTCGGATTGGCGCCGATCCTGGTGACGGCCTGGCTGGCAACGGCCTCGGGAAGAGTCGCCGAGCTGGGCTACCCCGGTGCGGTTCTCGTCCTGTTGCTGATCGGGGCGGTGGGATGGTTCGGCTGGCGGCCCCTGCTGCGGACGGCCGAAGCGAACTTCTGGTCGCTCAACGCCCTCGCCGTGCAGCCCGGCTATGCGCTCTGCCGCGAAGCCTTGCGCCACGTGGCAGAACGTAGCTTCGGGGATCGCGCGACGGCGCCGACGCTGGCGCGGCTGCGCTCCGCGAGCTCGGCCGGGGCCGGGCTCATCGTCTGCCTGCTTGCCGTGTGGATCGCGCTGGTCGCCTGGCCGGCAACCCGCTGGGTGGGCACGGTTTCGGACATTCTGTTCCTGCGCAGCCTCGTCGTGCCGACGCTCGCCAACGCCGTCGTGGTGGTCTCGATCTACCTGGCGGTCGCCGCGCTCGTCTGGGGCGTCGCGGATGCGACCATGGACCAGCCGCGCGACCTGCGTGCTTTCGACGCCGCACCCTCGGGCGGTCGGCGCTGGCGCATCGCCCATCTCTCCGACGTCCATGTGGTCGGCGAGCGCTACGGCTTCCGGATCGAAAGCGGGCGGGGTGGTCCGCAGGGCAACGATCGCCTGGAAAGAGTGCTGGCGCGCATCGAGGCCCTGCATCTCGCCCGGCCGCTGGATCTCATCCTGATCAGCGGAGACGTCACCGACGCCGGCCTGTCGACCGAGTGGGCCGAATTTCTCGACATCGTGGCGCGCCATCCCGTCCTCGCCGAGCGCATGGTGATCGCGCCCGGCAATCACGACGTGAACATCGTCGATCGAACCGATCCGGCCAAGCTCAACCTGCCCTTCAGCCCGAGAAAGCGGCTTCGCCAGATGCGCACGCTTTCGGCGATCGCGGCCGTGCAGGGCGATCGCCTGCGCGTCGTCGATCACCGCTCCGGCGCGCTCTCGAGCACCCTGACCGAGGCGCTGGCCGCGCACGGGCGGGAAGTCGCGGCATTCGCCGACAGGGGTTCGCTGCGCCTGGCTTCAGGCCTCGGCAGCGTCTGGGACGACCAGTTTCCGATGATCCTGCCGCCGGCGACGGAGGACGGGCTGGGAGTGGCCGTCCTGAACTCGAACGCCGAAACGCACTTTTCCTTCACCAATGCCCTCGGATTGATTTCCGCCGAGCAGGCACGCCGTCTCGCCGCGGCCACCGCCAGGTTTCCGAAGGCCTTGTGGCTGATCGCGCTGCATCACCATCTGCTGGAATATCCCATGCCGGTGTCGGCGTTCTCCGAGCGCGTGGGCACCGCCGTGATCAACGGCAGCTGGTTCGTCCGCAAGCTCAAGCCATTGGCCGATCGCGCCATCGTCATGCATGGCCATCGCCATATCGACTGGATCGGCGCCTGCGGCGCCCTGAAGATCGTCTCGGCGCCGTCGCCGATCATGGGCGCCCGGGACGACGAGCCGACGCACTTCTACGTCCAGACCGTGGCCGCCGGTGCCGATGGACGGCTGCAGCTCCTGTCGCCCGAGCGGGTCGACATCCGCGGCGTGGAAACGATCAGGTCGGGGGCCTGATCGGCTCCTGCAAGGGGCGGCCGAGGAGATCGGCCACCCATCGGCTGGACGGATGCTGGCTGCAGAAGGTCAGGATGGCGATGGCCATCGGCACGCCGATGAAGGTGCCGAAGAGGCCCCACAGGAACGTCCAGAAGAAGATGGCGAACAGCACGACCGTGGGGGAGATCGACAGCAGGTTGCCCGCGACCCGGGGCTCGACATAGCTGCCGACGACGAACTGGATGATGTTCAGGCAGGCGAACACGCCCAGCGCGGCCTGCCAGGTGTCGAACTGGCTGATCGCCAGCAACGTCGGGAACAGGGTCGCGATGAACGGTCCGATGAACGGGATGTAGTTCAGCGCAAACGCGATGACGCCCCATTCGGCGGCGAACGACAGGCCGGAGAGCTTGGCGAAGGCCCAGACGAGCAGGCCGGTCAGGATGCTCATCATCGTCCTGACCAGCATGTATCGCCTGAACTTCTGCGCCGTGGCCCTGGTTCCGGCCAGCAGGAGGCGGCGGGCGTCCGGATTGCCCAGTGCCTCGACCTTGCGCCGCATGTCGTCGACTTCCAGCAAGCCGAGCAGGACATACACCAGGGTGATGATCCAGAAGGTCAGGGTCGTGTTGACCTTTCCGCCGAGATACTGGGCGATCCTCAAAATCCGCGTGGCATTGAAGTGCTCGGCCCAGATCTCCGCCACCGAAAGACCTTGAGCCTCGAGCCAGGCGATCAAGCTGTCGTACAGAGCCTGATAGCGTGCTGCGTCCGAGGCCAGGGAACGCGCAACGCGACTGAAGCCCCAGACGACGAGAGAGGCGAACGCCAGGCAAACCGTAACGGTGACGACGATGGTGATGGCCAGGGCCAGCAGCTTGGGAAGCCGCGATTGCAGCCGGTGCTGCAGCGGCCAGACGATCGCGATGATGAACAGCGCGAGCACGAGAGGGGCGAAGACGCTGCTCGCCTGGTAGGCGGCGGCCGAGGCAAGGATTGCCGCGACCACGCCCACCATGGTCTTCAGTCCGCGATCAGCCAGCATGGGACGATCCTTCGCGGCCGTCAGCGCTGCATGCGCATGAGCTTGTCCATCGGCACCATGTTGGCGTCGAGATTGGCCATGATCAGCATCGAGCCGAACACGACGAGGCCGACGACGAACACGCCGAACAGCAGGGCGAGGAAGTTGTTGGCGTCGCCGGGACCGCTCGAGATGTGGAAGAAGAACACCACGTGCACGCCCATCTGGCCGATGGCGAGCGCGGCCAGCAGGATCGGCACGGCGGGTTCCCAGATCGTGTCGGTTCCCGCCGCCCAGAACGAGGTGAGGGTCAGCACGACGGCGAAGCCGAGGCCGGCGAGATAGCCGGCGACGCTGCCGTGGCCCTTGCCGGGGGTGCGATGGGCCTTGGCCGTGGTCGTCGGTTCGCTCACCAGCGCGCTCCCAGGTAGACAATGGTGAAGACGCCGATCCAGACGATGTCGAGCGCATGCCAGAACAGCGTGAGGCAGAGCAGCCGGCGGACCACGATCGGCCGGAAGCCCAGCGTGGCGACCTGCGCCATCATCGACACGAACCACAGCAGGCCGAGCGTGACGTGCAGGCCGTGCGTGCCGACCAGGGTGAAGAAAGCCGACAGGAAGGCGCTGCGCGTCGGTCCGGCGCCGTCGGCGATCATGCGGCTGAACTCCGACAGCTCGAGGCCGAGGAAGGTGGCGCCGAGCAGGACGGTCGCGGCGGCCCAGAGATAGGTCCCCCGCGCGTCGCGCCGCTCGATGGCGAGCGAGCACAGGCCGCAGGTGAAGCTCGACAGCAGCAGGCACATCGTCTCGATCAGGACGTAGGTGCGGTTGAACAGCTTCAGCCCGTCCGGCCCACCCGCCGTGTGGTCGACCAGCACGGCGTAGGCGGCGAAGAAGGCCGAGAACATCACGATGTCGCTCAGCAGGAACAGCCAGAAGCCGAAGCCCGCGACGACGTCGACCGGGGCGGGGCCGCGCTCCGAATAGGGCGTCTTGTCCTCGTCGCCTTCGACGGGGGTGGTGAGGTCGTCCGCCAGGCTCATGGCCGCTGCCTCCGCCGCTCGTGCTCGGCGATGTCGCGGGCGGGAACCGTGATCTCGCTGTCGACCCGCCAGGCATGGGCGAGGGCGGTTACGGTCAGCCCGGCGATGCCGACGATCGCCAGCCACCAGATGTGCCAGATCATCGCGAAGCCCGCGAAGGTCGCGAAGAAGGCCAGCACCACCCCGACCGGCGTCGAGCGCGGCAGGTGGATGTCCTGCCATTCCGGCTCCTGCGCGGCGGCCTCGCGGCCGGCCTGCTTCATGCCCCAGTAGGCATCGGCGCCCTGGACCTGCGGCAGGGTCGAGAAGTTCCACGGCGGCGGCGGCGAGGCGATCGACCATTCGAGCGTGCGGCCGTTCCACGGATCGCCGGTGCGGTCGATCCGCGCGGCGCGCGTGCGGATGCTGACATAGAGCTGCAGGCCGGTGAGCACGATCCCCAGCAGGATCACCAGCGCGCCGGCCAGCGCCACGATCATCAGCGGCTGCCAGCCGGTCTCGTGATAGTGCTGCATGCGGCGCGTGGCGCCCATCAGGCCGAGCGCATAGAGCGGCATGAAGGCGAGGTAGAAGCCGACCAGCCAGCACCAGAAGGCGGCTTTGCCGAGCCGCTCGTCGAGGGTGAAGCCGAACGCCTTGGGGAACCAGTAGACATAGCCCGCGAAAGCGCCGAACAGCACGCCGCCGATGATGACGTTGTGGAAGTGCGCCACCAGGAACAGGCTGTTGTGCAGCACGAAGTCGGCCGGCGGGATCGACAGCAGAACGCCGGTCATGCCGCCGATCACGAAGGTGCACATGAAGCCCAGCGCCCACATCAGCGGGGAGCTGAAGCGCACCCGCCCGCCATAGAGCGTGAACAGCCAGTTGAAGACCTTCACGCCGGTCGGCACGGCGATGATCATGGTCATGACGCCGAAGAAGGCGTTGACGTCGGCGCCAGCGCCCATGGTGAAGAAATGGTGCAGCCAGACCATGAAGGACAGCACGCAGATGCCCATCGTCGCCGCGACCATCGAGCGGTAGCCGAACAGCGGCTTGCCCGAGAAGGTGGCGATCACCTCGGAGAAGACGCCGAAGGCGGGCAGGACCAGGATGTAGACCTCGGGATGGCCCCACGCCCAGATCAGGTTGATGTACATCATCGCATGGCCGCCGGCGTCGGTCGTGAAGAAGTGGAAGCCGAGATAGCGGTCGAGCAGCAGCATCGCGAAGGTCGCGGTCAGGATCGGGAAGGCCGCGATGATCAGCAGGTTCGAGGCGAGCGCGGTCCAGCAGAACACCGGCATGCGGCCATAGCCCATGCCCGGCGCGCGCAGCTTGAGGATGGTGGTGGTGAAGTTGATGCCGGTCAGCAAGGTGCCGACGCCGGAGATCTGCAGCGCCCAGAGGTAATAGTCGACGCCGACGTCGGGCGAGTAGGCGAGCTCCGACAGCGGCGGATAGACCAGCCAGCCGGTGCGCGCGAAAGAGCCGATGAACAGCGACAGGTTGACCAGCAGCACGCCCGAGGCGGTCAGCCAGAAGCTCACCGAGTTCAGCACCGGGAAGGCCACGTCGCGGATGCCGAGCTGGAGCGGGATGGCGAAATTCATCAGCCCGATCACGAACGGCATGGCGACGAAGAAGATCATGATCGTGCCGTGGGCCGAGAAGATCTGGTTGTAGTGCTCGGGCGGCAGGTAGCCCTCGGCGCCGCCCGCGGCGAGCGCGAGCTGGCTGCGCATCATCATCGCATCGGTGAAGCCGCGCACCAGCATGACCAGGGCGAGCAGGGCGTACATCACGCCGAGCCGCTTGTGGTCGACGCTGGTGATCCATTCGTCCCACAGGTAACGCGTCCAGCCCTTCCACAGCACGAGAAGGACGATGGCACCGATGACCGCGATCACCCCGAGCGAGGTCGCGAACGGGATCGGCTGATTGAACGGGATGGCGTCCCAGGTAAGTTTTCCGAACATCACTGTATCGCGTTGCGGATGGCGGATTCGAAGACGCCCGGCGCCACGCTGCCGAACGTCATGGGCTTGTCGACGAGGCCGGGCCGGCCGAGCTTGCCGTAGGTCGCGACGTCGAGCTTCTCGCCGCTGCCCTGGGTGCTGGCGAGCCAGGTCGCGAACTGGGCCGGCGGCACCGCCTCGACGATGAATCGCATGTCGGAGAAGCCCTCGCCGCTGAACTGGGCGCTGATCCCCTGATACTGGCCGGGATTGTCGGCCTGCAGGTAGAGCCGTGTCGCCATGCCGGACATGGCGTAGATCTGGCTGCCGAGCTGCGGAACGAAGAAGCTGTTCATCACCCCCGCTGAGGTGATCGCGAAGCGCAGCGGCGTGCCGGTCGGCACGACCAGCCGGTTGACGCTGGCGATGCCCTGCTCCGGGTAGATGAACAGCCACTTCCAGTCGAGCGAGACGACCTGGATGTCGATCGGCGCGGCCTCGCTCGCCAGCGGCCGCGACGGGTCGAGCCGGTGCGAGCCGACCCAGGCGATGCCGCCCAGGAACATCACGACCAGCGCCGGGATCGACCACACGACCAGCTCGACCGGGCCGGAATATTCCCAATCCGGCCGGTACTGCGCCCGCGCATTGCCGGCGCGGAACCACCACGCGATGGCCAGCGTCAGCACGATCACCGGAATGACGATGGCCAGCATGATGGCCGTGGCGTCGAACAGGATAAGCCGTTGGGCCGCGCCGACCGGCCCCTGCGGATCCAGCACGCCGCTTTTCCAAAGAGATTGCAACGAGGTCTCCCCGCTCGAGCTACGGCCATCATATCGCTCACCGCGATCGGACGCTCGTATTTCTTGAAGTCATTCTCTGGGGCGCGCCACTGGACGGCACACGCATGGGCGCAGACTCTGCCGCGCTGGCTCCTCACCCGTCATCGGGGAGGCCGGGTGAGGGTGCGCGAGCCGTCCAGCATCGCCGATTTCAGATCATGATCTGCAACGGGACGACAACTCGATTGAGGCTCGCGCCTCGCCTATGAGAGCGCGCCCAGCGGAAGACCGGTGAATGACTACCGCGGGTGCCAGACGCCGTCGTCCCACAGCCGGATACCGCCGGTGATACCCTTGTCGTTGGAGGCGAGGACGACGTTCTTCGGCAGCTCGAAGGTGATGTCGCGGGCGTTGCCGCCGCCGATATGGAGCCGGTCGTAGTTCAGCAGCGTGCGCAGGATGACGATGATCCGCAGCACGCGGCGGTTCCACTTCCTCTTGCCGACCGCCTTCAGCGCTGCATCGCCGACATACTGGTCGTAGGTCAGCGACCGGCGCACGGGATGATGGGCCAGCTCGAGATGCGGCGTCATGCGGCCGTCGCTGAAGACCGCGCTGCCGAAGCCGGTGCCCAGCGTGACCACGACCTCGAGGCCTTTGCCGTCGATCACGCCGAGGCCCGCGACCTCGGCATCGTTCTCCAGCCGTGCCGGCTTGCCGAACCGATGCGCCAGCTCGTCCTGCAGGGCGAACCCGCGCCAGGCCTTGGTGCCGAGGTTCGGTGCGGTGATCACCGCGCCGCGCCGCACCACGCCGGGAAAGCCGATCGAGATCCGGTCGAACGGCGGCAGCGGCTCGACCAGGCGGACGAGAGCGTCAACCACGGCGGACGGCATGGACGGCGAGGGCGTCGGTGTCCGCACGCGTTTCACGACCATTTGCCCTTCGGCATCCAGCACGGAGGCCTTCAGCCCGGAGCCGCCGATATCGATCGCCAGCGTATAGGGACCGGGGGACGTTTCGTTCATCGCTCGATCACCTCCACGTTCCGGGCGCCGCCCACGATGACGCGCGAGGCGAGGCCGATGAAGAGTCCGGTTTCTACCACGCCCACGATGCCGGAAAGTTCCCTCTCGAGCCCGGCCGGATCGTCGATCGCGGCGATCGCGCAATCGGCGATGAGATTGCCGCCGTCGGTCACGAACGGCCGCTCCGCGCCGCCCCGCAGCGTGGGCCGCAAGCCCCTTCCCGCCAGCCGACCCAGGGTCGAGCGCCAGCCGAAAGCGACGATCTCGACCGGCAGCGGCGTTCGGCCGCCCAGCCGGTCGACCAGCTTGCTGTCGTCGACCATCACGATCATGCGGCGGGCGGCGCTGGCCACGATCTTCTCGCGCAGCAATGCCCCGCCCAGTCCCTTGACCAGGGTGAGCGTGCCGCGCTCGACCTGGTCGGCGCCGTCGATCACGACATCCAGTTGGGGATGCTCGTCGAGGCTCGCCAGCGCGATGCCGAGGCGGCGGGCGAGCCGCGCGGTGCGTTCCGAGGTCGGCACGCCGACGATCCGCAAGCCGCGCGCCGCCAGCAGCTCGACCGCGATCTCCGCCGTCGAGCCGCTGCCGAGCCCCACGACCATGCCGTTCTCGATCTCCTCGATCGCGCGAGCCGCCGCGGCGCGCTTCGGCGCCTCGTGCGCCATCAGCCGTCCGCCGCCGCCCGGTCGGCGAGGAAGCGCAGCGCACCCTGCGGCTGCAGCCTCGCGGCGGGCAGGCGCCGGTCGCCGGCCAGCACCTCGCGCAGGCGTTCCTTCTTGTCGGCGCCCGCGACCAGGAAGAGCGTCTCGCGACTGCTCTCCAGGGCGGGATAGGTCAGGGTGATGCGCGGCGCGCCCTGCGGATCGTCGGTGGCGCCGACCCACCGGTCGCGCTCCTCGAGCATCGGCTTGCCGGGGAACAGCGAGGCAGTGTGGCCGTCGGTGCCGAGCCCCAGCAGCACGACGTCGAACAGCGGCCGCTCGGGCGCCAGGATGGCCCGCAACGTCGATTCATAGCGCGTGGCCGCGTCATGCGGCGTGAGGCCGACGGTGGGAACGGGATGGATGTGGTCGGCGGGCACCCGAACGTGCGACAGCAGCGCTTCGCGTGTCATGCGGTAGTTGCTCGCCGGATCGTCCGGCGGCACGAACCGCTCGTCGCCCCAGAACCAGTGAGTCCGCTCCCAGGGAAAGGGCAGCGTGGCGAGAAGCTGGTAGAGCCGCTTGGGTGTCGAGCCGCCCGACAACGCGACGGTGAACGGACCGTCCGTCGCGCGCGCGGCGGCAAGCATGAGCTCGGCGGCGTGCCGGGCGAGCGCGTCGGGATCGGGCAGGACGTCGAGGAGCGGCTGGGTCATGGGCAGAGGATAGGCCGGTCGCGTCCTGCTGACACCATGCTCCCTCCCCCGAAGACAGCAGGGCTGTCCGGGGAAAATTGGAGGGAGCCATTGAGTTCATGCTCCTCTCCCCCTATCGGGGGAGAGGAGCATGAAGCGCGGCGACCCTGGTCAGACCTCTGAATCCTGCGACGGCAGCGAGAGAATAGAATTCCACGGGATTGCGGATCGACGCCTCACCCCAGCTTTTTTCCCCGGACAGCCCTGCGAAGACGGGGGACGGAAGCATGAGGGAACTCGGGGCTCGTGAAAGCCGATCACGCGTCGAGGATGTATTTCTGGATCGCGTCGGCAAGGCCGTCACGGTCGTTGGAGGCGGTGACGAACCGGGCCCTGGCCTTCACGTCGTCGGGGGCGTTGCCCATGGCGATGCTGAGACCGCTCTGCGCGAACATGCCGAGATCGTTGTGGCCGTCGCCGATCACCGCCACCTCCGCCATCGGCACGCCCATGAGGGCGGCGAGGCGTTGCACGCCCACGCCCTTGTTGGCCATCGGATGGGTGACGTCGAGATAGAAGGCCTGGGAACGCGAGACCGAGGCCGCCTCGCCGAGGGCCGCCGCAATCCCGGCCTCGCAGCGCTCCAGGAACGCATGGTCGGCGCTGACCCCGACGACCTTGAAGGCGCTTTCGAGCGCACCGTCGAATTCCTTCACGACCACCGGATGGTAGTGAACGGTGCGGATCTCGCCGGCGATGTGGCGGTCGTCGGGATCGGCGAGCAGCCAGTCCTGGCCGCTGAACACCCAGACCTCGAGCCCGCAGCCGCGCAGCAGCTCGAACGCACGGCGCGCGGTCTCCGGCGCCAGCGTATGCTCCTCGAGCGGCGAGAGGTCGGGGTTGGTGATCTGCCCGCCGTTGAAGCCGCCGATCGGCCGGGTCAGGGCGAGCGGTTCGACCAGCATGCGCATGCCGCGCGGCGGGCGGCCGCTGATCGCCGCGAAGCCGATGCCGCGCGCGTGCAGCGCCGCCACCGCCGCCCGCGTGCGCGGGGTCAGGGTCTTGTCCGAGGTCATCAGCGTGCCGTCGACGTCGGAGATCAGCGCCGAGATCTTCATGGCCGGTCCTTCTCGTTCGGCCTGATGGTGCGCCAGCGGCGGCCGTCGCGCGCCAGCAGATCGTCGGCCTCCTTCGGGCCCGCGCTGCCGGCCTCGTAGGTCGGCAATGCGCGTGCGCCCTCCTGTTTCCAGGCATCGAGCACCGGCTGCAGGATCCGCCAGCCCGCCTCGATCGTGTCGGCGCGCTGGAACAGCGAGGCGTCGCCCATCATGCAGTCGTAGATCAGCGTCTCGTAGCCGGTGCTCGGCACGGTCTCGAAAGCGTCTTCGTAGCGGAACTTCATGTCGACGCCGTCGATCTTCACCGTCGGGCCGGGGACCTTCACGCCGAAACGCAGCGTGACGCCTTCGTCGGGCTGGATGTGCAGGGTGAGATCGTTGGGCGGCAGGCTTTCGACCGGCGTGCCGCGGAACAGCGCCAGCGGGGCCTGCTTGACCTGGATGCTGATCTCCGTCCGCCGCCCCGCCAGCGTCTTGCCGGTGCGCAGGTAGAACGGCACGCCCGCCCAGCGCCAGTTGTCGATGGCGAGCTTCAGGGCGACATAGGTCTCGGTGGTCGAATCGGGCGGCACGTCGGGGGACTGGCGGTAAGGCTTCACGGTCTCGCCGCCGATCCTGCCAGCGCCGTATTGTGCGCGCACGACGTCCGCCGGCTCCACGCGGCGAACGGCGTCCAGCACCTTGGCCTTCTCGTTGCGCATGGCGTCGGCGGCGAAGCAGGTCGGCGGCTCCATGGCGATCATCGTGAGGAGCTGGAACAGGTGGTTGGGCACCATGTCGCGCAGCGCGCCGGTGGCATCGTACGACTTGCCGCGCTGCTCGACGCCGACCGTCTCGGCGACCGTGATCTGCACGTGGTCGATACGGTCGCGGTTCCACAGCGGCTCGACGAAGCCGTTGGCGAAGCGGAAGACCAGGATGTTCTGCACCGTCTCCTTGCCGAGATAGTGGTCGATGCGGAAGACCTGCTCCTCCCGCGCGACGCGCAGGATCTGCTTGTTGAGCGCCACCGCCGACGGCAGGTCGTGCCCGAACGGCTTCTCGACGACGAGCCGTCGCCACGCAACGCCGCTTTCCTTCAGCAGGCCCGCCTTGCCGAGCTGGGCGGCGATCACGGCGAACTCCGACGGCGGCGTGGCGAGATAGAACAGCACGTTGCGATCCGGGGCGAGCAGGCCGGCAAGCGCCTTGTAGGTCTGCGGTGCCTCGAACTTGCCCGACAGGTAGCGGCTGCGCTCGATGAACCAGTCGATGCCGTCCACGCCCTCGCGCAGGCGATCGCGGAAGCCGTCGTCGCCGATGTCGCGCGAGGCGACGCCGACGATCGCGAAATCGTCCGGCAGCAAGCCGGCGTGACGCAGGTTGCGCAGCGCCGGCATCAGCAGTCGGCGGGTCAGGTCGCCGGTTGCGCCGAAGATCACCAGCGTGCAGGCAGGCGCGGGGGGAGCAGTCTCTGTCTCGGCCATCGCTGTCGCTTCACCTTGTTTTACGGTACGCAGGCATCATGGGCTTCCACACCATCCTTGTCGTCATGGGCGTCTCGGGCTCGGGCAAGACCACCGTCGCGGAAATGCTCGCGGAGGCGCTGGGCGTCGGCTTCCTCGAAGGCGACGAGCTGCATCCCAGGAGCAACGTCGAGAAGATGCGCAACGGCACGCCGCTCACCGATGCCGATCGCCTGCCGTGGCTGCAGGCCATCGCGCGCCGCATCGACGACTGGCGCGCGCGCGGCGAGGCGGGCGTCGTCACCTGCTCGGCGCTGAAGCGCTCTTATCGCGACATCCTGATCGGCGACCGGCCGGATGTCCGGCTGGTCTATCTGCGCGGGTCGCACGCCCTCATTCATGAGCGGATGGCCGCGCGGCACGAGCACTTCATGCCGCTCGGCCTGCTCGACAGCCAGTTCGCGACCCTGCAGGAGCCGGGCGCCGACGAGCATCCGGTCGTGGTCGATGTCGCCGGCAGTCCGGCGGAGATCGTGGCGGAGATCATCCGGCGGCTTGGCGTGGCGGCGGCGGCGCCGGCCTGAGCGCGGCACGGATCCGCTCGGGCGAGAGCGGCATGTCGCGAAGGCGCAAGCCGAGCGCGTGGGCAACGGCATTGGCGAGCGCCGCGGCGGCGGGACCCTGCGCGGCCTCGCCGGCGCCGAGGAACGGCTGCCTCGGCCGGTCGATCACCTGCACCTCGATCCGGCCCGGCACGGCCGGGAAGCGCAGGATCGGATAGGCGCTCCAGTCGAAGCTGGTGCGTTGGCGCGTGTCGAACGCCACGGCTTCGCGCGTGGCCCAGCTCAGCGATTGCACGATGCCGCCCTCGATCTGGTTGCGGATGCCGTCCGGGTTGACCGCTTCACCACAGTCGACGGCAGCGACCACGCGGGGCACGCGAATCTCGCCCGTGTCGCGGTCGACCCGCACCTCCATCGCCACGGCGCAATAGCTCGCGAGGTTCTTGTAGCGCGCAAACGCAAATCCCGTCCCGCTGCCGCGCAACTCCCAGCCGAACCTGTCGGCGGCGAGCTCGACGACCTCGCGCGCGCGCGCATCGTCGAGATGGGCGAGGCGGAAGGCCACCGGATCGGCACCGGCGGCCTCGGCCAGCTCGTCCATGAAGGACTCGATGGCGAACACGTTCATCTGTGCGCCGAGCCCGCGCAGCGCCGACACGCGAACGGGCATCTGCTCGACGAAGTGCAGGGTGCCGCGCGCATTGGGCAGGGCGTAGATCGGGTTGCTGTTGCGCGTCGCGCCGCCTTCCGGCAGCGGGATCGGCCGCGGCCGGGGCGGAACGAACGGCGGGTCGACCTCGCGGCCCGCGAGAAGGCCGCCAGCGGTGCTCGGCCGCGTGCTGTGGGTGTTGCTCCACAGGTCGTGCTGCCAGCCGAGGATGCGGCCGTCGGCGCCGAGCGAGGCCGACAGCTCGACGACCATGGCCGAGCCGAGCGGCTCCCAGCCGTGCTCCTGCTCGCGCATCCATTGCAGGCGCACCGGCTGGCCGGGCACCGCGCGGGCGGCAAGCGCGGCATCGGCGGCGACGTCGTCGGCGCCGTTGTGACCGTAGCAGCCCGCGCCTTCGACATGCACGCAGCGGACACGTTCGGGCGAAAGCGCGAGCAGCTCGGCCAGCGCCTTGCGCAGCGGATAGACGCCCTGGCTGTGCGTCCACACCGTCACGCTGTCGTTTTCCCACAACGCCACTGCGCAGGACGGGCCGATCGAGCCGTGCATCAGGTAGGGCCGGCTGTAGCGGGCGCGGACCGGCTGTGCCTCGATCGGCGCGGGTGGCCCGGGGTAGTCGAAGATCGGCAGCTCGCGGGCCGGCAGGGCGCGGATCGCCGCGCGCATGTCGCTCGCAGGCAGCGGTTCGCCGGCGCGTTCCCAGCCGGCCGCCTGCAGCCGGTGCAGCGCCTTGACGGCCCGCCATTCGTCGTCGGCCACGATGGCGGTGAAGCGTCCGTGGCGCACGACCTGCACCACGCCGGGCATGCGGGCGACGGCCTCGAGATCGGCCGGCTTGAGCCGCGTACCGTCGCTCGGCCCACGCACGACGCGCGCATGCAGCATGCCCGGCAGGCGCATGTCCTGCACATAGGCCTCTCCGCCGCTGACCTTGGCGGGGATGTCGACGCGCGCCAGATTCTCGCCGATCAGCTTCGCCCCTGTCTCGCGGCGCGGCATGTTCGGGCGGGCCGCGACGTGCAGCGACAGGCCGGCGACCAGCTCGCCATAGCCGACCGTCCGGCCGTCCGACGCCCAGGCGGCGCCTTCGCGCATCTCGACCTGGTCGACGCCGATCGCGAAGCGCCAGGCCGCCGCCTCGACCAGAAGCGCGCGCACATTGGCGGCCGCGTTCAGGATGGCCACGCCGCTGTCCTGCATCGAATGGCTGCCGGCCGTCACGCCTTCGTCGGGTGTCCGGGCGGTGTCGGCAGTGACGATGTCGATCGCCGCCGGCGCGACCGCCAGCTCATGGGCGGCGATCTGGATCAGCGCGGTCTTGAGGCCCTGGCCGAGCTCGGCCTTGCCGGTGAATACGGTGACCTGCCCGTCGGCGTCGATGCCGATCCAGGAATCGAGCAGCGGCGACCTGGCGAGATCGCCGGGCAGGGCGGGGATGTCGGCGTCCTGCGCGACGGCGCGGCGCGACAGCGCGAAGGCGACGACGAGCCCGCCGTGGGCGAGCAGGCTGCGCCGGCCGACCCCTCTCACGGCTTGCCCTCGGCCACGTCGCGCACGCCGCCGCCCATCATCTCGGCGGCCCGGCGCACCGCGCGCAGGATGCGCACGTGCGTGCCGCAGCGGCAGAGGTTGGGCGCGAGATGGGCGCGAACCTCGTCCTCGGTCGGACGATTGTTGCGCTCGAGCAGGGCCTGGGCGCGCACGATCATGCCGGCGATGCAGTAGCCGCACTGCGCGGCCTGCTCGGCCTCGAAGGCGATCGACAGCACACCGGGCGTGCCGTCGGCCGAGGCCAGCCCCTCGAGCGTGCGCACCTTGCGATTGCCCAGCGCGGCGACCGGAACGAGGCAGGAGAAGACGGGCTTGCCGTCGAGCAGGACGGTGCAGGCGCCGCATTGACCCACCCCGCAACCGTACTTCGCACCGTTCAACGCCAGCTCGTTGCGCAGCACGTAGAGCAGCGGGGTGTCGGGATCGACATCGACCTGATGCAGCTGGCCGTTGACGGTGAGGGCGATCATCGCGCCCGTCCTCGGGCGACGGCTTCGCCGACGTCGGGCCATGGCGCCTTGTCGGTGAAGCGCGCGCGCAGATAGGCCGTGAGCTCCTCGAGCTGGCGGTCGTCGAGCAGGTCGGCGAAGGCCGGCATGGTCGGCCCGATCGAGCCGGCCGGCGAGGCGAGGCCTTCCATGACGATGCGGACGGTGTCGTGCGCATTGTCGGCCTGCAGCGGCGTTCCCCAGGCGAGCGGCGGGCGCCCCTGCTGCATCATCGGCGCCCCCGCCTCGTGGCATACCGCGCAGGCGCCGGCGAACAGGATCGCCGCCTCGGGATGCGCCTGCCGCGCGATCGCCTGACGATCGACCGGCTCGGCTTCCTCCTGCCGCGCGGCCGGCGCCTGCGCCATCAGCGATGCGAAGTAGACCGCGATTGCGCGCACGTCCTCGTCGCGTGCCTCCGACAGCGCCCGGGTCACGCCGCCCATCGGCCCGGCCGCCGCGGCATGGGCGGGACTGAGGCCGGTGCGCAGATAGACGTGCAGCCGGTCCGCCGTCCACGGCCGCGCGGCAGGCGAGCGGGCGTTGAGCGGCGGCGCATACCACCCGTCCGTCATTGCGCCGTCGTAGGCGCGCGTCTTGTCCTCGGCCCCGAGACGATTGCGCGGGGTGTGGCAGGAGCCGCAATGCGCCAGCCCCTCGGCCAGCGCGCGGCCGCGATTCCAGTCCGCCGATCGTGCGGGATCCGGGCGGACGGGGCCTTGGTCGAGATGGAGGAGGTTCCAGGCGGCAAGGAGGGGGCGAAAGCCGAAGACGCCCTCGAGCTGCGGGGAGGGCGCCTGGTTCGCGATGGCCCGCCGCGTCATCAGCCAGGCGTAGAGCGCATCGAGCTCGTCGTCGCTCGCATGCGTGAAATGATCGTAGGGAAAGACCGGATAGAGGTTCGTGCCGTCGCGGGCGATGCCGCGCCGCATCCCGCGGCCGAACGCCTCGCGCGACCAGCCACCGATCCCGGTTTCCGCATCCGGCGTGATGTTGGTGGCGAAGACGGTCCCGAACGGTGTCGCGAGCGCCCGCCCTCCGGCCAGCGGCCGCGCGGGATCGGCCGTATGGCAGCCCGCGCAATTGCCCAGCCGCGCGAGATTGTCGCCCTCCGCCATGAGCGCGGAACCAAACGAGTCGGTGGCCGGCGGCGCGATCCGCGCGATCTCCGGATGCCATACGAACGCGAAGGCGCCCGCGACTATCGCCGCCAGCGCCACCGCCCCACCCAGCCAGAGCCACCGCGTCATTATTCCCGTCGTCCCGAGCGGCCGTTTCTCTCTCCTCCCCCGTCACACGGGGGAGGCCGGGAGGGGGAAAGCCTCAGTCGAGGCGCTGGCAAGCTTCCGATCATGATCGGCAATCGGAGAAGCCAGCCGCATTGCCGCCCCCCACCCGGCCTCTCCCGTATGACGGGGGAGGAGGAAGAGAGCGCGGGTGACCCGTTCATCGAGGCAGACG
>CAMFJT010000141.1 GCA_945957125.1 uncultured Rhodospirillales bacterium | reverse complement strand
TCGGCTGGCACCATACCGGCGACATCGGCGTGATCGACGAGGATGGCTTCGTCTACATCGTCGATCGCAAGAAGGACATGATCATCTCCGGCGGCTTCAACGTCTTCCCCAGCGAGGTCGAGCAGGTGCTGTGGAGCCATCCCGCGGTCCAGGATTGCGCCGTGATCGGCGTGCCCGACGAGAAATGGGGCGAGGCGGTGAAGGCGGTGGTCGAGCTGAAGCCCGGCGCGAAGGCCACCGCCGACGAGCTGATCGGGCTCGCCAAGGACAAGCTCGGCGGCGTGAAGGCGCCCAAGTCGGTCGACTTCATGGCCAGCCTGCCGCGCAGCCCCGTCGGCAAGGTGCTCAAGAAGGACCTGCGCGCGACCTACTGGGCCGGTCACGAGCGGAAGATCTGAGTGCGCTTCGCCGTCGCCCTGCTGCGCGGCCTGCCGCCCAACGTGCAGGGCGCGCTGTGGCTGGTTTCGGGCGGGTTCATCTTCACCTGCAACGGGGTGATGATCCGGCTCCTGTCGGAGCAGGTCGAGAGCGTGCAGACGGCGTTCTTCCGCGCCTTCTTCTCGGTGCTCCTGCTGCTGCCGCTGATGGCGAGCGGACGGGTCCATCCCTGGAAGTCGCCGCGCATCGCCGGCCACTTCTGGCGCACCGTGATGGGCACCACCTCGATGGTGCTGGGCTTCTATGCCATCTCGATGCTGCCGCTGGCCGACGCCACCGCGCTGGGCTTCTCCCAGCCGCTCTTCTCGGTCTGCGTGGCGGCGCTGGTGGTCGGCGAGAAGGTGCGCTGGCGGCGCTGGAGCGCAACTGTGGTGGGCTTCATCGGCGTGCTGGTGATGGTGCGGCCCGGCGCGGGTACGCTGCAACCCGGTGCGCTTATCGCGCTCGCCAATGCAGCCACGGTCGCGTTCTCGATCCTGCTGGTCAAGCGACTGTCGGATTCCGAGACGCCGCTCATGATCCTCACCCAGTTCGCGATCTGGTCGACCCTGCTGCTGGCGATCCCGGCGATCTGGGTGTGGCGCTGGCCCGACGCGTGGGGCTGGACGCTGGCGATCGGCGTCTCGGCCTCGGCGACGGTCGGCCAGTATTTCTGGGTGCAGGCCTTCAAAGCCGGCGAGATGTCGGCGGTGGCGCCGTTCGAATATCTGCGCCTGCCGTTCGCCGTGTTCATGGGCTGGTTGATCTGGGGCCAGATGCCCGAGGTCTGGACCTACGTGGGAGCCGCGATCGTGATCGCCTCGGCGCTCTACATCGCCCAGCGCGAGGCAGCCCTCGCGCGCGAACGCCGGCTGTCGACACTGCGGCCCAAATAGCTCGTCGTCATTGGACCGCGCGGTCCGATGATCACGGGCGGGCGGCCTGTTCCTTCAGCAGCCAGGCGCGCGCCTTCGCGCGGTGGTCGTCCATGATGTAGGTCTTGCAGGTCGTGAAGGCCGCCAGCAGCACCGCCGCGTCGTCGGTGAAGCCCAGCCCGAGCAGGAAATCGGGGATGACGTCGAACGGCAGGACGAAGTAGGCCAGCGCGCCGAACAGGGTCGCCCGCACCGGCGTCGGCGTCGCCGCATCGGTCGCGCAGTAGAAGGCGGCGACGGCATCCTCGGTGAACGGGACGCGGCCGAGGGTGCGGCGGGCCTTGGTCCAGAAGCCGTCCTGGACGATCTGCTGGTCGGTCATGGCCAACAAGTGAGGGCGGACTGCCCGCTTGGCAAGAGGGGGCGACGTGCTAAAAGCGGCGCAACCAAGGAGCATGGCATGAACGTCAAGGGGCAGGCCGCCATCGTCACCGGCGGCGCATCGGGATTGGGCGGCGCCACGGCGTCGGCGCTGGCGGCGGCAGGTGCCAAGGTCGCGATCTTCGACCTCCAGGACGAGCTCGGCGAGAAGAAGGCGCGGGAAATCGGCGGCATCTTCGTCAAGACCAACGTGGCCGATGCGGCCAATACGGAGGCCTCGGTCAAGACCGTGGTCGAGAAGCTCGGCGCGCCGAGGGTTGCGGTGAACTGCGCCGGCATCGGCCGCGCCGCCCGCACCATCTCCAAGAACGGCCCGCACGATCTCGGCATGTTCGCCCAGGTGATCCAGGTCAACCTGATCGGCACCTTCAACGTCATCCGCCTCGCATCGTTCGCCATGAGCCAGGCCGAGCCGATGGAAGACGGCGAGCGCGGTGTCATCATCAATACTGCCTCGGTGGCGGCGTTCGACGGCCAGATCGGCCAGGCGGCCTATTCGGCTTCCAAGGGCGGCGTGGTCGGCATGACCCTGCCGATCGCGCGCGACCTCTCCAGCATGGGCATCCGGGTCTGCACGATCGCCCCGGGCCTGTTCCTGACGCCGATGATGATGGGCCTGTCGGAAGAAGCGCAGAAGAGCCTCGGCGCGCAGGTGCCGTTCCCGCCGCGGCTGGGCGATCCGAAGGAGTACGCCCAGCTCGCCATGAGCATCGTCGAGAACCATATGCTGAATGGAGAGACCATCCGCCTCGACGGCGCCATCCGCATGGCGCCGCGGTAACGCCGCGCCGGGCGCGCCTGTCGAATCCTGCCCGCACGCAAGGACGGGCAGGAGCGAAGGAAGTCGGGCCGCGCCTTGATCGAGATCAAATCGTGCCCGGGGATCGGGTCGCATCATGCTGCCATGAGCGACCACGATCCGAACGAGCGCGCGAGCTGCCGGCAGGAGCTCGGAATCGGCGCTGCTGCCGGCCTGCTGAGCTGGCCCTTCATTGCCGCTGCCGCGGCCGGCGACATGCTGGCGGTACAGGCGGGACAGATGGCCCGGCTTCTGAGCCCGCTTGGCTCGGACGAGGAAAGGCCGCCAAAGCTCGATTGGTCGGCCCCCAACCGGGTCGTGCTCGAGCTTTCGACGATGGACCTGCGCGACTTCTCGGATGGGCGTCCGGGCGTGCCGACGCTGGTCTGTGCGCCGTTCAGCCTGCACGGCGCGACGATTGCCGATCTTGCTCCCGGGCACAGCGTGGTCGAAGCCCTGGCGCTCAACGGTGCGTCCCGCATCTTCGTCACGGACTGGCGGTCGGCCACGCCGGACATGCGGCTGTTCACCATCGATACCTACCTGGCCGACCTCAATGTGGCGGTCGACGAGATCGGAGCGCCGGTCGATCTCGTGGGCCTTTGCCAGGGCGGCTGGCTCAGCCTGGCTTACGCCGCGCGCTTTCCCGACAAGGTGCGCAAGCTCGTGATCGCGGGAGCCCCGATCGATACCGAGGCTGCGGAGTCAGTGCTGTCCGTCGCCGCGCACGTCCTGCCGCTCGTCATGCTCGACGAGGTCGCCCGCCTGGGCGATGGCCGTGTCATCGGTCGGCGTGCCGCCGATCTCTGGGCCACGACGCTGCAATCCGGGGATGCATTGACCGCGCTGCAGCTTTCGCCCGAGGAATATGGGCCGCAGGACGAGCTCCAGGTGCGCTTTCGCCGCTGGGTGGAGGGCACTGTCGACCTGCCGGGCGTGTTCTATCACCAGACCGTTCAATGGTTGTTCAAGGAGAACCGCCTCGCCGAAGGGCGTTTCATGGCCCTCGGCCATCCGGTCGACCTCGCGCGGGTTCGCCAACCGCTCTTCCTGCTGGCCGCGCAGGACGATGAGATCGTGCCGCCGGCGCAGCTGTTTGCATTGCGGGGCCTGGTCGGCACGCAGGACGTTCAATCCGTGATGGAGCCTGGCCGCCATCTCAGCCTCTTCTTCGGTGCCCGCACCCTGCGGAGAGCCTGGTCGAGGATCGCTCGCTGGCTGGCGCAGGACGGCTGAGCGGCCGGCGGTCCCGCGCGGGGCGGTCGGCGCGCGCTGCCGGCGCAGGCTCTCTCAGCCTTCGAGCACGTAGGTTCCGGGCGCGTCATCCAGACGCGGCCCCTGCGCCGGAGGCTCGCAGGGCTCGCCCGAATGCGCGGCGAGCCACGCCGACAGCTCGGGCCACCACGATCCCTGGTGCAGCTCGGCCGTGGCGAGCCAGGTGTCCGGATCGACATGGCGGTCGTCGGCCTTCTTTGTCGCGACGCGATAGTGCCGGCCGGCGTGACCGACCTCGGAGACGATGCCGGCATTGTGGCCGCCGCTGGTAAGCAGGTAGCGCACCTCGGTGTCGGCCAGCAGGTTGATCTTGTAGGTCGAACGCCACGGCGCGACGTGATCCCATTCGGTGCCGACGGCGAAGATCGGCGTGCGGATGTCGCTCAGCGCCACCGGCCGATCGTCCGCGCGGTAGCGGCCTTCGGCCAGGTCGTTGTTGAGGAACAGCCGGCGCAGATATTCCGCGTGCATGCGGTAGGGCATGCGGGTGGCGTCGGCATTCCACGCCATCATGTCCGACATCGGCGGGCGTTCGCCGCGCAGGTAGCGGCGCAGCCCCTCCGACCAGATGAGATCGTTGGAGCGCAGGAGCTGGAACGCGCCCGCCATCTGCCGCGCATCGAGGAAGCCCTGCTCCCACATCATGTCCTCGAGGAAGGCAAGCTGGCTGTCGTCGATGAACAGCATGAGCTCGCCGGCTTCGGTGAAATCGGTCTGCGCGGCGAGCAGCGTGAGCGTGGCAAGCCGCCGGTCGCCGTCGCGCGCCATGGCGGCGGCGGCGATCGAGAGCAGGGTGCCGCCGAGGCAGTAGCCCATCGCGTGCACCGGGCGATTGGGCACGATCGCGCCGATCGCGTCGAGCGCCGCCATGACGCCCAGCCGGCGGTAATCCTCCATGCCGAGATCGCGGTCTTCCGTGCCGGGGTTCTTCCAAGAGATCATGAAGACGGTGAAGCCCTGGTCGGTCAGGTACTTCACCAGCGAATTCCCCGGCGACAGGTCGAGGATGTAGTATTTCATGATCCACGCCGGCACGATCAGCAGCGGCTCGGGCCGTACCTTTTCGGTCGTCGGCGCGTACTGGATCAGCTCGACCAGGCGGTTGCGCAGGATCACCGTGCCCGGGCTGGCCGCGACCTCGTGGCCGACGCGGAAGGCCTCGGCGCCGATCGGCTTGCCGCCGCTGATCGCGCGCTCCCAGTCCTCGATCAGGTGCTGCCATCCGGTGACGAGGTTCGTGCCGCCCTTCTCCAGGGTATGGCGCAGAAGCTCGGGGTTGGTGAGCAGGAAGTTCGACGGCGAAACAGTGTCGAGGAGCTGTCGGGCTGTGAACTGGACCATGGCTTCGTGATGGGCGGTCACCCCGCGAACGCCGGTCGTGGCGTTGTGCCACCATTGCTGCTGCAGCAGGAAGCCCTGGTAAAGGAAGTTGAACGGCCATTGCTGCCATGCCGCGCCGGCGAAGCGCCTGTCCTGGGGCAGGGGCTCGATGCAGGCGGGACAATCGCCCGATCGCCCCGCATAGTGCCAGGCATGGCTGGCCAGACGCAGCGATTTGCGTGCCGCTTTGTCGAGCAGTTGCAAGCGCTTGCCCGGCGCGGCGGCAAGGTGCACCGCCCAGTCGAGATAGGCGGCGGCCAGTGCGGCCGGCGACAGGCCGAGCGTGTAGCGCGCGATGATGGCGTGCAGCGAGCGATCGGCGATGTCGGCCAGCGCGGTGACCGCATAGGAATCGCGCTCGGCGGCAGGAGGCGGCAAGGCCGCGACGGATGACGAGGCGGCGGGCTGGACCTGGGTGTTCATGTCTCGACTCTCCCGAACAGAGCCCGCATGGCGTTGATCGGGATCAAAGCGGAACGAGCGCCGATGAACAACCATGACGTTCTCGATGGGGAATCCATCAGGCTGGTGGCGCGTGCGTCGTTGCTCTCGTTTTCGACGGTCCCGCCGGACAGATTGCGGTCATGCATCGGATCGTCGTCGAGGAGAAGACATGGAGCGGCGAACGGCGGTTCCTGCAGGCGCTGAACCACTGGATGACCTCGCCGCGCCTGGTCGCGCTCATCACTTCCGCCGCAGGCTGGGGATGATTCTGGCCCGTCCGGCAAGTGCGCTGGCGGGCATGTTCAGGATCATGGTGCTATAATCCTCGAATGACCGACATTTCTCTTCCCGACCGCCTGTCGACCAACCCGAAAAGCCCGCACTACGACGAGGCCTTGTTGCAGAAAGGCGTCGGTATCAAGTTCGACGGCGAGGAGAAGACCAACGTCGAGGAATATTGCGTCAGCGAGGGCTGGATCCGCGTCGCCCTCGGCAAGACCGTCGACCGCAAGGGCAACCCGCTGACCATCAAGCTCAAGGGCAAGGTCGAGCCGTACATGCGGGGCTGAGCGTCACACCGTCGGTCGCGCCGCGGCGCGGACGAAGGCCACCAACAGGTCGATCAGCAGGTTGTCGACGTCGAGCAGGCGCGGAACGTCGGTGAGCAGCGAGTCGGCCTCGAAGGCGGCCGCGAAGTCGACCGGCTGCACGGGCACGATGCCCTCGGTGGCGACGATCGCCTGGCACACGGTGCGGGCGAGCACCGCATAGCCGACGGCGGTGGGATGAAGGTTGTCCAGGCCGTAGAGGCCGCCCCTGTGGCTGAAGCCCTGCAGCGGCACGTTGTTGAGCCGCCAGTTGCGCACCCAGATCGGCTCGCTGTCGCGGAAGTGCTTGTCGTCGCGCGCCTCGACCATGGCGTAGGTATCGATCAGGGCCAGGCCGCCGTCAGGGAACATCGCGCCGAGGTCCTCCGCGATCGTGCGGTTGAGCGCGACGATCTCCTCGTCGATCGCCTTCATCTGGCTGCCGTCGAGGCCGCCGAGCTGGCCGAGACGACCAAGATATTCGGGAAAGTACCCGCTGGCGCCCGGCGGCCGGTCGGGATCGTGCCGCGGCATCAGGTTGGCAATACAGCTCGGCTTGGGAATCAGGTTGAGGTAGATCGTGCCGACCTGTCCCGCCGCCTTCATCGCGGCCAGGCGCGCGCCGAGATCGCGCATGCCGGTGGCGATGGCCGCGCTGTCGAAGCCGCTCGCGGTCGCTTCGAGGCAGACCGTCCAGACACCGTCGTTGATCCCGATGTCGATCAACAGCCGCCGCGGGCGCCGCTCAGCGACGATCTCGAGCGGGGTCATGCCGGCCCATCGACTCGCCGGGTCGCGGCGCGGGTTCAGCACGAAGCTGGTGTTGATCGCCTCGTACAGCCCCATCAGCGCGGCGAAGTCGAAGCCGGGGCCATCGCGAAACTCGGCGAGCAGGGGCTCGATCGTGGAGACGTGATTGAGGTGGGTGAAGGAGGAGAGGTCGCCGATCACGCTCTGCGCGATCGCAATGTTGTCGAAGCAGTCGTCGTCTGCCCACCGCGGGCGGTCGAGCCAGCCTTGCGCGTTGGCCACGATCGATTCCTTCAGGGCATCGAGATCGAATGCGCCGGCCCGGATCACGGCCTCGAGATCGAACAGCACGTCGAACGGATAGGATGGCGAGCTGAACGCCCAGCCGAAGGCACGGGCGACCTGCGCCGGCACCGACAGGCGCGCAAGCGCGGCGTTGGTGGTGAGCGAGCGCGTGCCGTTGTAGATCGAATCGCCGATGGCCATCAGCTCGGGACGATCGGGCATGGTCTTCTCCCCCGCGGTCACGCCATACTGGCGCCATCGTATCACGGGGATGACCTGCCATGGCGCTCACGCGACGTACGGCCCTGTTGTCGGCATCGACCGCCTTCGTCGGCGGCTCGGCAAGCGCACAGCCGGTGAAGGTCCGACTCGGCACCGCCACGCCGGGCGGCGGCTTTCCGGTCTATGGCGAGGCCTTCATCGCCGCCGTGAAGGCGCAGGATCCCGCCCTCGAGATCGAGGCGATCAACACGAAGGGCAGCACCGAGAACGTACCGATGCTCGAGGCCGGAAACCTCGATATCGCGCTCGTGCAGGGCGAGGTCGTGCACGAGGTCCTGTCCGGCATCGGCCGTCCGCCCGCGAACCTCAAGGTCCTGACGGCGATGTACCCGACCGCCGGCCTTTTCGTTGTTCGCGCCGACAGACCTTATCGCTCGATCGCCGATTTGAAGGGAAAGCCGATCGCCTGGGGGGCAGGTGGCTCGGGCCTCGTCATCCTGGGCCGCTACGTCATGGACGGGCTCGGGCTCGATGCCGTTCGGGACTTCCAGCCGATCTACCTCGAGCGCGCGGACGATGGCCCGGCGATGGTGCTCGACGGCCGCGCGGCGGCGCTGTGGGGTGGCGGGGCGGGCTGGCCCGGCTTCCGGGCCGTGATGTCGAGCCCGTCCGGCGGCCGGTTCGTCGCGCCCGACGCCGAAGAGATTCGCCGCATTCTCGCCAGGCATCCCTTCCTCAAGCCGATCAGCCAGCCGGCCGGTAGCTTTCCCGGACAGGCCGATGCGATCCCGTCGGTCGGGTCGTGGAGCTTCGTATTGGTCCGTCCGGGACTCGACGACGCCATCGTGGCGCGGCTGTCGAAAGCGCTGCATTTGTCGGAAGGAAAGCCGTCGCCGCAATTGGGCGAGACCACGGCAAAGAACACGCTCGCAGCGGTCGCGAGCCCGGCGATCCTTCACCCCGGCGTGCTCGCCTACTACCGTGAGGCGGGTCTGGGTCCGTAACCTTGGCCGTGCCGAAGCGTTCTATCGGTCGCAGAACGCAGAGGAGAAGGTCATGACAGACAACAGCAAGACCAAAGGTGGCGTCGAAGGCGAAGGGAGCTACAGCGGCACGCGCGATTACAACGAGCGCACCGCCGACTTCATCAAGAAGGGCAAGGTCGAGAAGGCCGCCCAGGAGGCCCGCAAGGCGATGGACTCCGATGAGGCCGCCGCCCTGAAGACCGCTGAGGAAAAGGGCAAGGCCGGCGATCCGCGCGGCATGGGCAAGTCGAAGTAAGGCAGCGACGCCCGGCGAAGGGCGCCTCCGCTCGGCGGAGGCGTTCTTTCGTCGTCAGCAGTCGGATGCGGCGGGCGCGCTCATCAGGATCGCCTTGGTCAATTGGCAGGCGACTTCCGGGCACATGCGGATATTGACGATCTGGCCGCTGTCTCCCACCAGCCTCCCTTCGACCTTGGAGTCGGGGCTCAACTGGAAGTGCCCCGACGTGACGGTCAATGCGCCGCCGCCTTTTCCCCTGTCGTCGCCCACGGCGCAACGGCGGCGATGCATCTCTCCTGCCATCCGGCTGAGGCTGGCGATGAAAGCATTGAACGCCGCGAAGTCTGCGACGTATTGGATGCTTCGCTGCTCTTCATCCACGAAGACCATCATGCAGCTCTGCCCATCGGCGCTGACGCCCATCTGGAGTGCGTCGAGCGTTCCGATGGGGGATTCGCCAGTGCGGGTTTCCATGTCGGCCTCCGTCGTGAACACACAACGGCATGTCCCTCGATTAGTTCCGTGACCCGCCGCGCTCCGGCGTAGCGGCCAGTCAGGCGATCGAGTCGATGAACTGAGCCAGCGCCACGTCCTTTTCGCTGACGCCGCCCGCATCGTGCGTGGAGAGAACGATCTCCACCTTGTTGTAGACGTTCGACCATTCGGGGTGGTGGTCGGCCTTGTCGGCCGCCAGCGCGATGCGGGTCATGAAGCCCCAGGCCTCGTTGAAGTCGGCGAACTTGAAGCTCTTGCCGATGGCGTCCCGTCCGGCCACCTCGGTCCATCCCTTCAGGCTCGACAGGGCCTTCGTGCGTACCGATCCGCTCAGCTTGCTGCTCATGCTGTCCTCCTTCAGATGGCGTGAAGCTTGCCTGATTGCATGGCGGGAGCCTAGGCTCTCGCCGACCATCAGGAGGCTTTCGTGAAGATCACCCGTCGTTCCGCGTTGCTTTCCACAGCCGCCGCCGCGGCCCTGCCCGCCTCGGCACGGGCGCAGAAGGCTTCCGACACGCTGCGCATCCAGTTCACCGACGCGGTGCCGAACGTCGACATGTACTTCAACAGCCAGCGCACCGGGCTGATCCTCGCGCACCAGGCATGGGACATGCTGGTGCATCGCGATCCCGCGACCTTCGAGATCAAGCCGTCGGTGGCGACCGAGTGGAAGTTCACCGACAACACCACGCTCGACCTTAAGATCCGCGAGGGCGTGAAGTTCCATGACGGCAGCACGCTCAGCGCCGACGACGTCGCCTACACCATAAACATGGCGGCCAATCCCGAGAGCAAGGTCGCCACGCCGTCGAACTATGCCTGGATCGACAAGGCTGAGAAGACGGGCGACTTCGCGGTCTCGATCAAGATGAAGCGGCCGACGCCCGCGGCGCTCGAATATCTCGCCATGGTGACGCCGATCCATCCCAAGGCCTATCGCGAGAAAGTGGGGCCGGAAGGCTTCTCGGCCAAGCCGGTCGGCGCCGGGCCGTACAAGATCGTGAAGAACGACCAGGGCAAGGAGGTCGTCTTCGAGCGCTTCGAGGACTATTGGGCCGGTTCGCCCAAGGGCAAGCCCGCGATCAAGACGCTGCATGTCCGCTTCGTCCCGGACCTCGCCACCGAGGTGACCGAGCTGCTGGCGCAGAAGACCGACTGGATCTGGAACATCAATCCCGATCAGAGGGACAACATCAACAAGGTGCCGTTCCTGCAGGCGGTGCGGCAGGAATCGATGCGCATCGGCTATCTGTCGATCGACGCAGCCGGGCGCTCGGGCGCGGACAATCCGCTGACCAAGCTCAAGGTGCGTCAGGCGATCTGGCATGCGGTGAATCGCCAGGAGTTCGCCGACAAGCTGGTCGGCGGCGGCAGCCGCGTGCCGCCGGCGCCGTGCTTCCCCAGCCAGTTCGGCTGCGATGCGGATGCCGCGGTGAAGTACGACTACGATCCCAAGAAGGCGAAGGAGCTGCTGGCCGAGGCCGGTTTCCCCAACGGCTTCGAGATCGAGATGGTGAGCTATGTGCAGCCGACCTCCTGGGGTGCGGCGATCCAGAACTATCTCGCGGCGGTCGGCATCAAGGCGCGCATCACCCAGCTCCAGGTCGCGCCGGCGATCCAGAAGGCGCAGAAGGGCGAGGCTCCGCTCTACATGGGAAGCTGGGGCAGCTACTCGATCAATGACGTGTCGGCGATCCTGCCGGTGATGTTCGGTGCCGGTGCGCTCGACAACTACTCCAAGGATCCCGAGCTCGAGAAGCTGGTCGCCGAGGGCGGCGCCACCGCCGACAAGGCGGTGCGGTCGAAGGCCTATTCGGCGGCGGTGAAGATCGCGACGGAAAAGGCCTACTGGCTGCCGATCAACACCTACGTGAACACCTACGCCTTCTCCAAGGCGCTCGACTTCAAGACTTTCCCCGACGAGCTGCCGCGCTTCTATCTCGCGAAGTGGAAATGACTTTTCCCCCTGCGCAACATCATGCTCCTCTCCCCCGATAGGGGGAGAGGCGGGGTGAGGGGGTTACACACCGTATAACTTGTACCGCCGCTCTTCATCTTGTGATGAAGGCGACGTGTGGCAGAGGACACTCGAAGCCCCCTCACCCAACCTCTCCCCCTATCGGGGGAGAGGAGCATGAGGGAAACATGCTCGGGAGATGAGGCGCGTGCTACGAGGCCAGCGGCGCTTCCCAGGCGTTGTAGCCGTAGACCCAGTCGACGTCGGTCACGCCCTTGCCCCAGATATTCTGGCGCGAGGTGAACTGCATCCGCGACGTGCGCGCCTTGCGCGTTGCCTCGTAGCGGCGCAGCGCCGTCTCGATGCCGTCGCGGTCGATGCCGGCCAGGCAGCGCGACAGGATGGCGGCGTCCTCGATCGCCATCGCCGCGCCCTGCGCCATGTAGGGCGTCATCGGATGGCAGGCGTCGCCCAGCAGCGCGACCCGGCCGTCGACCCAGCGCTCGAGCGGATCGCGATCGACCAGCGGGCGCTTGTGCACCTCGGGTGCGGCCTCGATCACCGCGCGCGCCTCGGGATGGAAACCCTCGAACGCCGCGCGCAACACCTTCACGTCGCCGGTCGCGGACCATGACTCGATCTCGAAGCCGGGCTCGGGCTGGCTGGTCACGAAGTAGATCTCCGAGCGGTCGGGCTTCACCGGATAGATCACGACGTGACGGTCCTCGCCCCACCATTTGGTGCAGTTCAGCACGTCGACGCCCTTCAGCCGGCCGATCGGATAGACCGTGCGATAGGCGATGCGGCCCGTGAAGTTCGGCTCGTCGTCGCCGAACAGCGCGGCCTTGACCACCGAATGCACGCCGTCGGCGGCGATCGCGGCATCGGCCGTCGCGACATGGCCGTTCTCGAAGGTGAGGCGCACGCCCTCGGCCGTCGGGTCGATGCCGGTCAGGCGATGGTTGAGCCGCACAAGGTCCGGCGGCACGGCGCTGGCCAGCGCGGCGTGCAGATCGCCGCGATGGGCGAGGAGGTATGGGGCGCCATAGGCCTGCTCGGCGTCGGTGCCGAACAGGATGTCGAACAGCACCTCGCCCGACTTCCAGTCGCGGTTGTTCCACGAGCGCGGATAGAACGTGTCGGCGCGCAGCCGCTGCTCCAGCCCCAGGCCGCGCAGCACGTGCATGGCGTTGCAGCCGATCTGGATGCCGGCGCCGAGCCGCGTGAACTGGCGCGCCTGCTCGTAGACGGTGACGTCGTGGCCGGCCTTGAGCAGCGCCGCGGCCGAGGCGAGACCGCCCATGCCGGCGCCGACGATCGCGATATCGAGTTTCTTTGTCATGCCAGCAGGCATTCTACACCGCCGCCCGGCCGTGGCTTCAACGGCGGCACGGTCGTTGCGCAGCGCGGCTCGGCGATCGGGCAGCGCGGATGGAAGCGGCAACCGGGAGGGATGTTGGCCGGATCGGGCAGGCTGTCGCCCAGCCCGACATCGGGCACGCCGAGGCCGGGCTCCGGCGTCAGCACCGAGGCGAGAAGCGCCTTGGTGTAAGGGTGCTCGGGCCTGGCGAACAGGGCTTCCGTCGGCTCGCGCTCGACCAGGCGGCCGAGATACATCACCGCGACCTCGCTCGCGACGTGCTCCACGACCGCGAGATTGTGGCTGATGAAGAGGTATGTGAGGTTGAGGTCGTGCCGAAGCTCGGCCAGCAGGTTCAGGATCTGCGCCTGCACCGACACGTCGAGCGCCGAGGTCGGCTCGTCGCACACCACGATGCGCGGCCGCAGCACGAGGGCGCGCGCGATGGCGACCCGCTGGCGCTGGCCGCCCGACAGCTCGGCCGGCAGGCGGCGGCCCATCTCCGTCGTCAGACCGACACGGGCCAGCATCTCGTCGACCGTCTTCGCCACCTCGGCGCGCGCAAGCGTGCCTTGCGCGACCAGCGGCATGCCGACGATGTCGCGGATGCGCGCCAGCGGATTGAGCGAGGAGAAGGGGTCCTGGAAGACGGGCTGGATCAGCCGCGCGCGGGCCTTGCGGTCCATGTCGGCCAGCCGCTGGCCCTCGACGGCGATCTCGCCGGAATCCGGCGGCAGCAGGCCGAGGATCAGTCGCGCGAGCGTGGACTTGCCGCAGCCGGACTCGCCCACGATCCCGAGCACGCCGCCGGACGGCACGGAGAACGACACATCGTCGACCGCCACGACCGTGCGCTTGCCGGCCTTGAAGGTGCGCCGCACGGCGCGGACCTCGATCGCCGCCGTCATGCGGGCAACCGGCACAGGAAGTCGTGGGTCGGCGCCGCGAGATGGCGCGGGATCGACTGCCGGCACGTCTCGTCGGCGAAGTCGCAGCGCTCGCGGAAGGCGCAGCCTTCGAAGCCCGGACCGACCCGAGGCACGGTGCCGGGGATCGAGCCGAGCGGCTCGCCGCGCCGGATCTTGCCCGGCACCGGCACGCAGCGCAGCAGGCCCTGCGTATAGGGATGTCGCGGATTGGCGAACAGCTCGGCCGTCGGCGCGCTCTCGACCACCTCGCCGGCATACATCACCGACACGCGCGTGGCGACGCGCGCCACGATGCCGAGATCGTGGGTTATCAGCAGCAGCCCGAGCCCGAGGTCGCGCTGTAGGCCCGCGAGCAGGCGCAGGATCTGCGCCTGGACCGTCACGTCGAGCGCCGTCGTCGGCTCGTCGGCGATCAGGAGCTGCGGGTCGCACATCAGCGACATGGCGATCATCACGCGCTGGCGCAGCCCGCCCGAGAGCTGGTGCGGGAACTGGCCGAGCCGCAGGCCGGGCGCGGTGATGCCGACGCGGGCCAGCAGATCGGCCGCGCGATCGGTCGCGACCCGCTGCGCGACGTGCTTGTGCCGGCGCATCACCTCGGTCATCTGCGAGCCGATCGTGTAGGCGGGATTGAGGCTGGTCATCGGCTCCTGGAAGATCATCGCCATGGCATTGCCGCGCAGGCGCGACATACCGGTATCGTTCAGCTTCAGCAGGTCCTCGCCCTGGAAGGCGAGCCGCGCGGCGCGGCGCGTGGCGTTGCGCGCCAGCAGGTTCATGACCGCCAGCGCCGTCACCGATTTGCCGCAGCCCGATTCGCCCACCAGGCAATGGGTCTCGCCGCGCTCGACGGTGAACGAGCTGCCGCGCACGGCGGCGGTGCGGCCGAAGCCGACCTCGAGCTTCTCGACTTCCAGAAGGGCGCTCACGGATCGGTCCTCGTGCCGAACATGTCGCGCAGCCCGTCGCCCAGCAGGTTGATGCCGAGCACCAGCACGAACAGGCAGACGCCGGGGATCATGATCACCCACGGGCTGAAGAACATGTAATCCTTGGCCTCGGCGATCATCAGGCCCCACGACGGCAGCGGCGGCGGCACGCCGAGGCCGAGGAACGACAGCGCCGCCTCGAGCAGGATGGCGAGCGCGATCTCCAGCGTCGCCACGACCACCAGGTGGCTGGCGATGTTGGGCAGCACCTCGCCGGCGAGGATGCGGAAACGCGAGCAGCCGGCGCACCACGCCGCCGCGACAAAGTCGAGGTTGCGCACCTGCATGGTGGTCGAGCGTGCCACGACGGCGAAGCGCTCCCACAGCAGCAGGCCGAGCGTGATCATCAGGATGGTCATCGAGCTGCCGAGCAGCCCGACCACGGCGAGCGCGACCAGCACGACCGGCAGCGACAGGCGCGTGGTGATGGCGAACAGCACGACGTCGTCCGTGCGCCCGCCGAGGAAGCCGCCGAGCACGCCCATCGTGATGCCGATGATGCCCGAGACGATCGTCACCGTGATGCCGATCATCATCGAGATGCGGCAGCCGTAGATCAGCCGCGAGAGATAGTCGCGGCCGAGCTGGTCGGTGCCGAGCAGGTGCTGCGGGTCGCTCCCCTCCATCCAGAACGGCACCAGCAGGCGCTTGCCGAGATCCTGCGCGAACGGGTCGTGCGGCACGAGCAGGGGCGCGAACAGGGCGGCGAAGGCGGCCACGCCGACGATGATCGCCCCGACCCAGGTGGCGACGTTCTTCCAACCGCGCTTCATGCGCCGCGCAGCCGGGGATCGAGCACCGCGTTCATCAGGTCAGCCAGCATCGTGAGGCCGACATAGATCACCGCCAGCACCAGCACGACGGCCTGCACGACGGGAAAGTCGTTCTTGGCGATGCTTTCCCAGGCGAGGAAGCCCACGCCGTGCAGCGCGAAGACCTGCTCGATCACGATCGAGCCCCCGAGCATGAAGCCGAGCTGCACGGCGGCGATCGCCACCACGGGAATGGCGGCGTTGCGCAGTGCATGCTTGAGCAGGATCGAGGCACGCGACAGGCCCTTCGCGCGCGCCGTGCGGATGTAGTCCGAGCCCAGCGCCTGGATCATGCCGGCTCGCGTCAGTCGTGTGAGCGCGGGGATCGCGGAGAAGGCCAGCACCACGCCGGGCATGATGAAGCTCTCCCACGATTCGGTGCCGGAGATCGGCAGCCAGCCGAGCTGCAGGCCAAACACGATCATCAGGATCAGGCCGAGCCAGAAGGACGGCATCGCCTGGCCGAGCAGCGCCACGACCTGCACGGCGCGGTCGATCGCGGTGTTCTCCTTCACGGCGGCGAGGATGCCGAGCGGCAGCGAGACCAGCAGCGCGATCACCAGACCCGTGAGGCCGAGCGTCAAGGTCACCGGCATGCGCTCGCCGATCAGCTCCGACACGCGCCGCTTGAAGAAGAAGCTGTCGCCGAGATCGCCCATCGTCGCGCGGCCGACCCAGTCGAAGAACTGCGTGATCACCGGACGGTCGAGCCCGTAGGCCTTGCGGACGGCATCGATGTCGGCCTGGGTCGCGCTCGGGCCGGCGATCGAGATCGCGAGGTCGCCCGACAGGCGCGTCATGACGAAGGCGAGCGTCATGACCGTCGCTGCGACGAGCAGCGCGACGATCAGACGACGGATGAAGAAACGCAGCATGCGTGGCGAGCTTAGTGTGGTTCGTTCCGGAACGCGACCATGCGAATCCCGCGCCAGTCTTCCGGGGACCTTGGCGAGCGCGCACGGCTGCTATATGGGGGAGGGATGCCGGTCTTCACGAACCCGCGTTCCACGCCGTGCTTCGGCAAGGCGCCGAGCCTCGAGGACTTCGAAGCGATCGCCGCCGAGGCACTCGCGACGATTCCCGAGGAGTTCCGTCGTCACGTCGGCAACGTGCGCATCCAGATCGACGACTTCCCGTCCGACGAGGTCGAGAAGGCGATGGAGCTCGACACGCCGTTCGACCTGCTCGGCCTCTATCAGGGCGTGTCGATGATGGAGCGCGGCGCCGGCCACGTCGCCAACGACATCGACCGCATCTTCCTCTACCGCCGTCCGATCCTCGACTACTGGTGCGAGTCTGAAGACGATCTGCCGCACATCGTGCGCCATGTCCTGATCCATGAGATCGGCCACCATTTCGGCATGAGCGACGACGACATGGAAGCGATCGAAGCCCGTGCCGAAGAAGAAGCTCGCCGCGCCCAGCCCGGCGCCTGACGCTCTTTGCTGGGACCGCGCCACTCCGAGGTTGTGAATTTATTGCCGGACATTGGATCAT
>CAMFJT010000140.1 GCA_945957125.1 uncultured Rhodospirillales bacterium | reverse complement strand
GACCCCCTCCGTCGCGGATTACCGCGCCACCTCCCCCGAAGACGGGGGAGGGAAGAAATTCAGCTCGTTCGCGTGTGTAGTTCGTAAGTAAAAGCAGGAAGGAAACGACAATGGTGTTCGTCATCAGGCGCCGCGAGGCGATGGCATTGGGAGCATCCGCGGCCGCTCTGGCGCTGGCGCGGCAGGCGACCGGCCAGACCATTCCGAAGGCCGACGTGCCGCCGCTCAACCTGCCGATCGAGAAGGGCGCCACGCTCCGCCTGCTGCGTCCGGCGCGCTTCGTGGAGCCGGACGAGGTGATCTTCCGCGCCAACAGCGCCAAGTTCGCCAAGGAGACCGGCGTGGAGGTCAAGGTCGACCTGGTCGGCTGGGAGGACATCCGCCAGCAGACTGCCGTCTCGGCGAACACCGGCGCCGGCCCCGACATCATCCTCGGCTGGGCGGAGGATCCGCACATCTATGCCGACAAGGTGATCGAGCTGTCCGACGTGGCCGAGTATCTCGGCAAGAAGTACGGCGGCTGGATGTTCCTCGGCGAGAAGTTCGGCAAGAAGGCCAAGAGCAACAACTGGATCGGCATCCCGATGGGCGGCTCGGGCGGCCCGCTGGTGTACCGCGTATCGGCGCTGAAGGAAGCGGGCCACGACAAGGTTCCGACCGATCATGCCGGCCTGCTCAAGCTTTGCCAGGACCTCAAGAAGATCAACAAGCCGGCGGGCTTTGCGCTCGGCAATGCGGTGGGCGACGCCAACGGCTTCGCCAACTGGATGCTGTGGAGCCACGGAGGCGCGCTGGTCGACGAGGACGGCAAGGTCATCATCAACAGCAAGGAGACGCTGAACGCGCTGAACTTCGTGAAGGAGCTCTATCCGACCTTCGTCTCGGGCACGATGTCGTGGAACGACATCAGCAACAACCGCGCCTATGCGTCGAACGAGCTGTTCTTCACCTCCAACGGCGTGTCGCTCTACTTCTCGCTGAAGAACGATCCGGCGACCAAGGCGATCGCCGAGGACACTGAGCACGCGCCGCTGGTCAAGGGGCTGGCGTCCTCCGCGCCGATGTCGGCCACGGTGCTGAACGGCATGGTGTTCAAGCACTCGAAGTTCCCCAATGCCGCCAAGGCCTATCTCGCCTTCATGATGGAGGCCGAGCAGTACGATCCGTGGCTGACGGGATGCCTCGGCTACTGGTCCCATCCGCTCAAGGCCTACGACAAGAGCAAGGTGTGGGAGAGCGATCCCAAGATCTCGCTCTACCGCGACACGATGAACAACCAGTACTGGAGCGGCTACAAGGGACCGATCACGCAGGCCGCCGGCACCGTCACCGCCGAGTACGTGCTGGTGCAGATGTTCGCCTCCGTCGCATCCGGCCAGGCGACCCCGGCCGATGCGGCCAAGGAAGCCGAGCGCCGCACGCGCCGCTACTACCGCTAGGACGCAAGGTCCCGCACCGAACGGCGCGGCCGCTTTCCGGCCGCGCCGCTCTCCGGCCCTTCGGAGGAGCCATGACCGTCGCGACGATGACCGACTGGACCCGCGCCCGGCCGCAGCCCAACTGGCTGGCGCGCCTGTTCGACTACAAGCCGTTCCTCGTGGTGGCGTGCCTGACGCCCGCGATCGGCCTCCTGCTGGTCTTTCTTACCTATCCGCTGGGCCTCGGCATCTGGCTGTCCTTCACGGACACCAAGATCGGCGGCTCGGGCAAGTATATCGGCCTCGACAATTTCGAGTACCTGCTCGAGGACCCGCAGTTCTGGGGCGCGGTCTTCTACAGCGTGTTCTACACCGCCGTCGCGACCTTCGGGAAATTCGGCCTCGGCCTGTGGCTGGCCCTGCTGCTCAACAACCACGTCCCGTTCAAGAGCCTGCTGCGGGCCATCATCCTGCTGCCGTGGATCGTGCCGACCGTGCTGTCGGCGCTGGCCTTCTGGTGGCTCTACGATCCGCAGTTCTCGATCTTCTCCTATGTCGCCGTCGACGTGCTCGGCATCCGCGACAAGCCGTTCGACTTCCTGAGCACGACCTGGCCGGCGCGCTGGTCGCTGATCGCCGCCAACATCTGGCGCGGCATTCCCTTCGTGGCGATCTCCCTGCTGGCCGGCCTGCAGACCATCTCGCCGTCGCTCTACGAGGCGGCCCTCCTCGACGGCTCATCGTCCTGGCAACGCTTCCGCTACATCACCTTCCCGCTGCTGATGCCGATCCTGGCGATCGTGATGACCTTCTCGATCATCTTCACCTTCACCGACTTCCAGCTCGTCTACGCGATCACTCGCGGCGGCCCGCTGAACTCGACCCATCTCATGGCGACGCTCGCCTTCCAGCGCGGCATCTCCGGCGGCGAGCTGGGCGAGGGTGCCGCGATCGCGGTGGCCATGATCCCGTTCCTGGTCGGTGCCACCTTGTTCAGCTATTTCGCCCTCGCGCGTCGCAAGTGGCAGCAGGGAGAGGCCGATGACTGACACGACCATCATCCCCCCGTCGAAATCGTCGGCGGCCGTCGCGCCCGACCAGATGGCGTGGGACACCCGCACGCGGCGTCTGGTGACGATCTACCTGCCGCTCGCGCTTTTCGTGATCGTGCTGCTGTTCCCGTTCTATTGGATGGCGATCACGTCGTTCAAGCCGAACGCCGAGCTGTACGACTACAAGAAGTACAATCCCTTCTGGATCGGCAGCCCGACCTTCGACCACATCAACAAGCTGCTGTTCGGAACGTCCTACCCGCGCTGGCTCATGGTGACGATGGGCGTGGCGATCGCCTCGACCACGCTGTCGCTGTTCTCCAGCGTGCTGGCGGCCTACGCCATCCAGCGGCTGCGCTTCAAGGGCAGCCAATATGTCGGCCTGGGCATCTACCTTGCCTACCTGGTGCCGCCGTCGATCCTGTTCATTCCGCTGGCGACAACGATCCACCAGTTCGGCCTGTTCGATTCGCCACTGGCGCTCATCCTGACCTATCCGACCTTCCTGGTGCCGTTCAGCACCTGGCTGCTGATCGGCTACTTCAAGTCGATTCCCTACGAGCTGGAGGAATGCGCGTTGATCGACGGGGCGACGCGCCTGCAGATCCTGCGTCGCATCACGCTGCCGCTGGCGGTGCCGGGCCTGATCTCGGCCGGCATCTTCTCGTTCACGCTGTCTTGGAACGAATTCGTCTATGCACTCGCCTTCATCCAGAGCAGCGAGAGGAAAACCGTCTCCGTGGCCATCCTGACGGAGCTCGTGTCGGGCGACGTCTACCAGTGGGGCTCGCTGATGGCTGGCTCTCTGCTCGGTTCGCTGCCCGTCGCGATCTTCTACTCGTTCTTCGTCGACTACTACGTCTCGTCGCTGACGGGCGCGGTGAAGGAATAGGCCGCTTCTGTTCTGTGCTGGGAGCGCGGCTCTCCAGAGCCGCTCTTCTTGCGGTTGCGTACCCATGAGCGGCTCTGGAGAGCCGCGCCCCCAGCGTTCAACGCCGTTCTAGGCCACCGTTCCGCCGGGGCCACCCGGATGCGGGGTCGGCGTCGGCATGATCTCGGGGGTAGGAATCGGGGCCGGCGGCATCTCCGGCGGAATGGGATCGGTCTTGCCGGGTGCGGGCGGTGTCTGCGGCACGTCAGCGGGAAAATCTGGCTTGTCGGTCATGAAGGCTCCTCGGCCGCAAAGGAAATGCCCGCCGGATGGGGCGGGCATTCCTGACTGGCGGGCTTAGCGGTTCTGGTTGCCCTTGTCGGTATTCCGGTCGGCATTCTGACCGGGCTGTCCGGGCTGCCCGGGCTTCTGGCCCTGTCCCTGACCCGGATTGTTCTGCCGCTCGCGCTGCTGCTGCTCACGCTGCTGCTGCTCGCGCTGCTGTTGCGACGGGTTCTGGTTCGGATTGTTGTTCTGCTGGTTCATCGTTTCCTCTCCGCGTTCGCAGGCGGCGGCCCCTATGGCCGTCACTGTTGAGAAAACGCCCTCCGAAGCCGGCGGGTTGCCGGGTCGCATCGCGTTGAATTTTCGGTCTTTTATGGCCCCTCCATGCGCACGGCGCGTGCATCTCGTCAGGCGGCCGCCTGCGTGGTGAGAGTGGTATCGACACACTCCTCGAAGGCGATGTCGCGGCTGAGCGCGCCGGCGGCGCGCATCGCCGCATGCAGACGCTCGTAGCCCTCGCGACGGATCACCGGATCGCTGCCCCACAGGCCGAGGGCGCGATAGCGATCGATGGCGGCGGCAAAAAGGATCGGTGCCACGTCGGGGAAATAGTCGCGCAGGCAGACGGCAATCTCCGGAGCGGGCGTGCGCGCGAACCAGCCGAGCGTGCGATGGACGGCGCGGGTCATCTTCAGCAGCTCGTCGCGTTGCCGTTCCAGGGTGCCGCGGCGCGCGACGAGCGTGGTGTAGGCGGTGAGCCCGCGCGTGGCCGCGGCGTACCAGAGGTGTCCCGCGCCGGAAGAGAGCAGCCGTTCGGCGTAAGGCTGGAAGACCTGGACGGCATCGAGCCCGCCCGCCCGCAGCGCCGCCTCGTTCTGCTCCATCGTGCGGTCGGCGATCGGCGCCAGCGCGGCCGGATCGATGCCGGCGCGGCGGATATCGTCGGCGAGGCAGATCCACGGCGTCGGCACCTCGCTGACCGTGGCGACGCGCAGGCCTTTCAGGTCGGCGAAGCGGAAGTCGGGTCGCGGCGCCGCGCCGATGACGAAGAACGGATCGCGCGCCACGACATCGCAGAAGCAGACGAGGTCGGACGCAGGATCGGCGTCGCGCCGCATCATCACCCGCAACGGTCCGCCCCACATGACCTCGACCTCGCCGGCAAGCAGCGCCTTGGCCGCCTCCGCCGGGCTGGCCGACGGCACCAGGCTCACGTCGACGCCTTCCTCCGCGAACGCGCCCGTGGCGTGGGCGGCGTAGAACGGGGCGTAGAACAGCGCGCGAAAATTCTCGGACAGGCGGATCGTCATTCTGAAGCCTCGCAAGCAGGTCAGGGCGCGCAACGGCTGCGCGTGATCGGACGTTAGCTCGGCAGATCACCCCTCAGGAGGCAAGAATGTCGAAATATCCTTTGCTCGCGTTGGCGCTGGTCTGCGCCGCCGCTTCCGCCCAGGCCCAACCGGTCGTCGATTCCCAGGGACGCCCGGTCATCAGCTCTCCGCCGCAGCCCGGCCCGGGCGACTATAGCGGCACCAGCGGGCGGCCGGGCCTGCAGCCGGCCGACGACCAGGCGCAGGCGGTTTCGCCGTACCGTGGCACGGTACGCCACGAGGAGGCATTCAGGGACGAGTACGGTTTCCGCTACGACGCGCGCGGCAACCGCATCGACTCCACCGGCCATCGCATCTCGCCGCACACCACAACGCCGTGAGCGCCCGCATTTTCGACCGCGCTGGAAAGGGCCCGCTTCTGCGGGCCTTTTCTTTATGCGAAGGCGCACATACAGTCTGGGCAAACCGGGAGGGGGAGCCGATGAAGACCGTGCGCCGTCGTGAGGCACTTGTTTTGGGAGGCGCCGCGATGCTCGCGGCCAGCGGCAGGGCGAATGCGCAGGAGCCGCCCAAGCCGGCCCAGATCGTGGTCAACCATTCCGGCGGCTCGATGGGCACGGCCATGCGCAAGGCCTTTTTCAACGGCTTCGAGAAGAAGTACGGCATCCGCGTCGTCGAGACGAGCCCGGCCGATTTCGGCAAGCTGCGCGCCATGGTCGAGTCCGGCAACGTCGAATGGGACGTGACCGAGATCGGCGGCCAGGACGCGATCCGGGCGACCGAGATGAAGCTGGTCGAGAAGATCGACGACAAGATCGTCGACCGGTCGAAATATCCCGAGAAGGCGCGCTCGCCCTACGTCTTCGCCTCGTCGGTCTATACAACGATCATCGGCTATCGCACCGACGTCTTCAAAGGCGGCAGCCAGCCGAAGAGCTGGGCCGACTGGTGGGACGTCAAGAAGTTCCCCGGCGCGCGCTCGATGCGCGACCATCCGACCGACAATCTCGAGTTCGCGCTGCTCGCCGACGGCGTGCCGATGGACAAGATCTATCCGATCGATTTCGACCGCGCGTTCAAGAAGCTCGACCAGATCAAGCCGCATGTCAGCGTGTGGTGGGCGACCGGCCAGCAGCCCGCGCAGCTGCTGCTCGACAAGGAGGTCGTGCTGGCGACCGGCTGGAACGGCCGCTTCTACGACCTGATCAAGAAGGGCGGCCCGATCGAGATCGAGTGGAACGAAGGCGCCCTGAAGCAGGGCAGCTTCGTCATTCCGCGCGGCGCCAAGAACCCGTACTGGGCCCAGAAGATGCTGGCCGAGATGTCGGTGCCGCAGCAGCAGGCGATCTATGCCAGCGAGCTGGGCTATCCCGGCCTGAACCTCGAGGCGCTGAACTTCGTCGATGCCAAGGTGAAGCCCTACCTGCCGACCCAGTACATCGACAAGCAGTTCTGGATCGACGATGCCTGGTATGCCGCGAACGGCAACAAGGCGTTGGAGCTGTGGAACGCCTGGAAGCTGAAGAAGGGTTAGAGAGCGTTATGCCGGGAGCGCGGCTCTCCAGAGCCGCTCAGGGGGTAGGGCAGAATGACAGACAGGGCGGCTCAGGAGAGCCGCGCTCCCGGCAGGAGAAAGAGCTAGCCGATGGCGTCACGGTCGGCTGATCTGAAAGTCGAAGGTCTGGTCAAGCGCTTCGGGGAGGTCGTGGCGCTCGACGGCGTGTCGGTCGACATCGCGTCGGGCGAGCTGCTCACCATCCTGGGACCGAGCGGGTCGGGCAAGACCACGCTGCTGAAGGTCGTGGCGGGCTTCGAGACGCCCGACGCCGGGACCGTGCGGATCGACGGCAAGGACATCACCGCCGTGCCGCCCGCGCGGCGCGACATCGGCATGGTGTTCCAGAACTATGCCCTGTTTCCCCACCTGACGGTCGAGCGCAACGTCGCCTTTCCGCTCGAGATGCGCAATGTTGGTCGCTCCGAGATCGAGAGCCGGGTCGCCGAGGCGCTCGGGCTGGTCGAGCTGAAAGGCTACGGCAAGCGCCTGCCGCGGCAGCTCTCGGGTGGCCAGCAGCAACGCGTGGCGCTCGCCCGCGCCATCGTCTTCAACCCGCGCCTGCTGCTTCTCGACGAGCCGTTCGGCGCGCTCGACCGCAAGCTGCGCGAGACCATGCAGCTCGAGGTCCGTCGCCTGCAGCGCCGGCTCGGCCTCACGACGATCTTCATCACCCACGACCAGGAGGAGGCCCTGGTCCTGTCCGACCGGATCGCCGTGATGAACAAGGGCTCGATCCAGCAGATCGCCTCGACCACGGAGATCTACGAGCGGCCGGCCAACGATTTCGTCGCCGACTTCGTGGGCGAGAGCAACATCTTCCACGGCACGGTGACGGAAGTCGGCTCGGTCACGCTCGAGTCCGGCCGCCGGCTTCTGACGACACACGGCGCGCCGGTCGGCACGCGGGTCGGCGTGCTGATGCGGCCGGAACGCTTCGGGCAGGGCGTCAATTCCTTCAATGGCGAGGTCCGGGAGGCCGTCTATCTCGGTTCCTCGCTCAAGCTCCGGCTCGCCTGCGATGACGGGCTCGAGCTGATCGTGCGCCAGCCGGTGCGCGGCCCGCTGCCCGCGACCGGCACCCGGCTCAACGTCGCCATCGACCGCGAGTCGATCCATGTGTTCTGAGCAGTGGTCTCTTCTCTTCATGCTCCTCTCCCCCGCCAGGGGGAGAGGCGGGGAGAGGGGGGTGCGCACATCGCTTGAAATCCCCCTCTCCCTGGCGGGGGAGAGGAGCATGAAGGGAAGGGGCTCGTGACCGCCCGGCTTCGCGGCTTCTGGCCCGCCGTTCCGGCGCTGGTGCTGCTCTTCCTGTTCTTCCTCTTCCCCGTCGTGCGCATGCTGGGCTTCAGCATCGAGGCCGGCACGCTCGACTGGTACGCCAAGGCGCTGGGCGAGGGCCTCTATCTCCAGGTCTTCTGGAACACTTTCGAGATCGCCCTGCTTGTGACGGTCATCTGCCTCCTGCTGGGCTATCCGCTGGGCTTCCTGATCGCCACCACGACGCCCGGCTGGGCGACGCTGGGCTTCATCTTCGTGCTTCTGCCGCTCTGGACCTCGGTCCTGGTGCGGACCTATGCCTGGATGGTGCTGCTCGGCCGCAACGGCGTGTTCAACCGCTGGCTGATCGCCTCGGGCGTGATCTCCGATCCGCTGCCGCTGCTGCACAACTTCAACGGCGTGCTGATCGGCATGGTCCATGTCCTGCTGCCCTACATGGTGCTGCCGATCTACGGCGCGGTGCGGCGGCTCGATCCGGCGCTGGTCGCGGCGGCCGAGGGGCTGGGCGCCTCGAACTGGCGGATCTTCTGGCGCATCTACCTGCCGCTCACCCTGCCCGGCATCTTCGCCGGCGCGGTGATCGTCTTCGTGCTGTCGCTCGGCTTCTACATCACGCCTGCCCTGCTCGGCGGCGGCAAGGTCATGATGGTCGCCGTGATGATCGAGCAGGAAGTGCGCCAGACCTTGAACTGGCCCTTCGCCGCCGCCCTGTCGGCCGTGCTTCTGGTCCTGACGATCGGCGTCTACACCATCGCCCAGTCCGTCGCCCGGCAGGAGGCGCAGCGGTGAGCCGCCGGATCCTCGTGGCCGCCTGCGCGGCGATCTATCTCTTCCTGATGCTGCCGCTGCTCGTGGTGTTTCCGATCTCGCTCAGCTCGGCGCCCTACATGCAGTTCCCGCCGCCGGGCTACAGCACGCAGTGGTACGAGCGCTATCTCGACGATCCGCAATGGATCGACGCCACGGTCCGCTCGCTGGAGATCGGCGCGGCCACCGCCGTGCTCGCCCTGGCGCTGGGCGTGCCGCTCGCCTTCAGCCTCGTGCGCGGCAGATTCCCCGGCCGCGCGCTGCTCGATCGCATCGCCCTGGCGCCGCTGGTCGTGCCGACCATCATCCTCTCGGTCGGCCTCTATGGCCTGTTCGCCAAGATGAAGCTGATCGGCGAATGGTATGGGCTCGTCGTCGCGCACACCGTCCTTGCCCTGCCGTTCGTCGTGCTGGTGATCGTGGCCGGCCTGCGCGATTTCGACCGCGCGCTGGAGCAGGCCGCCGAAGGGCTGGGCGCGAGCCGCGCGCGGACTCTGCTGCGGGTCACGCTGCCGCTGCTGCGGCCGAGCCTGGTGTCGGCCGGCCTGCTCGCCTTCATCTCCTCGTTCGACGAGCTGGTCGTGGCGCTGTTCCTGGCCGGGCCGAACATGACCTTGCCCAAGAAGATGTTCGACAACATCCTGATGGAGATCGATCCGACGATCGCGGCGGTGTCGGTGATGCAGATCCTGCTGGTCTCGTTCGTGCTTGTCCTGATCGGCCGCTTCGGGCGGGGATTGAGCGGCAGCGCGCGTTAGGAGTGCCCCATGGCCGACAGCGTCTTCCACAAGGACTTCAAGAGCATGCCGTGGTGGTGGGAATGGTGGCATCCCTCCAACGCGCTGAGCCAGGACCCGCCGCTCAGGACGGACGTGCTGGTGGTCGGCGCCGGCTATGGCGGCCTGTCGACCGGGCTCGAGCTGGCGCGCTCCGGCGTCGACGTGACGGTGCTGGAACGCGGCGATTTCGGGGTCGGCGCCTCGACGCGCAACGGCGGCGGGGTGAGCGGCGGCACCACCATGGGCAAGGGCTTCTCCGGCAAGGGCGTCGGCGGCGACGCCGAGGCGTGGAAGAAGATCATGCAGCGCATGCTGGTCGACGCCGCCGATTCGCTGACCCAGGTCGAGACCGTGATCCAGCGCGAGGGCATCGAATGCCACTGGCGCATGAACGGCCGCTTCAGCGGCGCCTACACGCCGCGCCATTTCAAGGAGCAGGCGGCCAAGGTCGGGACCTACAACGCGGCGGCCGGGCTGGGCACCTACATGGTGCCGCGCGAGCAGCAGCGCGAGGAGATCGCCTCGGACTACTACTATGGCGGCATGGTCGTGGAGCGCACCGGCCAGCTCCATCCCGCGCTCTACTACGGTGGCCTGCTGGCGGCCGCGCACCGCGCCGGCGCGAAGCTCTGCGCCAACTGCGATGCCGAGAAGATCGAGCGCAAGACCGGTGGCTTCCGCGTGCTCACCAGCAAGGGTCCGATCGAGGCGCGCGAGGTGGTGATTGCGACCAACGGCTACACGACGGAGCTTACGCCGACGCTGCGGCGCAAGGTGGTGCCCGTCGCCAGTCATATCATCGCGACGGAGGAGCTGCCCGAAGATCTCGTGCAAAGCCTGATCCCGAAGAATCGCGTCGTCAGCGATACCAAGCGGGTGCTCTGCTACTATCGCCAGTCGCCCGACAACAAGCGCGTGATCTTCGGCGGACGGGCGCGCTTCACGCAGGTCGCGCCGGAGGTGAGCGCGCCGGTCCTGCACGGCTACATGCTGGAGCGCTGGCCGCAGCTCAAAGGCGTCAAGGTCACCCACGCCTGGACCGGCAACGTCGCGTTCGCCTTCGATTTCCTGCCGCACATGGGCATGGAGCAAGGCATGCACTACCTGATGGCCTGCAACGGCTCGGGTGTGGCGATGATGAGCTATCTCGGCTACCAGACCGCGCGCAAGATCGCCGGCGGGTCGAACGCGCCGGTCAATGCGTTCGACGGCCAGGATTTCCCGACGGTGCCGTTCTACAGCGGCAATCCGGAATGGGTCCTGCCGTTCGTCGGTGCGTGGTATCGCACGCGCGATTGGTGGGACCGCGTCACGGCGTGACGATCATCGGTCGGAGACGAGCCGCTCGCGGCCCAGATCGGTGACCGCGAGTCGCCCGCCATTCTCCTCGACCAGCTGAAGATCGAGCAAGCGCGCGCGATGGGCCTCGGGCAGCAGGCGGCACGTGCCGTCTTCCAGCTCGCGCAGGGAGCCGAGCTGGGACTGGGTAAGCGGCGCGAGGAGGCCGCGGGGCATGCTTCGAATATCGCGAACCATACGGGTTCAACGCGCCGTCTCGGCCGAAGTTTGATTGCGATATTACCGGGGCAGCGGCAACCGCCGCGGTTTCGTCTCATTGGCCCTTGCCCCTGTTGCACGCTCAAGAGGCCGAGCGTGCAAGGCGGGCGCGATCCAATGACCCTGGCGGCGCGTCGAGCAGTGCGACCAGCACGCGTTCGAGCGAATCGGGATCGATCGGCTTCTGCAGCAGCGGGACATCGGCGTATCGCCGGTCGATGCTGTCGCGCTGGTAGCCGGTCAGGAACGCGAAGGGCACGCCGTTGGCGATCAGGTAGTCGGCGAGCGGTTCGGCGAGCTCCCCGCCGAGATTGAAGTCGAGCAGGGCACCGTCGAACGGCTCGGCCCGCGCGGCGGCGATTCCGTCGGCGAGTCGCGCATAGGGTCCCAGCACCGTGGCGCCGCGGCTTTCGAGCATCTTCTTCGCCATCATGCCGACCAGGAACTCGTCCTCGACCATCAGCAGCCGCTTGCCCGCCAGGCTGGGCGCGCGCCTGTTGCCCGCCGCTCTTGCAGCGGGCGCAGCCTGCGGCGAGGCCGGCTCGGGATTGACGATCTGCGCGCGCGGGATGACCAGCCGGCAGCACAGGCCTTCCGGCCGCCAGTCGTAGTGCACGCCGCCGCGGAACTGCGCTTCGATGCTGGAGCGCACGATCGAGAGGCCGAAGCCGAGCGAGGAAGGCGGCGCGGCCGGCGGCCCGCCGGTCTCCAGCCATTCGACCTCGAGCGCCTCGGGGCCGATCGACCAGGTCAGCTGCAGCTTGCCGGTGTCGGTCGACAGCGCGCCATACTTTGCGGCATTGGTCGCGAGCTCATGCAGGGCGAGCGCGACGGCTTGCGCGGTGGCCGGCAACAGCATCGCGGGAGGGCCGTCGGCGGTCACGCGCTCGCGATGCTCGGCGCGGTAGGGCGCCAGCTCCTCGTCGACGATCTGGCGCAGGTTGGCGCCCTGCCAGCGCGTCGCGGACAGCAGGTTGTGCGTCGCGGCCAGTGCGTGGATGCGTCCTTCGACGATCGAGATGAAGTCGGCGGTGCTCGGGGCCTTGGTGAGGCGCAGCACCGACAGGACGACCGCCAGCATGTTCTTGGCGCGATGGTCGACCTCGCGGGCGAGCAGGAGCTGGCGCTCCTCCGCGCGCTTGCGATCGGTCACGTCGACGGTGACGCCGGTCATGCGCACGGGCCTGCCCTGGGCGTCGGCCGAGACGATGCCGGCGCCATAGCACCAGCGCACCTCGCCGCTCGGGCGCGTGACACGGAATTCCATCTGGAAGCGCGGCTCGCCGGCAGCGACGATCGCCGCGACCGAGTTTCGCTCGCGGTCCTCCGGATGCATCATCTCCTCGATGCGCTCCACGGTGGGATGGAAGGCCTTCGGATCGACCTCGAAGATCCGATGGGTGCCTTCGTCCCAATCGACCTGGCCTGTGGTGAGATCGATTTCCCACGAGCCCATGTCGCCGGCGGACAACGCGATCGAGCGGCGCTCCTCGCTCTGGCGCAGCCGCTCGGTCTGGGCCTCCAGCTCGGCGGTGCGCGCGGCCACCCGGCGCTCCAGCTCGCTGTTCATCGCCTCGAGCTGGCGTGTCTTGCGGTAGAGCTCGATGAAGACGCGGACCTTGGCGCGCAACACTTCCGGCACCACCGGCACGGTGACGTAGTCGACCGCGCCGATCTCGTATCCCCGCAGATGGTCGGTCTCGGCGATCTGGACTCCCGAGACGAAGATCATGGCGAGCTTCTGGAATCGCGGATGCTCGCGGATCATGGCGGCGAGCTGGAAGCCGTCGATCTGCGGCATGACCACGTCGATCAGCACGACGGCGATCTCGGTCTTGAGCAGGATGCCGAGCGCCTCGTGCGGCGAGCCGGCCTTGATCAGGTTCTCGCCGAGCTGCTCGAGGATGACCTCGTAGGACAGCAGCTTGGCGGGCTGATCGTCGACCAGCAGGATGTTCACCTTGTCCATCGCTACGCCCGCCTCAGCGATGCAGCCACAGCCGCAGCGCGCTGAAGAGCTGCTCGGTGTTGACCGGCTTGGCGAGATAGTCGGATGCGCCGGCCTCGAGGCACTTCTCGCGATCGCCCTTCATCGCCTTTGCGGTGAGCGCAACGATCGGCAGGCGGCGCAGCGCGGCGTTGCTGCGGATGCGCGCCATCGTCTCGTAGCCGTCCATCTCGGGCATCATGATGTCCATCAGCACGATCGCGACCTCGGGCGAGGTCTCCAGGATGGTGATCGCCTCGCGGCCGGTGGTCGCGGTCAGCACGTTCATGCCGCGCCGCTCGAGCGCGCTCGACAGGGCAAAGATGTTGCGCGTGTCGTCGTCGACCACCAGCACGGTGCGGCCGGCCAGCATCTCGTCCGAGGCGTGCAGCCGCTCCAGCATGCGCTGCTTGTCGGGTGGCAGGTCGGCGGCCACCTGATGGAGGAACAGCGCCGTCTCGTCGAACAGTCGCTCGGGCGAAGCCGCGCCCTTGACCACGATCGAGCGCGCCATGGTGTGCAGCCGCGCATCCTCCTCCGGCGAGAGGTCGCGGCCGGTGAAGACCACGACCGGCAGGTCGGCGAGGGAGGAATCCTTCTGCATCGCCTCCAGCACCTCGAAGCCCGTCATGTCGGGCAGGCGCAGGTCGAGCACCATGCAGTCGAAGCGGCCGCCGCGCAGCTTGTCGAGCGCGGTGCGGCCGGTGTCGGCGGTCTCGATCTCGATGTCGGGATGCGACAGCAGCTCGGTGACGCCGAAGCGCTCGGCTTCGTTGTCCTCGGCGATCAGCAGGCGCTTCCTGCGCGGCTTCAAGTACTCGCTGATCTTCGACAGGGCCACGCTCAGCCCTTCGGTCGTGGTCGGCTTGTTCATGTAGGAGAAGGCGCCCCGCGCCAGGCCCTGCTGGCGGTCCTCGTCCATGCTCAGGATCTGCACCGGGATATGGCGCGTCTCCAGCGTGCGCTTGAACTGGCTGAGCACGTTCCAGCCCAGCATGTCGGGCAGGAAGATGTCGAGCGACATGGCGACCGGCTTGTATTCCAGCGCGAGGTCGAGCGCCTCCGCGCCGCGCGCAGTGACCAGCGCTTTCAGGCCGGCGGCGTGGGCGGCATCGACCAGGATGCCGGCATAGTTGGGATCGTCCTCGACGATCAGCAGGGTCGGCTCGCCCGGCAGCAAGGTGTGACGATCGTCGGGGAACTGGTCGGCGAGGTGCTCGGGCAGGGCGGCCTGCGGCACGGGTGCCGCGCCCGGCGCGGGCTGGCGGATCGCCGTGCGCGGACCGGTATACATGGTCGGCAGGAACAGGGTGAAGGTCGAGCCCATGCCGGGCGTGCTGCGCAGCGTGAGCTCGCCGCCCAGAAGCTGCGCCAGCTCGCGGCTGATGGCGAGGCCGAGGCCGGTGCCGCCGTACTTGCGGCTGGTCGAGGCATCCGCCTGCTGGAAGGCCTCGAACACGATCTTCTGCTTCTCGACGGCGATTCCGACGCCGGTGTCGGTGACCTCGAACGCCACGACCGCGCTGGCCTGGCTGAGCGCGGTGTTGTCCGGCCGCCAGCCGCTCTTCACCGGCAGCACGCGCAGCCGCACGCTGCCCTGTGCGGTGAACTTCATGGCGTTCGACAGCAGGTTCTTGAGGATCTGCTGCAGGCGCTTGGAATCCGTCACCAGGCTACGCTGCAGCGAGGGATCGACCTGGACCTCGAAGGACAGGCCCTGCGATTCGGCCTGGTGGCGGAACGGCCGCGCGACCGTCTCCAGCACGTTGGTGAAGAAGATTTCCTCGGCATCGACGGTAACGGTGCCCGATTCGATCTTCGACAGATCGAGGATGTCGGAGATCAGGTTCAGGAGATCGGTGCCCGCGCCGTGGATGGTCCGGGCGAACTCGACCTGCTTGGCCTTGAGGTTGCCGTCGGGGTTGTCGGCGAGCTGCTGGCCCAGGATCAGGATCGAGTTGAGCGGCGTGCGCAGCTCGTGGCTCATGTTGGCCAGGAACTCCGACTTGTAGCGCGAGGTGAGCGCCAGCTCGGTGGCCTTTTCTTCGACCGCGCGACGGGCCTGCTCGATCTCCTGGTTCTTGCGCTCGACCTCGGTGTTGCGCTCGGCGAGCTGCTGCGCCTTCTGCTCGAGCTGTTCGTTGGTCTGCTGCAGCTCGCTCTGCCGGTTCTGCAGCTCGCCCGCGAGCTTCTGGCTCTGCTGCAGCAGATCCTCCGTCTGCATGGTGGCTTCGATCGAGTTGAGCACGATGCCGATCGAGGCGGTGAGCTGCTCGAGGAAGGCGATCTGCAGCTCCGTGAAGTCGCTGAGCGAGGCCAGCTCGATCACCGCCTTGACCTGGCCCTCGAACAGCACCGGCAGCACGATGATGCTCTTGGGCGCCGCCATGAACAGGCCCGACGTGATCGGCCGCGCCGAGGGCGGGATGTCGGCGATCAGGATCTGGCGGCGATCGGCGGCGCATTGGCCGATCAACCCTTCACCGATGCGCAGCATCTCGGGATGGCCGTCGCCGACCGAATCGGCATAGATCGACAGCAGGCGCAGGCTGGCATTGTCCATGCCCTCGTTCTGCGTCTGGTAGATCACCGCCTGGTGCGCGCCGACCAGGGGCGTCAGCTCCGACAGCATCAGCCGCCCGACGGTGCCGAGATCGCGCTGGCCCTGCAGCATGTTGGTGAACTTGGCGAGGTTGGTCTTGAGCCAGTCCTGCTCGGTGTTGCGCTCCGTCGTGAGGCGGAGGTTGTCGATCATGGTGTTGAGCTTGTCCTTCAGCTCCGCGACCTCGCCCAGCGCATCGACCTGGATCGAACGCGTCAGGTCGCCCTTGGTCACCGCCGTCGCCACCTCGGCGATGGCGCGCACCTGGGTGGTGAGGTTGGCGGCCAGCATGTTGACGTTGCCGGTGAGGTCCTTCCAGGTGCCGGCGACGCCCGGCACCTGGGCCTGTCCGCCGAGCTTGCCTTCGGTGCCGACCTCGCGCGCCATGCGCGTCACCTCGCCGGCGAATCCGTTGAGCTGGTCGACCATCGTGTTGATGGTCTCCTTGAGCTGCAGGATCTCGCCGCGCACGTCGACGGTGATCTTCTTCGACAGGTCGCCGTTGGCCACCGCCGTCGTCACCTCGGCGATGTTGCGGACCTGCGTCGTGAGGTTGGCGGCCAGCATGTTCACGTTGTCGGTGAGGTCCTTCCAGGTGCCGGCGACGCCCGGCACCTGGGCCTGTCCGCCGAGCTTGCCTTCGGTGCCGACCTCGCGCGCCATGCGCGTCACCTCGCCGGCGAATCCGTTGAGCTGGTCGACCATCGTGTTGATGGTCTCCTTGAGCTGCAGGATCTCGCCGCGCACGTCGACGGTGATCTTCTTCGACAGGTCGCCGGTCGCCACCGCGGTGGTCACCTCGGCGATGTTGCGGACCTGGGTGGTGAGGTTGGCGGCCAGCAGATTGACGTTGTCGGTGAGGTCCTTCCACACGCCGGCGACGCCCGGCACCTGGGCCTGCCCGCCGAGCTTGCCCTCGGTGCCGACCTCGCGCGCCACGCGCGTGACTTCTCCCGCAAACCCGTTGAGCTGGTCGACCATCGTGTTGATGGTCTCCTTGAGCTGCAGGATCTCGCCGCGCACGTCGACCGTGATCTTCTTCGAAAGATCGCCGTTGGCCACGGCCGTGGTGACCTCGGCGATGTTGCGCACCTGGCCGGTCAGGTTGGTCGCCATGAAGTTGACGTTGTCGGTGAGGTCTTTCCAGGTTCCGGCGACGCCCGGCACCTGGGCCTGTCCGCCGAGCTTGCCTTCGGTGCCGACCTCGCGCGCCACACGGGTGACCTCGCCCGCGAATCCGTTGAGCTGGTCGACCATCGTGTTGATGGTCTCCTTCAGCCGCAGGATCTCGCCCGAGGCGTCGACGGTGATCTTCTTCGACAGATCGCCGCCGGCGACGGCGGTCGTCACGTCGGCGATGTTGCGCACCTGCGTCGTGAGGTTGGCGGCCAGCAGGTTGACGTTGTCGGTCAGGTCCTTCCACACGCCGGCGACACCGGGCACCTGCGCCTGCCCGCCGAGCTTGCCCTCGGTGCCGACCTCGCGGGCGACGCGGGTGACCTCGCCGGCAAAGCCGTTGAGCTGGTCGACCATCGTGTTGATGGTCTCCTTGAGCTGCAGGATCTCGC
>CAMFJT010000139.1 GCA_945957125.1 uncultured Rhodospirillales bacterium | reverse complement strand
GGCGTGCAGATCTTCATCGGCGCCGACAACCCGCTGTTCGCCAACACCGGCTGCTCGATGGTCGTGGCGCCGTTCCGCGATTCCCGGGAGCGCGTCCTCGGCGCCATCGGCGTGATCGGCCCGACCCGCCTGAACTACGCCCGCATCATCCCGCTGGTCGACTACACGGCCCGCACCATCGGCCGGATGGTGGGGTAGCCGAGGCCCGCGCTCCGGCAAGACGATGAAGCGCCGGGCTATTCCATCCTGGCGCCGCTCGCCTTGATGATGGGGGCCCACCGCTCCATCTCGCCCGTGAAATAGGCGGCGGACTTCGCGGCGTCGACGTCGGTCTCCGGTTCGATCGATATGGCGCGCAGCTCGGCCTGGAACTTCTCGTCGCGTACGATCGTGCGGGTAGCGTCGGCGATCGTGCGGACGACTTCCGGCGGCGTGGCCACCGGCAGCGCCACCGGATTGACGGTCGAGACGAGGACCTCGGGCAGGCCGCATTCGGCGGTCGTCGGAACGTCGGGAATGACGCTGGAACGCTTTTCCGCGCAGATCGCCAGGTAGCGCAGCTTGCCGGACCGGTATTGGCCGAGCGACGTGCCGACCGTGTCGAGGAGCCAGTCGACCTCGCCCGAAAGCGCCGCCTGCAGCGCCGGGCTGTTGCCCTTGTAGGGAACGTGCAGCGACACCAGGTTGCCGGCCTTCATCTTGAAGAGCTCGCCGCCCAGGTGATTGATGCTGCCCATGCCGGAGGAGCTGTAGCGGTACTTGTCCGGATTGGCTTTCAGCAGCGCCACCAGCTCGGGCAGCGTCTTGGCCGGAAGGTCGGGATTGCAGGCGATCACCATCGGGACGAAGCCGATGATGAACAGCGTGAAATCCTTCACCGGATGATAGGGCGGATTGGGCATCAGCAGCGGGCTGGTGACCTGCGTCGACGACGAGCCGACCAGCAGCGTGTAGCCGTCCGGCTTGGACTTGGCGACGAAGTCGGCGCCGACCACGCCGCCGGCGCCGGCCTTGTTGTCGACCACGACGGGCTGGCCGACGATCGCAGACAACCGTTCGGCATAGCGTCGTCCGAGGACGTCGGTGGGGCCGCCCGGCGGGAAGGGCACGACGACCTTGATCGCCCGCGACGGATAGGTGTCCTGGGCGAGCGAGGGCCGGCCCGCGAGCTGGAGAGCGCCGGCCAGGCTGCCCGCGCCGAGCAGCAGAGTGCGTCGCTTCATCGTTTCCTCCGTGATTTTTGGGATCCGGTTACCAATTGGGCTTGCGCTTGTCGAAGAAGGCGGCGATGCCCTCGCGCGCCTGCGGGCTGGCCAGGCCGAGGCTGATGCTGTCGACGGCGCTCGCCATCGCCGAGCGATGGCCGGCTTCGTCGCTGTGCCAGACGAACTCCTTGGTCCGCTTGATGGCGTCCGGCCCGCCGCGCAGGAGCCCGGCGAGCAGCGTCGCCAGATCGTCCTCGAGCCGCTCGGGGGCGACCGCGCGCGTGATCAGGCCGATCCGGTCGGCCTCGACGGCGTCGATCCGCCGGCCGGTGAGGACGAGCTCGATCGCCTTCTTGCGACCGACGGCCAGGAACAGCGCCATCAGCGCGGGCGACGGCGGGAAGCCGTGATGCACCTCGGGATAGGCGAACAGCGCGTCGTTCTCCGCCAGGGTGATGTCGCACCAGCTGCTGAGCGTCGCGCCGGCGCCGAACGCATATTTCTGCACCAGCGCCACGGTCGGGCGGGTGCAGAACCAGACGGCCTCGTTCAGCGCCTTGAGCTTCTCGTAGGTCTGCACGATGGTCGCATTGTCGGCATCCTGCAGGGCACGCAGGTCGCGCAGCTCGCGGCCGGCGCAGAAGATGCCGCCGCGGCCGCGCACCACGATGACGCGGCAGCCCGGATCGGACCCGAGCTGGCGGAAATGTCCCGTCAGGGCATCGATCAGCTCGTTGTTGAGGGCATTGCGATGCGCCGGATTGTCGATCCACAGCGTGGCGACGGACTCCCTGCGTTCGAGATCGATCTTGCCGCTCATATCGCTCCTTCCCGGCGCAGGGCCGCGATCCTCGCGGCGTCCAGGCCAAGCTCTTCCCTCAGGATGTCGTCGGTGTGCTCGCCGAGCTTCGGCGGCGCGCTGCCCGGTTGCGCCGGCGTCGCCGACAGGTTGAGCGGCACGCCGACCAGCTTCAGCGCGTGGCCGCCGCTCGCGGGCACGTCGAGCACCATCTGCATCGCCTGCACCTGCGGATGGGCGAGTGCCTGTGCGATGTCGTTGACCGGCGAGCAGGGCACGTTCGCCGCGTCGAGCAGGCGCACCCATTCCGCGGTTTCGCGGCCGGCGAAGATTGCCGACAGGGCTGCGATCACCGGCTCCCGCTCGGCGATGCGCTGCGCGGAGGTGGCATAGGCGGGGTTGCCGCCCAGCGCGTCGGCACCGATCGCCGCGCACAGCCGCTGCCAGGCTGCATCGTTGGTCGCGCCGGCCAGCACGTAGCCGTCCTTCGTACGGAAGGCCTGGTAGGGCACGATGTGCCAGACGCCCGATCCGTCCCGGGTCGGCACCTTGCCGGCCAGGGTCAGGGCGGGGACGTGATAGCCGAGCAGCGCGATGGCGGTCTCCAGCAGAGAGACCCGGATATGCTGGCCCGCGGCATGGCCCGCCAGCCGTGCATAGAGCGCGGTCGAGACCCCGGAGAAGGCGAGCATGCCGGTCGCCATGTCGATGAAGGAGGCGCCGGCGCGGATCGGCCCGCCGTCCGGCTCGCCGGTCATCGCCATCATGCCGCTGAACGCCTGCAGCATCAGGTCGTAGCCCGGCTTGCCCGCGAGCGGGCCGTCGTGGCCGTAGCCGCTGATCGTCACGTGGACGAGATCGGGACGGATGGCGCGCAGCGATTCGTCGTCGACCTTCAGCCGCCTGGCGACCGCCGGCAGGAAGCTGTCGATGACGACGTCGCTGCGGGCCACCAGCCCGGCCAGGATCTCCTGGCCGCTGGCGCTCTTGAGGTTCAGCGTCATGCCGCGCTTGCCGCGATTGACGCTGAGATAGTTGGCGCTCTCGCCGTCGACGACGGGCGCCCATTTGCGGTTCTCGTCGCCGCCGACATCCTCGACCTTGATCACCTCGGCGCCGAAATCCGCCAGGAGCTGGCCGCAGGACGGCCCGGCCAGAACGCGGCTGAGATCGAGGACGCGAATTCCCCTGAACGCGCTCACGTTAGACGCCGCGCACCGTCGCCTTGCGCCGCTCGCGCCAGGCGTTGTGCGCTTCCTTGGAGTCCTCCGTCTGGCTGAGCGCCATGAAGCGATAGACGTCGACCTCGGAAGCATCCTGGATGTTGGCGATGTCGAGGCCGCGGGTGAGCGATTCCTTGGCCAGCCGCGCGGCCAGAGGCGGCAGCTCCGAAATCTCGCCGGCAACCTTCAGCGCGCGCTCCATCAGCTCGGCGTGCGGCACCAGCCATTGCGCCAGTCCGATGCGATAGGCTTCCTGCGCATCGATCGGATAGCCCAGGGCGGCGCGCATGGCATTGCCCTTGCCGACCCAGCGCGAGAGGCGGACGGCGCCGCCATAGGCCGGCATGATGCCCAGCTTCACCTGCGGCAGGCGCCATTCCGCGCGGTCGGACGCGACGATCAGGTCGCAGCAATAGGTCGCGATGCAGCCGATGCCGATGGCGTAGCCGTTCACGGCGGCGATCACCGGCTTGGGGAACTCGGTCAGCAGGTTGGCGACGAACTTGCGCCAGTGCGGCTTGCCGGTCACGAACGCGGCCGGCGAGGCCACGGTATGGGTCTCGGTGTCGGCGAGGTTGGCGCCGGCGGAGAAGGCTGCGCCCTGCTCGTCGCCCGTCAGGATGACGCAGCGCACCTCGTGGTTCTTCTCGAGCTCGGCGAGCTGCGCCTCCAGCCCTTCGTTGTAGTCCTCGTCCCAGGCGTTGCGCGCCTTGGGGCGGCTGAGCGTGAGGATGGCCACGTGATCGCGGATTTCAGTCAGAAGCGGCATGTCTTGTCCTCCTATCGGCCCTTCCAGTTCGGGGCGCGTTTCTCGCGGAAGGCGCGTATGCCCTCCAGCGCATCCTCGCTTTCGAAAACCGGCTGGAAGCGGGCAAGCGCCGCTGCCATGGCCGCTTTCGGCGGCAGCGTGGCGGTCTCGTACATCATCGCCTTGGTCGCCGCGACGGCGAGGGGCGCGGCGGCGCAGAGATCGTCCGCCAGGGCCATCGCCTTCTCCATCAGCCTGTCGGCCGGCACGACGTGATTGACCAGGCCGAGTTCGCCGGCGCGGCGGGCGGAGACCGGATTGCCGGTCATCGCCATTTCCAGCGCCGCCTTCTGCGGGATCGCCCCGTTCAACCAGAAGGCGTAGATCGGGGCGCGGCCGACGCGGGCCTCGGTCAGGGCAAAGCTCGCATGCTCGGCGGCGACGCAGAGGTCGCAGGACAGGGCGAGGAAGCAGCCGCCGCCCAGCGCCGCGCCGTTGATCGCGCCGATCACCGGCTTTGACACCGAGATCTCGTCGCGCAGGATGGGAATGAAGCCGTGCCCGTGGCCGCTGGCCGCTTCCGACAGGTCGCGCCCGGCGCAAAAAGCCTTGTCGCCGGCGGCGGTCAGGATGGCCACGCGCGCCGACGAATCGGCCTCGAAGCGATGCCACGCCGCCAGCACGCCGTCGCGCATCGCGAGGTTGACCACGTTGCGCTTGTCGGGGCGATTGAGCGTGATGACGACGATCTGGCCCCTGGTTTCGTAGAGAACCGCTTCGCTCATCCGATCGTTCCCTTGGCGCGCAGCGCGTCGATCCGCTGCGGCGACAGGTCCAGCAGATCGCGCAACGTGGAGTCGGTGTCGGCGCCGAGGGCCGGCGGCGGCCGGTCGTAGCGGACCGGCGTGGCCGACAGCCGCATGGGCGAGGCCAGGCAGGCGGCGCCGCCGGGCGTGTCGAACTTTACGACGGCCTGTCGTGCCGCGACCTGCGGATCGGCGAACACGCCGGCAAGGTCGTTGATCGGGCCGGCCGGTACGCCGGCCCGCTCGAAAGCCTCGAAACAGTCCTGCACGCTGCGCGCGGCCATGACCGGAGCGATGAGGCCATCGAGCGCGACCGCGTTGGCCACGCGCGCCGGCGAGGAGCCGAAGCGCGCGTCGTCGGCGAGCTCCGGCAGGTCGAGCGCGGTGCACAGCCGGCGGAACTGGTCGTCGTTGCCCGCGATGATCATGAGCTCGCCGTCGCGGCAGGCGTAGATGCCGCTGGGATGCGTCACGGCGTTGCGCGTCCCGGTCCTGCGCGGGACATGACCCGTCGCCAGGTGATGCACGCCGAAATAGCTGAGCGACGACACCATCACGTCGAGCAGGGCGAGGTCGATCCGCTGGCCTGCGCCCGTGCCGTCGCGATGGCGCAGGGCGGCGAGGATGGCGGACGAGGCATAGAGTCCCGTCATGATGTCGATCATCGGCACTCCGGCGCGCTGCGGGCCGCCCTCGGGCTCACCGGTGACGCTCATCAGCCCGCCGATCGCCTGGACGATCGAATCGTACCCCGCGCGCGTACGATAGGGACCGGTCTGGCCGAAGCCGGTGACGGAGCAATAGACCAGGCGAGGATTGATCGCCGCCAGGTCGGCGTAACCCAGGCGGTAGCGCGCCAGAGCGCCGACCTTGAAGTTCTCGATCAGCACATCCGATTTCGCTGCCAGCCCGCGCACGATGTCGGCGCCCTCGGGATCGGCGAGGTCGACGGCGAGCGAGCGCTTGCCGCGGTTCACCGCCCAGAAATAGGCCGAGCGGTCGACCAGTGGGGCGCCGTCGTTGGCGAAGTGCGGCCCCATGAGTCGCGTGTCGTCGCCGACCACCGGGCGTTCGATCTTGATGACCTCGGCGCCGAGGTCGGCCAGCGTCTGGGCCGCGGTCGGGCCGGCCAGCACGCGGCTGAGGTCGAGGACGCGAAGGCCCTCGAGGGGGCGTGCAGCCGACCCGCTCATCCGTCGGCCTTGATGTTGCCAGCGCGGATCACCGCGCCCCACTTCTTCGTCTCCTCGGCCAGGAAGGCGCGGAACTGCGCCGTGTCGTTGCCGACGATGTTGTTGCCGCCGGCGACCAGCTTGTCGCGCACCTCGGGATCCTTCAGCGTGGCGACGGTGGCCGCATGGAGGCGGTTCACGATCGCATCGGGCGTCTTGGCCGGGGCGAAGAGGCCGACCCAGGTGTCGGCGCTGAACCCCTTGAGCCCTGCTTCGTCGAGGGTCGGTATGTCGGGCAGCGATTGCGAGCGGGCGAGGCCGGTCATGGCGATCGCGCGGAGCTTGCCGGAACGGATCAGCGACAGGGTGGCCGAGATCGTCGAGAAGCTCATGTCGACCGTGCCGCTCACCACATCCATCACCGCGGCGCTGTCGCCGCGATAGGGAACGTGGGTCATGTCGAAGCCGACGCGCGTCTTGAAGAGTTCCGCCGCCAGGTGGGTCGGCGCGCCGATGCCCGAGGAGCCGTACTGCAGCTTGCCGGAGTTCGCCTTGCAGTAGGCCAGGAACTCCGCGACGTTCTTCGGCGGCAGCCCGGGATTGATGACGATGACCACGTCGTTCGTCGCGATCAGGCTGATCGGGATGAAGTCGTTCACCGGATCGTAGGGCACGGCCATCATGTTGGGATGGATGGTGAGGGCGCCGATGCCGCCCAGCAGCAGCGTATAGCCGTCCGGTGCCGCCTTCGCGACGGCGTCGGTGCCGATCCGGCCGTTGGCGCCGGCCCGGTTGTCGATGACGAACTGCTGCCCGAGCTCGCGGCCCATGCGCTCGCCGAAGACTCGGCCGATATTGTCCGTCACGCCGCCCGGCGTGAACGGGATGATCAGCTTGATCGGCCGGCCGGGGTAGTCCTGCGCGGCAAGACGGCTCGCCGGGCCCAGCGCGAGCGTGGCGCCGAGCATCGTCCTTCTTGTGATCATGACGTTTCCTCCGGCGGCAAGATTCGCCGGTCGCCGTCATTTTTGAATTATATTTTTAGTATGAGACTAATAGCCTAGTCCTATCATGAACCTGCGCCCGCTCCGCTGCTTCCTGGCCGTCGCCGAAGAGCTCCATTTCGGCCGGGCCGCCAAGCGGCTGAACATCTCCCAGCCGCCGCTCAGCCAGCACATCAAGGCGCTGGAGGAGGAGCTCGGCGCGACTCTGTTCAATCGCACGAAGCGCTCGGTGCGGATAACCGACGCGGGCAATGCGCTGCTCGACGAGGCACGGCGCCTCGTCACCCAGGCCGACGGCCTGCGCCACATCGTGCAGCGCGCCGACGGCGGCAGCAGTGGCTATCTGCGCGCCGGGTTCATTACTTCCTCGGTCTTTACCGAGGCGCGCAGAATCTATGCGCGGCTCTCGAGGGGCGTGCCCGGCGTCACGGTGATGTGGCAGGAGATGAATTCGTCGGAGCAGGCGGAGGCTCTCCGCGAAGGCGAGATCGACATCGCCTTCCTGCATGCGCCGCCGCAGCATCCGGGGCTGGCGGCGCGCCTGCTCGTGCGCGATCCGATGGTGATGGCGGTGCCGGAGGCGCACCCTGCCGCCGGCCGCCGCACCGCCTCGCTCGCCGACTTCGCGGCCGACGACCTCGTCCTTCCGCTGCGGCACATGTCGCCGATCTTCTATGACGGAATCATCTCGGCCTACCATGCCGCCGGGCTCAGTCCGACCGTGCCGCCGCACCAGCCGCGCAATCTCCTGACGGTGCTCAGCCTCGTCTCGGTCGGTGCCGGCGTCTCGGTGGTGCCCCGGACCCTGGCGGCATCGGGTTTTCCCGGTGTCGCCTTCATGAACATCAGGGGTGTGCGCCTCGTGGCCGAGACTTCCGCCGTCTGGAATCCGCGCAACCGGTCACCCGTCCTGGCGCGCGTGCTGAAGGCCTTGAAGCTGGAAGGGCGCCCCGCGTAGTTCCGCGCGTCAATCAGTCGACAAGACTACCCTTATCGGGTAATGTGTTCGCCGTGGAAAAGCGCTCGCCGCACTACGATCTCGTCCACCTGCAGGTGGAGGTGAAGCGCCGGGGTGTTGCGGCTTTCACCAGGACGGCGCTCGATGGCGGTAGGGCCATGGGCCTGACGTCTTCTGAAATGCTGGCCGTGGTTGCGGCGCTCGGGCGGCGCGATTTCTTCAAGTCGATGACGACCTATGCCGATCACCGAGTGTGGCAAGACGTTTACTATAGCGCCACTCCGGTCGGAAAAGATGCATATATCAAGCTGACGCTGCGGGACGGCGCGCCGGTGATCCAGTTCAAGGAGAAATGACATGGTTCGCAAGTGCATCTCCTGCGGTACCCGGGAAGATATGATCCGTTTCGAGAACGAGGCCTTCATCGTCGAGCACGCCGGGCTGAAGGCGAAGATCGAGGGGCTGTCCGGATGGCGCTGCGGCGACTGCGATGAGGTCGAGTTCGATGCCAGGAGTGCCAAGCGCTATGCGGCCGCCGGCGACAAGCTGGTGTTGCAGGATCGTGACCGGCAGCGGCAGGAAATTCGTCGGATTCGACGCAGGCTCGGTCTCAGCCAGGTCGCCGCAGCGCGTCTTACCGGTGGCGGTCACAACGCTTTTTCGCGTTACGAGCGGGGTGAGGTGACTCCCCTGCCTGCCGTGGTGAACTTGTTCCGCCTGCTCGACAAGCATCCCGAGCTACTGAAGGAACTGGTGTGAGGATCACCAGTCCTTCTCGTCGAAATCCTCGAACTGCTTCATGTCGTCGTCATCGTCGCTCGCCGGCGGCGTGGCTTCGGCGGCGGACAGGCTCAGTACCTGCAATCTGGTGTGCGGCGTCAGCAGCGTGACCAGCTCGAGAAGGTCGTCGCGGGAGAAGGCGACGCAGCCCTGGGTGGGGCCGAGGTCGTCGCGGGCGATGTGGAGGAAGATCGCGCTGCCCCATTCGCCCTCGGGCGGGTCGTCGTTGTAGCCGACCACCACCAGCAGGTCGTACAGCCCGTCCTCGCGCCACATCCGCTCGTGGCTCCAGTCGTTGGGGATGCGTACCAGCCGGTTGTAGGACGGCGCGCGCGGGTCGTCGCACCAGCCGTCATGCTCGCCGATCGGCCGCGCCGGCAGGCGGACCTTCGGAAGCACCAGCCGGTCGTTGCGGAAATAGATCCGGCGGAGCGGGAAGGTGCCGACCGGCGTGGCGGCATCTCCCTCGACCTTGTCCTCGCGCACCCCGCCCGCACCGATCGCGCAGCGCCAGCGCCGCTCGCCCAGCGTCGCCCAGGCAAGGCTCGAATCGGCGGAGTCCGCCTGGACGATCAGGGGGGCAGGCAACGGCACGGGATCGGTCATTGAATCGGGCTCCTGCCGCCTTCATAAAGGCGCGCGCCAGAGGGAGAAAGCGATGGGTTATGTCGTCAAGGCGCCGGCCATCGTCGGCGTACCGGTCCATGGGACCTCCGATCTGTTTCCGGTCCGCCGCATCTTCTGCGTCGGCCGCAACTATGCCGCCCACGCCCGCGAGATGGGCCACGATCCGGACCGCGAGCCGCCGTTCTTCTTCACCAAGCCGGCCGACGCCATCGTGATCTGCGCCGACCCGAAGAACCCGACGAAGATTCCCTATCCGCCGGCGACCAGGAACCTGCACCACGAGATGGAGCTGGTGGTCGCGATGAAGTCGGGCGGCGCCGACATCGCCGTCGACAAGGCGCTGGAGCATGTCTTCGGCTACGGCGTCGGCCTCGACATGACCCGTCGCGACCTGCAGAACCAGGCGAAGGACATGGGCCGCCCGTGGGACATGGGCAAGGGCTTCGACCAGTCCGCCCCGATCGGCGAGATCTATCCTGCTGCACAGGTCGGCCATCCCGGCAAGGGCACCATCCAGCTCGACGTGAACGGCAAGACCCGTCAGAAGTCCGACCTCAACGCGCTGATTTGGAGCGTGCCGGAGACGATCTCCTACCTCTCCGGCCTGGTGACGCTCGCCGCCGGCGACCTGATCTATTCCGGCACGCCCGACGGCGTCGCCGCGGTGGTGAAGGGCGACACGCTGTCGGGCTTCGTCGACGGCTGCGGCACGGTGAGCTGCACCTACGTCTGAGAGCGCCGGGAGCGCGGCTCTCCAGAGCCGCTCAAGGGATGTAGAAAGCCGAAAGGAAGAGCGGCTCTGGAGAGCCGCGCTCCCAGCGACCTTCAGAGCTGCTGCGCGCGGAACGTGTCGCAGACCCTGGGGTCGCCCGATTCGAGGCCCTTCTTGAACCAGCGCACCCTCTGGGCGCTGGAGCCGTGGGTGAAGGAGTCGGGAACCACCCGGCCCTGCGCCTGACGCTGCAGCCGGTCGTCGCCGATCGCGGTGGCCGCCGCGATCGCCTGCTCGACGTCGTTGGCGCCGATGGTCGCCGTGCCGCCACGCTCGCGGTTGGCGTGATAGGCCCAGACGCCGGCGAAGCAGTCGGCCTGCAGCTCGACCCTCACCGACATGGCGTTGGCGTCGCGCTTGCTCATGTTCTCGCGCATCTGCTCGACCTTGCCGGAGATGCCCAGCAGGTTCTGCACGTGGTGGCCGACCTCGTGGGCGATCACGTAGGCCTGCGGGAACTGGCCGGGCGCATGGAAGCGCGAGGCGAGCTCGTCGAAGAAGGAGAGGTCGATATAGACCCGCTGATCCGGCGGGCAATAGAACGGCCCCATCGCCGACTGGCCCATGCCGCAGGCCGTCTGGGTCGCGTCACGGAACAGCACGAGGCGGGGCTGGCGATACTGCTTGCCCATCTGCTGGAACAGCTCGCCCCAGACATCCTCGGTGCTCTTGAGCACGCGCGCGACGAACTGCGTCTCCGGGTCGGCGTTGGCCGACGGCCGCGAGGCCGGGCGCGACTGGGTCTGCGGCGCGACCCGGCTGCCGCCGTCGTCCATGCCGCCCAGCAGCGACAGCGGATTGACGCCCAGGATCATGCCGATCACCACGACGGCGAGCAGCCCGAAGCCGCCCTTGAACACGCCGCCGCCGATCGGAATGCCGCCGCCACCGCCGCCGAACCCGCCGCCGCCGAATCCACCGCCGAATCCGCCGCCTTCGCCGCGGCGATCCTCGATGTTGCTGCTCTCTTCGCCATCCATCTGCATGGCAGCGTCTCCGTTGGCTGACTATAGTCGACGGCGATGAGTCTGACCGTCGCCACCTGGAACATCAATTCGGTTCGTCTGCGGATCGCAAACGTCGAGCGCTTCCTGAAGTTGCGCAAGCCCGACGTGCTCTGCCTGCAAGAGACCAAGTGTCCCGACGAGCTGTTCCCGCACCAGCCTTTCGAGGCGCTGGGCTACACCCACCGGCTGATCCAGGGCATGAAATCCTACAACGGCGTCGCCATCCTCTCGAAGGTGCCGTTCACGGCGATGAACGTGCACCATCGCTGCGGCAAGGAGGACTGCCGGCACATCGAGGCGGCACTCGACGTCGGCGGCGATCCGATCCTGCTCGACAATCTCTACATCCCGGCCGGCGGCGACATTCCCGATCCCGAGGCCAACGACAAGTTCGCGCACAAGCTCGACTTCTACCGCGAGATGGCCGGCTGGTACGCCGAGCGCAAGCCCGGGCCGCGCCAGAAGAAGGGCCTGCGCCGCATCGCCGTCGGCGATCTCAACGTCGCCCCGCTGGAACACGACGTCTGGAGCCACAAGCAGCTCCTCAAGATCGTCTCGCATACCCCGGTCGAGGTCGAATTGTTCGGCCGGATGATGGCGGCGCTGGACTGGATCGACGTGCCGCGCCGCTTCGTGCCCGAGAGCGAGAAGCTCTATTCGTGGTGGAGCTACCGCAACAACGACTGGCGCGCCTCCAACCGCGGCCGGCGGCTCGACCACATCCTGGCGAGCCCGGCCCTGTCGGGCGCGATCCGCGGTTACCATATCGACACCGACCTGCGCGGCTGGGAGATCCCCTCCGACCATGTGCCGGTGCTGGCGACGTTCGAGCTGTAAGGAGCCACCGCATGATGGCATTTGTCGGAATCGTCCTGATTGGGCTGGTCATCGGCCTGCTGGCCCGCCTGCTGACGCCCGGGCCGACGCCGCGCGGCATCCTGGTCACCATCGTGATCGGCATCGCGGGCTCGGTGATCGCGACCTACGGCGGCCAGGCGCTGGGCCTGTATCGTGAAGGCGAGACCGCCGGCTTCATCGGCTCGGTGGTCGGCGCGATCGTGCTGATCGTGCTGGTGCGGCTGCTCAACAGCGGGCGGTAGGCGCCGTCGTTCCAAAGGGTCTCGTGCCCGTTATCGGCGCTCCGGCAGGAGCATGACGCCCTTGCCACGGAAGGAAGCGGCCAAGCAAACGATGTTGGCGCCGATGAGCGGCGCGCCCGAGGCAGAACTCATCCGACCCGGTACAGGAAATACCGATCCTTCGACACACCGGGCGGGTCGGGCTGGCGCTGCCAGCGGGTGACGTCGAGCGCCTGGTTGGCGAGGATGTAGCTGCCGGGAGCGGCCAGAGCGTCGAGCGCGGGACCGAGCCACACGCCCATCGCCATGTTGGCCGCGTGATCGCCGGTGCCGAGATCGGTATGGATCAGCGCCGCCGTCGGACCGAGCTTGCCGGCTGCCTGCCGCAGCGTGTCGTGCGCTTCGCCGAGGAACAGCCGGTCGTCCGGCGGGATGCAGTCGGGATGGGCCGCCACCTTGCGCTCGAAGACATGAATGTCGCGGCCGGGGAAGAGCGTGCGCAGATGGTCGTAGGTGCGGCCGTTGCCCAGCCCAACCTCGAGGATCGGCCCGGGCAGCGCATCGATCGTGGGCTTGAGGAAGTTGAGGCAGTCGCGCTGCGCTTCCATGCGCGCGATGAAGCTGTCGAGCCGGCTCATGGATTTGCGATCATCAGGCGGCCTTGTTCGCAGCCGTCGCTTCGCGCAGCTTCTGGTTGGCGTCTTCGACGCGATGCGCCAGCTCGCGCATCATCTCGATCGCCATGCTCGGGAACTCCGTGACCAGCCGGTAGAACATGTCTTTCGAGATCTTCAGCGTCAGCAGCGATTCACTGGCCGCGATGGTGGCGTTGCGCGGCGCGTCGCACAGGATGGCGGTCTCGCCGAAGAAGCCGTTCTTCTTGAGCTGGGCGACCTGCAGGGGCCCCTTCGGCGTGTCGATCAGCACGTTCGCCACTCCGCCCAGGATGACGTACATCGCATCGCCGGGGTCGCCCTGATGGCAGACCTCCTGGCCGGTGCCGAAGGTCATGCGCTCGCCGGTGAAGGCCAGCAGCTTGAGCTTGGCCGGCTCCATCTTGGCGAAGAGCGGCACGCCTTTGAGAATCTCGACTTCCTCGTTGAGGTTCATCGCACCCTCCTCCGATAACTTACGCTGAAGCCATGAGTTCGGCATAGAGCCCGCCGCGGGCTTCGAGATCGGCCTTGGCGCCCTGCATGGCGATCCGGCCGCCCTGCATGACGACGATCTGGTCGAATGGCTCGGCCTGGCCCGGGCGGCTGGCGATCCACACCACGCCGCGCCCGTCCGACGAGGCGAGGATATGGTCGCGGATGCGGTCCTGGGTCCGGCCGTCGAACACCGCGACGGCCTCGTTGACCACCAGGAACTGCGGCCGCTTGATCAGCGCGCGGGCGATGCCGAGCTTCTGCCGCTGCGTCGCCGGCAGGCGCTTGCCGGCAACGCCGACATTGTAGTCCAGCCCGACCTCGATCACCGAATCGCGCAGCCCCAGCTCGGCCAGCACCTCGGAGATCAACGTGCCGACGCGGACGTCGGCCTGCGCCTGGCCGTAGATCAGGCGGCCGAACAGGATGTTGTCCTGCAGCGTGGCGGCGCTGTTGTAGCGCTCGAAATCGTAGAACTCGACCGAGCCGCGCAATGGCTCGGGCAGCTTGGCGGCGAAGGCGCGCCGTGCCGCCAGGATGCGGTCCTCCATCTCGGCGTCGATCAGGCCGAGGCGATGGCGCGCCTCGATGTAGCGCAGCGGCAGGGTCATCAGCCGGGCACGGTCGGCCTCGGGCACGGCGTCGGCGCCCTTGCCGCCCAGCCGCTGCAGCAGCAGGCGCACGTTGGGCAGCTCGTCGGCCGAGATGAAGCTGTACTGCTCGAACAGCGGATTGTCGGGCGACAGGCCGGAGAACAGTTCGACCATGGTCTCGGCGATGCTGAGACCCATGCGCTGCAGGTCGACGTCGAGCCCCGTCTTCTGCAGCACCGACATCACGTAGGGATCGGCCGCGAGATTGTCGCCGTCGAACTGTTTGCCCAGCGCCGTGCCGAACAGCAGGTTTTCGGCGACCGAGAGGTTCTTGTTGTAGTGGTCGCTGTTGAACGGCTCGACCAGTCCGGCATAGGTGCCGTCCTGGAGATGCTCGTGCAGCGTATGGCGCGCCTTGAGGATCTTCTCCGCCAGGTCGGGCCGCCGGGTCGCATCGACGGTGCCGCGCAGGCCGAGCGTGTAGATGTCCTCGTCGAGGTCGACCTGCTTCAGCACCCGCACCATGCAGGGCAGCAGATCAGCCGGCCCGGTGGCGCCGGCCAGCTCATAGTCGACCCAGTCGGCATTGGGATCGAAGGCCGGGTTGCCGGCGCGCACCGATTCCTTCCAGAACGTCTCGCGGAGTGCCCGCGTGGCCTCGTCATAGGTCGCCGGCGCCACGGGCCGCAGCTTCAGGCCGAACAGGAGATTGTCGCGCACGGACAGCGGGAAAAGGTAGGTGTCCTGCCCGACATAGGCGAGCCGCGCGCCGATGACGTACTCCGGCAGCTGGAAGAAATCCTTGCCGTCGATGCGGATCGAACCGCTGGCCGGCAGGGTCTGGCGCGCCAGCACCTGGGCCAGCACGTCCTTGCCCGAGCCCGCGCCGCCGATCACGGCCACGCGACGGTTGAGCGGCAGGGTCAGCGAGAGGCTGTCGAGCTGCTTCACCCTGCCGTCCTCGCTCACGACGACGCCGGCCAGGGCCAGCTCCTTGCCGAGCGGCGGCGGCGGCCCGTCGGGGAGCGCCTGAAGCTCCGGGGGCATCATGCCCTCGGGCTGGAACTGGTCGATCACCTGCTCGTACTTGATCTGCACGTCCTGGCGCTGCTGGTCCCAGTCGATCAGCTCCTTGATGGGCGACGGCAGGTCCTTGTAGGCGAGCAGCACGCCGACCACGGCGCCGACATCCATATGGCCGGTGATCGCGAAGTAGCCGCCGACCAGGTAGATGGCGAAGGGCGTCGCCTGCGACAGGATGTTGTTCCAGAACTTGGCGACGAACTTCTTCTGGTAGAGGTCGAAGCGGATCTTGAAGATCACGCCCAGCCGCTCGGCAATGTCCGCGCGTTCGTAGTTGGCCGCGCCGTGGATGTGGATCTCGTGCACGCCGTCGGCGGTTTCGGCGATGCGGCCAGCGAGCTGGCGGGCCGAGATCTGGCGCTGGCGGCCCAGCACCAGCACGGGCTTGCGCAGCCGCGGGATGATCGACATCTGCACGGCCAGCAGCACGATCACGATGATCCCGAGCAGCCAGTTCTGCATCATGATGAAGATGATGGCCGTCAGCGCCTGCCCGCCGAGGAACATCGGCTGCACGAAGGCGTCGCCGATGAAGCCGCCCAGCGGTTCGACCTCGTCCTTCACCATGGTGGCGAGTTCGGCCTGCTTCACCTTCCGGAAATGGGCCGGCGGGAAGCGCAGGATACGGTCGTAGAGTTCGTAGCGCAGGCGGCGCAGCATGCGCTCGCCCATGCGGCCCTTCTGGGTGTTGATGCTCTTCCTGAACTGGCCGTTCACCACCACTGCAGCCAGGAAGACGAAGCTCATGGCGACGAGGTAGGTGAGCTGGTCGACCGTGAAACCGTCGAACAGATGGACGTGGAAGCCGCCCAGGAAGGCGGGGAAGCTGAAATCGATGGCGCCCCACTGGATCAGCGCCTGGTCCTTGAACGCGTTGCCCGAGATGCCGTTGTTGACGATCGATTTCGGTACGCTGAGCGACAGGAAGTAGAACACCTGGGCGAACACGACCAGGATCAGGATGACGATCTGCTCGGGCCGGCTGTAGCGCCAGATGTAGGAAAACAGATTTCTTTGCATGAAACCCAGGTTCGAGCCCCATCGCCGCTCGGGCCGCAGCCTAACCTATATTCGATCATGCCCTTGATTACATTCGATTTTTCGGAGTAGCCGCAGGGGGTTCGCGGTCTTCTGCGATCCATGGCATAAGTAATGCCATGGCCGGGCGCGGGGGCTCGATGGCCATGGGAGGGGCTTGCGTGCCGAACAGCGTCCGATCCAAGCGTGTGCTGATCTACAGCCACGATTCGTTCGGTCTGGGCCATGTGAGCCGGTGCCGGACGATCGCCAATGCCATCGTCGAGGCCGACCAGTCGGTCTCGGTGCTGATCGTCTCCGGCTCGGCGGTCATCGGCTCGTACGAATTCCGCTCGGGTATCGACTTCGTGCGCATCCCGGGCGTGATCAAGCGGATCGACAACGGCGAGTACGACTCGGCCAACCTGCGGGTCGGCGTCGAGCATACGCTGGAGATGCGGACCCGCATCATCCGCGACACCGCCGACATCTACCGGCCCGACCTGTTCATCGTCGACAAGGAGCCGCTCGGCCTGCGCGGCGAGGTCGCCCCGACGCTTAAGATGCTGAAGGAGCGCGGCACGCCGCTGGTGATGGGCCTGCGCGACGTGATGGACGATCCCGACAAGCTCGCCGCGGAATGGGAACGCAAGAACGTCGTGCCCGCCCTGCGCGACCTCTACGACGAGATCTGGATCTACGGCCTGCCGCAGATCAACAAGCCGCTGACCGGGATTTCCGCGCCGCCCTCGGTGCGTCACAAGCTGGTCTATACCGGCTACCTCCACCGCTCGCTGCCGCTGCACACCGACGTGCCGCACGAGGCCGAGGAGATCGGCGGGCCGTTCATCCTCGTGACCCCGGGCGGCGGCGGCGACGGCGAGGACCTGGTCGACTGGGTGCTGTCGGCCTACGAGGCCGATCCGAACATCCCCTACGGCGCGGTGATCGTGTTCGGCCCGTTCATGCCGTCCGCCGCCCGCGAGTCCTTCAAGGAGCGCGCGGCGAGGTTCCGCAACATCCGTACGCTGACCTTCACCAACAATCTCGGCGCGCTGATGAAGGATGCCGCCGGCGTGGTGGCGATGGGCGGCTACAACACGTTCTGCGAGATCCTGTCGTTCGACAAGCGGGCGA
>CAMFJT010000138.1 GCA_945957125.1 uncultured Rhodospirillales bacterium | reverse complement strand
ATGATCCAATGTCCGGCAATAAATTCACAACCTCGGAGTGGCGCGGTCCCAGCGACAGACCAGTACTTGTGAATTTTCTGCAAGGGAAACGAATGCCTTGCAGGCCGGCTTTTCGTAGGGTGCAGCATGCTGACCAGCCTGCATCTCAAGAACTTCAAGGCATGGCGGGATTCCGGGACCATCCGCCTCGCCCCGCTGACCGTGCTGTTCGGGACGAACAGCGCCGGCAAGACCAGCATTCCGCAGCTCCTGCTGCTGCTCAAGCAGACCGCCGAATCGCCGGACCGGCTGAGGGCCTTGCAGCTCGGCGATTCGCGCACGCTCGTCGATGCCGGCACGTACGACGACGTGATCCATGGCCGCGACGTGTCGCGCTCGATGGCGTTCTCCCTGGAATGGTCGCTCGACCATGATCTGGAGGTCAGGGATCCGCTCGCGTCGCGGTCGTTCGCCGGCGACCGCATCGCCTTCGCCGCGCGCATCGGTGCGGATGCCAGGCGCCAGCCGCGGACGGAGTCGTTCCGCTATGAGCTGAAGAAGGGCGGGCGCACCGTCCTCGACCTCGCTCTGGAACAGGGCGCCGTGCCCGCCGCATCGCGCAAGCCCGCGCCTTTCAATCTCGTGTCGAAGGAGTATGGGCTGGTGCGCCATCCCAGGCGCGCCTGGCCGTTGCCCGAGCCGTTCCGCTTCTACGGCTTTCCGGACGAGGCCGTCGCCTATTTCCAGAACACCGCGTTCGCGGCCGATCTGGTCCTGGAGATGGAGCGGATGCTTCGGCGGCTGTTCTATGTCGGGCCGCTGCGGGAATATCCGCGGCGCCTCTATCTCTGGTCCGGCGAGGTCCCCGAGCATGTCGGCGCGCGCGGCGACCGGGCCGTCGAAGCCATCCTCGCGGCCGGCGATCGCGCCTTCAACTGGATCCCCAAGCAGCGCACGCGGTCTCTGCCCGCGCTTGTCGCCGAGCGCCTCCGCAGCATGGGCCTGATCCACGATTTCAAGGTCCGCGCACTGGGCGAGCATCGCAAGGAATACGAGGTCCTGGTGCGCACGAGCGCCAGGCTGCCGGAGGTCAAGCTCACGGACGTGGGCTTCGGCGTCAGCCAGGTCCTCCCGGTGATCGTCGAATGCTTCTACGTGCCGCGGCGGTCGATCGTCATCTTCGAGCAGCCCGAGATCCACCTGCATCCCAGCGTGCAGGCCGACCTCGCCGACCTGTTCATCGATGCCGTCCGGGCCCGCGAGAACGGCGAGCCGCGCCACTGCCAGTTCATCATCGAAAGCCATTCCGAGCATTTCCTGCGGCGGCTGCAGAGACGGATCGCGGAGGAGAAGATCGGGCGCGACGAGGCGGCTCTGTACTTCGTGCAGCCGGGAAGCGCCGGCGCGAAGATCGACGAGCTCGAGATCGACGACTTCGGTAACATCCAGAACTGGCCCGAGGGGTTCTTCGGCGACGAGATGGCCGACCTCGTGGCCCGCACCGAGGCGCAGGCGAGAAGAGTGAGGAAGGCTGGCCAGGCATGACCGTCCCGGAGATCTGCGTCGTCGACACCAACGTGGCGGTCACGGCGAACGGCAGCAACGGCATCGCGAGCGGCGCATGTGTCGTGGCGAATGCGAAGGCCCTGCAGTCGGTGATGAAGCGCGGAAAGGTCGTCGTCGATGACGGTGGCTTGATCGTGCAGGAGTACAGGACCAATCTCGCCGCGAGCGGCCAGCCCGGACCGGGAGATGCCTTTCTCAAATGGCTGCTCACCAACGAATGGAGCGGCCGGCGCGTGCATCGCGTCAAGATCACGGCGAAGGCGGACGATCCCGAGGATTTCGTGGAGCTGCCGGCGCCGGCGGAGGGTGTCTCTTACGATCGATCGGATCGCAAGTTCCTCGCCGTCGCCAGCGCGCATCCCGACAAGCCCGCCATCCTCCAGGCGCTCGACAGCAAATGGTGGGGCTGGCAGGCGGCGCTGGCGGAGGCGGGCGTGAAGCTGATCTTCCTCTGCCCGGAGGAGATCGAGGAGCTCCATCGGCAGAAAATGGGCCGATGAGGGAATTCTTCCGCTTCCCGCACACGCCTCACCTCCTGTGGCTGGGAAAATCCCTGCCGCGCGACGACAAGGTGATGACGCCCGACGAAGCGCAGCGCTTCCTGTCCGGCGAGGTGATCGTCGAGGAGAAGATCGACGGCGCCAATGTCGGCATCTCGGTCGACGAGGACCTGACGATCCGCGTCCAGAATCGCGGGCAGTATCTTTCTCCGGCTCATCCCGCCGGCCAGTTCAGGACCCTGTTCGCGTGGCTCCAGCCACGCCACGACAGGATCGTCGACAGCCTGTTCCCGAACCTGATGCTGTTCGGCGAATGGTGCTACGCCGTGCACTCGGTCAGATATCTGGGATTGCCCGACTGGTTCCTGGCCTTCGATGTCTACGACCGCGAGAAGGGCGCCTTCTGGAGCGTGGAGCGGCGGAACGAGCTGGCCGCCGCGCTCGATATCGCGACCGTGCCGCTGCTCCATCGCGGCACGGCGTCGGTCCAGGAGCTTCTCGGCCTGATGACGCGGTCGCGCTTCACGCAGGGTCCGGCGGAAGGCATCTACCTTCGCCGCGAGGAGCAGGACTGGCTGGCCGGCCGCGCCAAGCTGGTCCGGCAGGACTTCATCCAGAACATCGACCAGCATTGGTCCCGGCGCGCCCTGGAGCGCAATGCGCTCCAGCGGCGATCGTAGGCACCGACTTCGGCTTCTTGCGTGCTCCTCCCCCGTATGACCGGGGGAGGAGAAGGAGGGCGAAGGCGTCAGCCCGGGCCGGCGCCCTGGGTGCCGACATAGAGGGCGTAGAGCGACTGGCTCGCGGCCATGAACAGGCGGTTGCGCTTGGGGCCGCCGAAAGTGATGTTGCCGCAGACCTCGGGGAGGCGGATGCGGCCGATCAGCTTGCCGTCGGGGTTCCAGACCGTGACGCCGTTGTAGCCCACGTTGCGCCCGGCGTTGGACGAGACCCAGAGGTTGCCGTTCACGTCGCAGCGCAGCCCGTCGGGCCCGCACAGGATGCCGTCGACCATGCAGTCGGAGAAGCGCTTGCCGTTGGCGGGCTTGTTGTCGGCGCCGACGTCGAACACCCAGACATCGCCCTTGCCGCCCGGCCCGGTATCGCCCGGACCCTTGCCCGTGCTGGCGACGTAGAGCTTCTTGTAGTCGGGCGAGAAGCAGAGGCCGTTGGGGTCGGGCACCTGCTCCTCGGCGATCACCAGGTCGACCCGCCCGCTCGGGTCGACGCGATAGCAGTTGGTCGGCAGCTCGCGCTTGAAGCCGCCGATGCCCACCGGCTGGCCGAGCGTGGGCTTCAGGCGGCCCTGCGGATTGCTCGCGCCGCCGGCGGCATCGGGTGCGCCCTCGTAGAGCTGGCCGCCATAGGGCGGATCGGTGAACCAGTAGCTGCCGTCGGGATGGGCAACCACGTCGTTGGGCGAGTTGAGCCGTTTGCCCTGGTAGCTGTCGGCCAGCACCGAGATCGAGCCGTCGAGCTCGTAGCGCACCACGCGGCGCGTCAGGTGCTCGCAGGAAAGCTGGCGGCCCTGGAAGTCGAAGGAGTTCCCGTTGCTGTTGTTCGACGGCAGGCGGAACACGCTCACCCGCCCGTCGTCCTCCAGCCAGCGCATCTGGCGGTTGTTGGGGATGTCGCTCCACAGCAGGTAGCGGCCCTGCGCGTTCCAGGCCGGACCTTCCGCCCACAGCGCGCCTGTCCACAGCCGCATGATCGCGGCGTTCGGCTGGGTGATCGCGTCGAACGAGGGATCGACGGCGAGGACGTCGGGATCGCTGAAATAGGTGGTGGGCGCACCGCGCGGGCTGAAGTCCCGCGGCGGGGTGGTGATCGTGGTCGGCGGCCCGACCCGGGCGGGCGGCGCCGTCTGGGCCTGCGCGAGCAACGGCAGGCTGGCGGCACCGAGGCCGGCAGCCGCGATCAGGCCGCGCCGCGACAGGTCGCGGGCGTTGGCTGGTTGGGTCATGAGAGCTCCTCCCGAGAGCGTTTGTCATTGGGCTTGGGGAACGCGGGTACGCGGTAGAGAGCGTGAGGAGCCTAGGTCGTGCCCGACCGGGGGACAATGAGCGCCAGCGCATATCCTGCCCATGCGCCGGTCGCATTTCTGTAACCAAAGCGTCGTTCCCTTGCAGCCTGCACCGGCTACGCAGCGCGCGACGGGGTGCGTTGCGGAGCGGGGCATGCTGCGGCTGGACGGCGTTGTGAAGAAGTTCGGCGAGAAGCGCGCCGTCGACGGGATTTCCCTGGCGGTGCCGAAGGGCCAGCTCGTGGGCGTGATCGGTCCGTCCGGCTCGGGCAAGTCGACCATGCTGCGCATGATCAACCGGCTGAACGATCCGAGCGAAGGCCGCATCTTCTTCGACGATGTCGAGGTCACCGCGCTGCAGGGCCGCGACCTGCGTGCCTGGCGTGCGCGCTGTGCCATGATCTTCCAGCAGTTCAATCTCGCCGGCCGGCTCGACGTGCTGACCAACGTCATGATGGGCCGGGCCTTCCATGCGCCGCTGTGGCGGGCGCTGCTCAAGCTGTGGACGGTGGAGGAGAAGGCGATGGGCCTCTCCGCGCTCGAGAGCCTCGACATCGCCCGGATGTCGGGCCAGCGCGCCGACACCCTGTCGGGCGGCTAGCAGCAGCGGGTGGCGATCGCCCGCGCGCTGATCCAGGAACCCGAGATCATCCTGGCCGACGAGCCGATCGCCTCGCTCGACCCGCGCAACACCCAGGTGGTGATGGACGCGCTGCTGCACATCAACCGGCATTTCGGCATCACCGTGATGGTCAACCTCCACAGCCTCGAGCTGGCGCGCAAATATTGCGACCGGCTGGTCGGCCTGGCGGCGGGCCGCCTGGTGTTCGACGGCGTGCCCGCGCAACTCACCGCGGGCGTGGCGCGCGACCTCTACGGGCTGGAAGCCGGCGAGGCTGCCGCGGCGGATCTGCGCCCCGACTTCGCGGGTGCGCCCGGCCTCGCCGTCGCCGGTTCCTGATCGCTCGTCCCGTATCTCTCGTCACAAGCAAGGAGACATCCATGATCAATCGTCGACTCGTGCTCGGCACGGCGCTCGCCGCCGGTACGCTCGTCCTGGCCGGCGCTGCCGGGGCACAGGACTGGAAAGCGAAGTATCCTGAGCTGGTTTTCGCGGTGATCCCCGCCGAGAACGCCTCGGGCGTGACCGAGCGCTATGGGCCGTTCATCGAATATCTCTCGAAGGAGCTCGGCACCAAGGTGACGCTGCGGGTCGCCAACGACTACGCCGCGGTGATCGAAGGCCAGCGCAACGGCACGATCCATATCGCGGGCTACGGCCCGGCCTCCTATGCCCGCGCGGTCGTGACCGGCGTGAAGGTCGAGCCGTTCGCGACCACCGTGAACAACGACGGGACGGTCGGCTACTACTCGGTGTTCTACGTGCGCGCCGACAGCCCATACAAGACGATGGAAGATCTCAAGGGCAAGAACCTCGGCCTCGTCGATCCCAACTCGACCTCGGGCAACAACGTGCCGCGCTTCGTGCTGAACAAGCAGAAGATCAATCCCGAGAACTACTTCGCGCACGTCACCTATACCGGCAGCCACGAGAACGCCGTCATCGCCCTGCAGCAGAAGACGGTCGACGTCGCCGCCAACTGGTGGAACTCCGACGACGATTCGAACCTGACCCGCATGGTGGCCAAGGGCCTCGCCAAGAAGGACGATTTCCGCATCCTCTCCAAGTCGGAGCTGATCCCGAACTCGCCTTATGCCTTTCCGGCCGACATGCCGGCGGATCTCAAGGCAGCGATCGTCAAGGCCTTCATGGAGGCCCCGACCAAGGCCAAGGCCGCCTTCGACAAGCTATCCGACGGCAAGGATCGCGAGTTCAAGCAGGTCGATGCCAAGTACTATGAAGGCGTCGTCGAGCTGATCCGGTTCATCGACAGCCTGCGCAAGCAGAAGAGCTGACGCTCCGTGGCGTCGCCGGTCGTCCAGCTTCCCGACGCGCAGTTGCGCCCGCTGCTCGCGGCCTACGACGCGTCGGTCCGTGAACGCCGCTGGAACACGCTGCTGTTCGGGCTTTGCCTGGTGGTCGCGGTGGCGCTGTCCTCGGTCTCGGCCGAGGTCTCGCTCGGCAAGCTGTTCGGCAATATCGGCAACTTCACGAGCTATATCGGCCGGCTGTTCCATCTCGAGAGCGGCGCGCCGGTCTGGACCGATCCGGTCGAATGGTACTGGGGACTGGCGCGCTGGCTGCGGCTGCTCGCCGAGACCCTGCTGATGGCCTATGTCGGCACGGCACTCGGTGCGATCGGCGCCTTCTTCCTCTGCTTCCTGGCCGCGGCCAACGTCTCGCCGCGGCCGTGGCTGCGGCTGGCGGTGCGCCGCTTCTGCGAGCTGTGCCGCACCGTGCCCGAGCTGGTATTCGCGCTGATGTTCGTGATCGCCTTCGGGCTCGGCCCGATGGCCGGCGTGCTGGCCGTCGCCATCCATACGCTCGGCGCGCTCGGCAAGCTGTTCGCCGAGGTCGTCGAGAACATCGACATGAAGCCGGTCGAGGGCATCACGGCCACGGGCGCGCACTGGACGACGGCGATGCGCTACGGCGCGCTGCCGCAGACCCTGTCGAACTTCGTCAGCTATACGCTGCTGCGCTTCGAGATCAACGTGCGCGGCGCCACCGTCATGGGGTTCGTCGGTGCCGGCGGAATCGGCATGGACCTGGTCGAGGCGATCCGCAAATTCTACTATTCCGACGTTTCGGCGATCCTGCTGCTGATCGTCATCACCGTGTCGGTGATCGACACATTGACCGGCGTGGTGCGCCATCGCCTGATCGGCCTCGAGGAGCGTCGCTGATGGCCCTGCGCATGAGCGTGGACATGGCCGCGATCCGCGCGCGGCATCCGCACCATTTCGGCGGCTCCGGTCGAAGCCGGCAGCTCGCGGTCGCCACTGGCGTCGCTGCCGCGCTGCTGCTGCTGTTCGGCATGGGCCAGCTCGGTTTCTTCGGCGGCACCTTCCTCGCCGGCCTCGGCAAGCTGGGTGAGATCGCCGGCCTCATGCTGCCGCCCGATCCCGGCGACTGGGCACATGTCCGCCTCTATCTCCTGTCGCTGGTCGAGACGGTGGCGATCGCGCTGCTCGGCACGCTCGCGGCCGCCGTGCTGGCCGGCCCGCTCGCGCTGCTGGCAGCCAAGAACGTCATGACCGCCCGCATCATGCACTTCCTGGCGCGTCGTTCGCTCGACACCATCCGCAGCGTCGACATCCTGATCTGGGCGCTGATCTGGATCAACGTGGTCGGCCTCGGTCCGTTCGCCGGCGTGCTGGCGATCATGACGTCCGACATCGGCAATTTCGGCAAGCTGTTCTCCGAGGCGATCGAGGCCGCCGACAGGAAGCCGCGCGAGGGCATCGTCGCGGCCGGCGGCGGTGCCGTGCTCGGCATCCGCTTCGGCATCCTGCCGGAGGTCTTTCCCGTGCTGGCCAGCCAGGTGCTCTACTTCTTCGAGTCCAACACACGCTCGGCGACCATCATCGGCATCGTCGGCGCCGGCGGCTTAGGCCTGCATCTTGCCGAGGCGATCCGCACGCTCGAGCTGCAGCAGGCCTCGTTCATCATCCTGACGATCCTGATCGCCGTCGCCGCCATCGACGTGGTGTCGAACCAGCTTCGCTTTGCCTTGATCGGCCGGCGGGGCCGTCTGGCATGAGCCAGGCCCGGCCGCGCTACGCGCTCTACTACGCGCCGCGGCCGGACGAGGCGCTCGCGGTGATCGCCAGTCGATGGCTGGACGGCGCGACCGGGACGCATCCTTCGCTCCCCTCGTCGCCGCTCGATCCGAAGCGCCTGGCGGAGATCACGGCAGAGCCGCGGCGCTATGGCTTCCATGGCACGCTGAAGCCGCCCATCGCCCTGATCGACAGCACGTCGGAGAGCGAGTTCCTCGACGCGGTCGGCCGCTTCGCGGCGATGCGGCCCAGCTTCAATACGCCGCCGCTGAGGCTTGCCGAGCTGTCGGGCTTCCTGGCGCTCATTCCGACCGAGCGCTCGGTCGACCTGCAGGATCTGGCCGATCGGTGCGTCGTCGACTTCGACGCGTTCCGCCGGCCCGGCGGCGAAGGCGAGCTGGCGCGGCGGCGCGCGGCGGGTCTTTCGCCGCGGCAGGACGAGCTGTTGCTGCGCTGGGGCTATCCCTACGTTCTCGATCAATGGCGCTTCCACCTGACGCTCACCGGGCGGATTTCGGATGCGACCGAGCGGGCGGCCGTAGCCGACCTGCTACGCCGGCGCTTTGCGCTTCTGGTCGATCGACCCGTGCCGGTGCGCGACCTCTGTGTCTTTCGCCAGGCCGCGCCGGATCGGGCGTTCGCCGTGCTGGAACGCTTCAGGCTCGGCGTCGGACGGCCGACGAGGGTTGCAGTCGCACGATCAGGCTGACGAAGGCCCGCGCCGCGGCCTCCAGGGTGCCGTCGTTGCGGATCGTCGTCAGGCGCGGATCGGTCATGTCGTAGGCCTCGCCGCGTTCGAGCCGCGCGGCGGCGGCATCGGCGGTCTCCCGTCCGCGCGCGGCCAGCCGTTCGGCCAGCCGCTCGGCGGGCGCGGTGATCAGCACGGGCCACGTATCGTCGTCGATCCCGCCCAGGCCGAGGAAGTGCTCGCGCGAGCCCGAGACGACGACGGTCAGGCCGGCATTGCGCCAGGCATGGACCTCGCGTCCGATGCCGTAGAGATTGCCGTGCGCCTGCCAATGGAAGGCGAACAGCCCGTGCGTGCGGCGCAAGGCGAACTCCGCGGCCGTGACCGCGACGTGATTCTCGCCGCCGGCTTCGACCGCGCGGGTGATGTAGCGATGGGCGAAGGCGACGGGCATGTCCGGCGCCAGCATGGCGCGCGCCAGCTTCATCACCGAATCCTTGCCCGCGCCGGACGGGCCCATGACGTAGACGAGAGGAGTCATCGCGCAGCGCGCATCAAACGACACGCTCCCCCTCGCGCCAGACCGCGCGCACCATCGGGGCATCGCCGAGCAGCCTGACCCGCACCAGGTCGGCCCGCTTGCCGGCGGCGATCTCGCCGCGATCGTCGAGGCCGACGGCGCGCGCGGGATTGAGCGTGGCCAGCCGCACCGCCTGCGCCAGGTCGATGCCGGCATCGCTGGCGGGCAGGCTGAAGATCCCCTCCATGAGACTCGCGGGCACGTAGTCCGACGACAGGATGTCGGCCTGGCCGGCGCGAATCAGGTCGATGGCGGCGATGTTGCCGGAGTGCGATCCGCCGAGCACGAGGTTGGGTGCACCGACCAGCACCGCCAACCCCGCCTCGCGCGAGGCTTCGGCGGCCTCCCACGTGGTGGGGAACTCGGCGATCGTCATGCCGTTGCGAACGGCTTCCTCCACGTGCTCGGCAGTTGCGTCGTCATGGCTCGCCAGCGGCAGATCGCGGGCCTGGGCGCGGGAGACGATCTCGGCCCGGTGGCGGGCGGCATTGCGTTCGTGAAGCTCGATGGCGCGCGCATGGAAGGCCTCGAACTGCGGCTCGGTCATGGCGAACTTGCCCATGTAATACTGCTTGAGCTTCGACGGGTCGAGGAACTGGCGCTGTCCGGGCGTGTGGTCGTTGACCGACATCAGCCCGACCAGCGGCAGGTCGATCCAGCGATCGACCGCCTCGAGAGCGTCGTCGGGCGTGATCTCGCAGCGCAGGTGGAGACGATGCTCGGCGCGCGTCATGCGCCGCTCGCTCGCCTCGCAGATCGCCTCGACCATGCGCGTGCGGTTCTGCACGCGGTCGGTATCGCCGCGCACGTCACCGAGGGAGAGCGAATCGAACACGGTCGTGATGCCGCCGGCGGCGATCTGCGCGTCGTGCGCCATGACGGCCGGCACCGCCGGCCACTTCACGCCCGGCCTCGGGGAGAAGTGCTTCTCCATGTTGTCGGTATGCAGCTCGATCAGCCCGGGAACCAGCGTGTCGCCTTCCAGGTCGATCGCGCCGGCGGCGCCCGAGCGGCCGCGGCTGAGCTCGACGATCTGCCCGCCGCGCACCACGACGGTGCCGTCGAAGGCGGCATCGGACGTCACGATGCAGCCGTTGGTCAGGACGATCTCGGTGTTCATGGTTGCGCTCCTGGCAAGGCGACGTCGTGCAAGCGGGTCGCGACCGCATCGCGCACGGCCACGTCGTGAAAGATGCCGACGATCGCCGCGCCGGCCTCGCGGCGGCGGCGGACCAGCTCGACGACGCGATCGCGGTTGGCGGTGTCGAGCGAGGCGGTCGGCTCGTCGAGCAGCAGGATCGGATAGTCGGCGATCAGCGACCGGGCGATGTTGACCCGCTGCTGCTCGCCGCCGGAGAAGGTCGCGGGCGGCAGCGGCCACAGCCGCTCGGGAATGCCGAGCAGGCCGAGCAGGAGCCCGGCGCGCCGGCGTGCGTCCTCCGGGGATGCGCCGAGCCGCACCATCGGCTCGGCGACGACATCGAGCGCACCGACCCTCGGGATCACGCGCAGGAACTGGCTGACGAAGCCCATCGTGCGGCGCCGCACATCGAGCGTGATGCGCGGCTCGGCGCCGACCAGCTCCACCCAGCGATCATGGTGACGGACCTGGATCGAGCCCGATTGCGGGCGGTAGTTGCCGTAGAGCGAGCGCAGCAGGGTGCTCTTGCCCGCGCCGGAAGGACCGACCAGCGCGAGGCACTCGCCCGGCGCGACGGAGAGGGCCACGTCGCGCAGCACCGGCAGCGCGAGGCCGCCCTGTGCATGCACGACGAAGGACTTGTTGAGGGCCGAGACGCGCAGGACGGGCAACATCGTCGTCATACCGGGAGGATCGAGGCCACGAGCATCTGGGTGTAGGCGTGCTGCGGATCGTCGAGCACCTGGTCGGTCAGGCCGTGCTCGACGACCCGGCCGCCCTGCATGACCATCAGGCGATGGGTCAGCAGCCGGGCCACGCCGAGATCGTGCGTCACCAGCACGGCCGAGAGATGGAACCGGTCGACCAGCCCGCGCAGCAGGTCGAGCAGGCGGGCCTGCACCGAGACGTCGAGGCCGCCCGTCGGCTCGTCCATGAACACCAGCCGCGGCTCGCTCACGAGGTTGCGCGCGATCTGCAGACGCTGGCGCATGCCGCCGGAATAGGTCGTCGGCCGGTCGTCGAGCCGGTCGAGGTCGATCTCGACTCGCGCCAGCCAGTCGGAGGCGGTCTGGCGGATGCTGCCATAGTGGCGCGCACCGATCGCCATCAGCCGCTCGCCGATATTGGCACCGGCGCTCACGCCCATGCGCAGGCCCTCGCGTGCGTCCTGGTTGACGAAGCCCCATTCGGTCCGCGCGAGCAGGCGGCGGCGCGCCTCGCTGAGGGCATGGACATCGACCGTGCCGGCGGCCGCCGAATCGTAGGTGATCGTTCCTTCGTCCGGGGCGAGCCGGCCGGCGAGGCAGTTGAGCAGGGTCGTCTTGCCCGAGCCGGATTCCCCCACGATTCCCAGCACCTCGCCGGGCCAGAGGTCGAAGCTGACCTCGCGGCAGGCGATGCGGCCGCCGAACCGCCGGGTCACGCCGCGGGCCGAGAGCAGCGGGGCGTTCACTGGACCGGCTCGCCGCGTCGCTCGCGGCAATAGTCGGTGTCGGAGCAGACGAACAGGCGCTTGCCGGCGTCGTCGACGATCATCTCGTCGAGGAACGACTCGCGCGAGCCGCACAGCGCGCAGCACTCGCTCCAGCGCTCGATCTCGAACGGGTGGTCGTCGAAGTCGAGGCTCTTCACCGGCGTGTAGGGCGGCACGGCGTAGATCCGCTTCTCACGCCCCGCGCCGTAGAGCTGCAGCGCCGGATTGCGGTCCAGCTTGGGGTTGTCGAATTTCGGGATCGGCGAGGGGCTCATCATGTAGCGCCCGTTGACCAGCACCGGATAGTTGTAGGTCTTGGCGATACGGCCGTGGCGGGCGATGCTCTCGTACAGGCTGACCTGCATGACGCCGTATTCGGACAGGGCATGCAGCGTGCGCGTCTCGGTCTCGCGCGGCTCGAGCATGCGCAGCGGCTCGGGGATCGGCACCTGGAAGACCAGGATCTGGCCGTCCTTCAGCGGCGTTTCGGGCACCCGATGGCGCGTCTGGATGACGGTCGCCTCCGCGGTGCGCGTCGTGGTGGCGACCTCGGCGACGCGGGCGAAGAAGCGGCGGATCGAGACGGCGTTGGTCGTGTCGTCGGCGCCCTGGTCGATCACCTTGAGCGTGTCGTCGCGGCCGATGATGGCGGCGGTCACCTGGATGCCGCCGGTCCCCCAGCCGTAGGGCAGCGGCATCTCGCGGCCGCCGAACGGCACCTGGTAGCCCGGCACCGCCACCGCCTTCAGGATGGCGCGGCGGATCATCCGCTTGGTCTGCTCGTCGAGATAGGCATAGTTGTAGGCGCTGCCGTCGTGCTGGCTGTCGGGCATCGCGGCTACTCCGCGGCCCGGTCGAACGCCGCCTGTCGGCGGCGCGCCTCGACCTCCGCGCGCAGCAGGCGCACGACGACCAGCTCGGACTGGAAGTCGACATAGTGCGGCAGCTTGAGGTGCTGCACGAAGCCCGAGGCCTCGACGCTGTCGGAATGCGCCAGCACGAACTCCTCGTCCTGCGCCGGCGAGGTCGCGGTCTCGGACAGCTCCTGCGCGCGCAGGGCACGGTCGACCAGCGCCATCGCCATCGCCTTGCGCTCGGCATGGCCGAAGGCGAGCCCGTAGCCGCGCGTGAACTGCGGCGGCACGTCGTGGGAGCCGGCGAACTGGTTGACCATGTCGCATTCGGTGACGTCGATCTCGGCGATCTCGATGGCGAAGCCGAGCTCCTCCGGCACGAACGACACGGGCACGGCGCCGAAACGGATCTCGCCGACGAAGGGATGGTTGTTGCCGTAGCCGCGCTGCGTCGAATAGGCGAGCGCCAGCAGGAAGCCTTCGTCGCCGCGCGCTAGGTTCTGCAGCCGCACCGGCCGCGAGGCGGGCAAGGTGAGCGGCGTGCGCGTGATGTCGCGATGGGGGCTGCCCTCCGACGGCGGCGGCTCGAGCATTCCTTCGCGTTCCAGGATGTCGCCGACCCGCGGCAGGTCGGGCGCGGCATCGACCGGCGCGGTCGGTGCGGCCGGATGCTCGCCGTTGGCCATCAGCGCGAAGTCGAGCAGGCGGTGGCTGTAGTCGAAGGTCGGTCCCAGCACCTGGCCGCCCGGCACGTCCTTGAAGGTCGACGAGATGCGCCGCTCGGCGGCCATGCGGCGGGTGTCGAGGGGCAGGCTGTCGCCGAAGCGCGGCAGGGTGGTGCGGTAGGCGCGCAGCAGGAAGATCGCCTCGACCAGGTCGCCGCGCGCCTGCTTGATGGCGAGAGCGGCAAGCTCGCGGTCGTAGCACGAGCCCTCCGTCATCACGCGATCGACGGCGAGGGCGAGCTGCTCGTGGATCTGCCGCGTCGAGAGCTCGGGGACGTCGCGCGCGCCGCGACGGCGGTCGGCCAGCAGCTCGAGGGAGTGCTCGATTGCCGTCTCGCCACCCTTGACGGCCACGTACATGCTCAGCCCTCCATGACGATGCCGCGCGGCAGCGCGAGAAGCGCGGTGCCGGCGGTGAAGACGAGGTCGACGCCGCACGGAAAGAGGGCGCGATTTGCCGCCCAGGCGCCGGCGAACGAGGCGGGCAGGCCGGCGACCGCGATCGTCTCGTGGGTGGCGATGCCCGGACCGCGCGCCGTGCGCGGGGTGCCGTCCACGAGCGACGGGACCTCGATCACGAGCGTGGCAGAGCGGTCGGGATAGGCATCGCTGCCGATGGCGAAGCCGTCGAGCAGCGGTTCGCGCCACGGCTCCACCACTGCGAAGAGTGCGTCGGCCTGGCGCGCGGCGATCGGCGCGCCGGTGTGGAAGTGCACGAAGTCGCGCACCGCGGCGACGTCGAAGGCGGGGTCCAGCCACAACGGCGTGTCGCGATCGACGAGCGTGAGCACGAAAGCCGTTGCCGCGGGGCTGAGCGGCCCGACGCCGGCCGGCGCCCGCGGCAGCGCGACGATGCGGCCGGGATGGGAGAAGGCGTCGAGCACGGCGCGGAACAGGCGCTGGCTGTCGTGCGCGGGATCGGCAAGACCGGGGCCGATGTCGGTCATGTCCCGGCTTCCCGCGCGACGGTGAAGAAATCGACCTTGGTGGCAGCCGCCGCGGACGCGCGCCTGCGCCGGCGCGCGCCGGCTTCTTCCGCCAGGGGCGCCACGATCTCCTCCTCGAGCCTTTGCTGCCAACCGTCCGCCTGGGCGAGCGCGTCGATGGTGGCCACGATCACGGCCTGCCGCGGGTGTCGTCCGCCGACATAGCCGATGCCGAGCTCGCCGCTGCAGAGACGAACGGCGGCGCGCGTCACCGTCATTTCGCCGGCAGGAAAGGGCGCACCCGTGCCGGAAATCCGCCCCTGCACCATCACCAGCCCGATCTCGGGACGGCGCAAGACCGTATGCTCGGGCACTGGACCGAAGGCCTGCCACACCGCGTCGATGCGATCGGCGGGGCTCTTCGCGAGGACGGAAAGCCAGCGCTGGCGCCGCTCCTGCGCCGCGTCGACGGATGTCGTGAAGGACATGGGCACGCCTTGAAAACCGGCGCACCATGGGTAGATCGCGTTACCGATCGTTTTGCGATTTGTGAACTTTCGGTGATGCGCCTATCGCGCCTTCGCGAGCATCTCCACATGCTCCGTCAAGTGGCGATGGAAGTGGCCGATCGCCTGCTCGTACTGGCCGAAGGTGAAGTGGGTGTTGGCGCCCGAGGCGAGCCCTGCCTGGATGGCGCAGGCCGCGCGGCGATCCTCGGTCAGGCCGGCATCCTGCACGAAATCGGCATCGCGCCGGGCCTCGGCGATGTCGAGCGGCCGGCCGTTCTTGATCCGCGGGGCGAGCTGGTAGATCACCCAGTGCGTCTGGGAGGGCGTCACGGGCTCGAGGATGATGAGCATCGCGTGGCTCGACAGGAAGCTGACATGGGTGTTGGGGAAGAGCTGATGGACGTCGGTGAGGCGCCCCTGCACCTTCCATTCCGTGCGCGGCAGCTGGCGCAGCTTTTCGATGCGCCGGAACGGAAAGACGATGCGCGAGTTGCGGCCGTGCAGCTCGACCACGTTCAGGTTGTCGTAGCCGTAGGGGTAGAACGATTGCGCGTGCAGCGCCTTGATGTGGTAGCCCTCCATCGAGGTCTCGCCGATCAGCTTCCAGTTCGCGGCATCGTCGAACTCGATCCTGTTGAACAGCACGTAGTCGGGCGGCAGCAGATCCGGCACGTCCGGAAGCGCTCCGTCGGAGAGCGGCGCGTCCTGCGTGACGAACACCAGCCCGCCCTTTTCCTGCACCGTGACGGGCACGAGCCCGTGCGCGTCCTTGTCCAGGCCCGGGAAGCCGTCTTCCCCCGGAACGTGCCGCAGCGTGCCGTCGAGGCCGTAGGTCCAGGCATGGTAGGGACAGGCGAAGGCGCGCTTGCAGCCTTCGCCTTCCTCCAGCTTCATGCCGCGGTGACGGCAGGCATTGCGGAAGCCACGCACGACCCCGTCGGCTCCGCGCACCACGAGGAGCGGCGTGCCCACGGTCGTGCGCGCGATGTAGGAACCGGCATCGGGCAGGGCGGCGGACGGGCAGAAGGCCATCGGCACGCGGCGCAGCACCTCCAGCTCGGCGGCGAACCGCTCGGGCGAGGAATAGTTGGCCGCCGGCTCGCGCCATACCGTCGTGCCCTTGTCCGTCGATCGGCCGTCGACATGCGCCAGGATGCGGTCGACCAGATCGGCGTCGTCGAGACGTGCGCTCATTGCTTTCTCACCTTGCTTGCCTTCACGCGCCCCAGAACCGCTCCAGCCCCGCCGCGTCGCCGTTGAACAGGTTGCGGTCGCAATGGCTGACGCCCTGCACGATGGTGGTCTGGTTGTAGGCCGGACGGCTCGCGCTTTCGTCGCCGGCATACTGCCACAGCCGCCAGCCGCGCGCCGCCCAGGCCAACGGCACCTCCGGCGAATCGTGGTAGTCGGCGACCCACAGGCCGCAACGCGCGAGGATCGAGTCCGGCGTGATGCGGGCGCCGAAGCTGAGACCCGAGCCCGGTAGCGGCTCGCCGTTGGCCCAGCCCGGATGGACGTAGACGACCGGCAGCCGTCCGGTTGCCTCGGCCACCGCGCGCACGAAGGCTTCGGCCTGATCCAGCCGCATGGAGTTCGACGGATTGTTGTCGTTGGCCTCGAGGTCGAGCGCGAGGAGTGTCCTCGGCCCCGGCCGCGACATGGCGAGGAAGAAGGCCGCCTGTTGCGCCCCCGGCATCTGTCCGGTGCCGTAATGATAGGTGCCCCAGAGCAGGCCGGCTGCCTCGGCCTGGGGTCGTCTCGCCGCGCATGCCGAATCGGCATAATCGCCGCCTTCGCTCGCCTTGTGGATCACGCCCCGGATGCCGCTGCCGCGCACCTGGCGGAAATCCGTGACCGTGACGCTGCGGCTGATGTCGATCACTGCATCGAGCCCCATCGACGCGCGGTCCGGCGGCGGCGGAGCGACGGGATAGGGATAGGCCGAGGGCGGCGCCTGGCGCGCGGCGCACCCCGCCGTCGCCGAGGCGGCCAGTCCTACGAGAAAGTTCCTACGAGCGATCATCGGTTCACCGGTCCAGCCTGCTCCAGGAGGCAAACATCATCCGAATGCGCCAAAATCTTGGGCGCTTCCAAATCGATGTCGCCCTGACTTCAAGTGTCCGGCAAGACGACAAGGCGCGCTAAGGCTTCCAGCGCAGGAAGTTGCCGATCAGGCGCAGGCCGGTGGCCTGGCTCTTCTCGGGATGGAACTGCGTGCCCGCGAGATTGTCCCGCCCGACGGCCGCCGTGATCCGCCCACCATAGTCGGTGGTGGCCAGCAGGGTTTCCGGCCGGGCCGTCACGAGCTGGAAGGAATGCACGAAGTAGGCATGCTCGTGCGGCGCGATGCCGGCCAGCACGGGATGCGGCGCGAGGTCGAGCAGCTCGTTCCAGCCCATGTGCGGGATCTTGAGATGGTCCTTGCCCGGCTCGATCCGCACCACGTCGCCGGCGATCCAGTCGAGGCCGGCATGGACGCCGTACTCCACGCCGCGCGTGGCCATGAGCTGCATGCCGACGCAGATGCCGAGGAACGGCTTGC
>CAMFJT010000137.1 GCA_945957125.1 uncultured Rhodospirillales bacterium | reverse complement strand
CTCCACTATCCTCTTCGTCGGCAGCGTCAGATGTGTATAAGAGACAGCCTTCGAGCTGGATTAGCCGCTGGGAGCGCGGCTCTCCAGAGCCGCACTTCCTTCGGCTGCCATACCCCATCCCATGAGCGGCTCTGGAGAGCCGCGCTCCCGGCAGGCATGATGGGACATCCGTCTGGAGTGGGGCAATGAATTCGATGCGCGCCGTCGTTTGCGATCGACTGGGCGACCCTTCCGTCCTGACGATCCAGGACATTCCCATGCCCGTGGCCGGACCGCGCGACGTGGTCGTCAAGGTCGGCGCGGCCGGGGTCAATTTCCCTGACATCCTCTCGGTCGCCGGCAGCTACCAGCACAAGCCGGAGCTGCCGTTCGTGCCGGGCATGGAAGGCGCGGGCACCGTCCATGCCGTCGGCAGCGAGGTGACGGCGTGGCGGCCGGGCGACCGGGTGATCTTCGGCGTGCGGCCGGGCGCCTTCGCCGAGTACGTGAAGGTCTCCAAGCCCGACGCGCTGATGCGCCTGCCCGACGGTTGGTCGGAAATCGAAGGCGCCGGCTACCGAGTGGCCGCGCACACGGCCTATCATTCGCTCATCCATAGGGCGGCGGTGAAGAAGGGCGATGTCGTGCTGGTGCATGGCGCCTCGGGCGGCGTCGGCCTGGCGGCCGTTCAGCTCGCCAGGCATCTCGGCGCCCGGGTGATCGCCACCGGCGGCGACGATGAACGGCTCGCCGTCGTGAAGCGCCACGGCGGCGCGGACGAGGTCGTCAACTATCGGACCTCCGATTTCGTCGCAGCCGTGAAGGCGCTGACCGGCGGCAAGGGCGCCGACGTGATCTACGATCCGGTCGGCGGCGAGGTCCTCGAGAAGTCGATGCGTGCGGCGGCCTATGGCGCGCGACTGCTGATCGTCGGCTTCACCTCGGGCGGTCCGAGCCGGATCATGTCGAACCACGTGCTCATCAAGGGCCTGACGATCCTCGGCGTGCGCGCCGGCGAGACGATCGCCCGGATCGCGCCCGAGCTCGGCCGCGACTATGTCGAGATCCTGCCCAAGCTCGCCGCGCAGGGGGTGATGCGCCCGCACATCTCCCACCGTTTTCCGATCGAGCGCACCGCCGATGCCTTCCGCGCCCTCACCGACCGGCAGGTCATCGGCAAGGCAGTCATCGAGATCGGCGGCTGATCGGCTATTGGAAGCTGCTCATATCGGCGCCGGACGCCGCCGCGAGCCTTTACCTCAGCTCCCCCTTCAACGCTGCTTCGACGAACGGCAAACGGTCGTTGCCGAAGAACATCATGCCGTCGACGAACATCGTCGGCGCGCCGAAGACGCCGCGCGCGACGGCCTCGTTCGTGGTCGCCTTGAGGCGATCCTTTACGTCCTGGTCCTGGAGGCGGGCGCCGAACTTCTGCGGGTCGATCCCCACGGCGGAAAGCACGGCGGCCACTTCCTTGATGTCGTTGAGATTGCGGCCGTCGACCCACATCGCCTTGTACATCGCCGGATGATAGCGCTCGAACAGGCCGTCGATCTGCGCCGCCGCCGCGCCGCGCATCAGCGCCAGCGTGTTGACCGGGAAGAACGGATTGCGCTGGAACGGCACGCCGTACCGGCGCGCCCACAGCGGCATGTCGAAGGCGCTCCATTTCGACTTGGCCGGCAGCTCGGCCGGAGAATGGTTGCCGGTCGACTTGAACACGCCGCCCAGCAGCATCGGCCGGCGTTCGAGCGTCGCGCCGGTGCGCCTGGCGATCGCCTCGACCTGCGTGTCGGCCAGATAGCTGTAGGGGCTGCCGTAATCGAAGTAGAATTCCAGCGTGCGGGCCATGGGGCGTTCTCCTTGCTTGTCGCGAGGCTGCTCCGCTTCTAGCCTCGGCTCAAGAAAGTTCGGGGAAGGAACGCATGAGCAGGGTTGCGGACAAGGTCGTGCTGGTGACCGGCGCGGGGTCGGGCATTGGCCGCGCGACGGCCAGGCTGCTGGCCGCCGAGGGCGCCACGGTGATCGTGAGCGACATCAACCAGCCCGGCGGCCTGGAGACGGTGCAGCAGATCGGCGGCAAGGCGCGGTTCGAGGCGCACGATACGGCGCAGGAAATCGACTGGAAGCGCATCGTCGACGGCATCATGGCGCGCGAAGGCCGGCTCGACGGGCTGGTCAACAATGCCGGTATTTCCGGGCCGTTCCCGTCGACCTTCGAGACCGAGACGGTCGAGCAGTGGCGCCGCATGCTGTCGATCAACGTCGAGGGCGTGTTCCTCGGCTGCAAGTATGCCGTGCCGGCGATCCGCCAGTCGGGTGGCGGTTCGATCGTGAACACCTCCTCGCTCGCCGCCTTCCTCGGCACGCCGGCGCTCTCGGCCTACGGCGCGAGCAAGGGCGCGGTGCGGCAGTTCACCAAGACGGTGGCGATGGATTGCGCGCGCAAAGGCTACAGGATCCGGTGCAACTCGGTGCATCCGGGAATCATCATGACGCCGATGGGCGAGGGCATCCTGCCCAACGACAAGGCACGCGAACGGGCGCTCAAGACCATCCCGATCGGCGAGTTCGGCGCTCCCGAGGACATTGCCTACGGCATCCTCTATCTCATCTCCGACGAATCGCGCTTCGTCACCGGCACCGAGCTGGTGATCGACGGCGGCATGAACGCTATCTGAGGGAGGGTGCCATGAAGCAGGTCGATCAGGTCGCCTGGCTCGAACGGATGCTCGGGATGGCGCGCTCCAACACGCGCGACGACGCGCCGGGCCTCACCTATACCGCCGTCGAGGAGTATTTCGACCGCGCGCGCTACGACCGCGAGGTCGAGGTGCTGTTCCGGCGCCATCCGGTGGTCGTCGGCTTCTCCGCCCAGCTCCGCAAGCCGGGCGATTTCCTCACCCACAACGAAACCGGTCAGGCGATCCTGGTGACGCGCGGGCTCGACGGCAAGCTGCGCGCCTTCCTGAACGTCTGCCGCCATCGCTCGGCAACGGTCGAAGCGAAGGCGTGCGGGTCGGGCAAGCGCGCCTTCGTCTGCCCGTATCACGGCTGGAGCTACGATCTCACCGGCCGGCTGGTCGGCATCACCGACGGCGCGTGGTTCGGCGAGATCGATCGCGGCGCGCACGGCTTGCGACCGCTCGCCGTCGCGGAGCGCTGCGGCCTGGTCTGGGTGAAGCCGTCGGCGCTCGAAGCCGGCGAGAGCGCGGAGCTCGATATCGATGCCTATCTCGGGCCGATGGGCCCCGAGCTCGAGGCGTGGAGCATGGAGGGCTGGGACGTGCACAGCTCCGTGCCGATCCGGCCCCACATGAATTGGAAGCTGGTGGTCGACACCTTCCTCGAGCTCTATCACTTCCGCTACCTGCACGGCGCCAGCGTGGCGCCGCTGTTCCTCGACAACATCACCACGCACGAGCGTCGCGACCGCCATTCGCGCTTCGCTGCCGCCAAGAAAACCCTGATGGAGATCGAGTCCCAGCCGCGCGAGAGCTGGCGCCTGCTCGACCATGCGGTGGTGCTCTACACGCTCTTCCCCAACACGGTGCTGGCCTACACCGCCGACCATTGCGGTGTGTTCACCAGCTTCCCGGTATCGCCCGACGAATCGCTGATCAATGTCTCGATCCTGGTCGATCCCGAGGTGCGCTCAACCCGGCCCGAAAGCTACTGGAAGACCAACCAGGAGCTGATCCTCTCCGCCCTCGCCGAGGATTTCGCCGTCGGCGCCACGATCCAGGCGAACTTCCGCAGCGGCGCCAACAAGGTCCAGACCTTCGGCAAGTTCGAGAAGGCGCTCGGCTGGTACCACCACGACATCAACGCCGCCCTCTCATGACTCCTCCCCCCGTAAGACGGGGGAGGAGAAGCAATTATCGGTTGTACAAGGTGCCGTTTTATCGCCAAGGTTCGGCGGTTCAATCCGCTCATGAACGACTATGCCCGTGAACTGCGCAACAACGCGACCGAAGCCGAGAAGCGTCTGTGGCGCCATCTTCGTGGGCGTCAACTGAACGGATTCAAGTTCCGCCGGCAACGGCCGATGGGCAAATACATCTGCGACTTCGTGTGCCTGGACGCCGGTCTTGTTGTCGAACTCGACGGCAGCCAGCACGTCACCGACACGCCATACGGCGAGGCACGCGATGCATGCTTGAGGGCGCACGGCTATCGCGTGCTGCGGTTCTGGAACGGGCAGGTTTTCACGGAGATGGAGGCCGTCGTTGAGACGATTTGCCAAGCGCTCCATCGATCCGAGATGGATGGTCGCTTCGACTGAGGCTTTCCCCCACCCGGCCTCCCCCGTAAGACGGGAGAGGAGGAAGATCATGCTCCTCCCCCGTCTTACGGGGGAGGCCGGGTGGGGGAAGGCAACGGGAGAGAGACTCGCTTACTTTATCGTCACCTGGTGCGTGAGCTTCTCGCCGTCGGTGATGGTGATGCTGGTGAAGCCGAGCAGCTTCATCAGGTCGAAGAACGTCGCGTCCTCGGCGACGGTGCGCTCCTGGAAGAAGGGCGACATGCGCGACATGGTGGTCATGTTGGCGAGCAGGGCGCGCATGCGGTAGATCGTGCCGAACTCGCCCGGCCCGAGGCCGACGATGATCAGCTTGTCGGCCTTCTCGCCCTTGGCGAACACCGCGTAGGGAACGCGATAGGACGACTGGATCGTTCCCTGCGACATCACCGTGACGAACTGGATGCGCTGTGCCCGGTCGACGCCGTCGATGGCTTGCATCGCCGATTCGTAGACTTCGGTCGAGCTCGGCTTGGGATAGTAGTAGCCGACATACCGGTCTTCCGTCGCGGCGGGCTTGGCCGGGGCAGCGGGGGCGGCCGGCTTCTGCTGCGCCAGAGCCGAGCCCGCGACCAGCAGGGCAGCGGCGGTGGCAACAGCGAACGTCTTCGTCATCTTCGACACTCCGGGCATTTCTGAGAGCTAGAACAGGGTATAGCCGCCATCGATGACGAAGTCGCGCCCGGTGGTATATTGAGTCGCATCGCTGGCGAGGTAGACAGCGAGTGGGCCGAAGTCGGCGCCGACGCCCCAGCGCCGCTCGGGGATGCGCGGCATCACGTTGCCGGCGAACTTCGGGTTGCCGAAGGCATTGGCCGTCATCTCGGTCTCGATCCAGCCCGGCAGGATCGAGTTGACCGTGATCCGGTAGCGCGCCAGCTCGACGGCCAGCGCCCGCACCATGGCGCAGACGCCGCCCTTGCTCGCGCCGTAGTGGCTGGAGCGCGCCGCGCCCTCGATCGCGGCGGTGGAAGCCATCGCCACCAGCGAACCGCCCTTGCCGCGCTCGACCATGTGCTTGGCGGCGGCCCGGAAGGTGAAGAAAACGCCGTCGAGATTGATGCGGGTGACCCGCCGCCATTCCTCGTAGTCCATCTCGAGGATCGAGCCCTTGCCGCGTCCGGAGACACCGGCATTGGCGACGCAGTTGTCGACATGACCCATGACCTTCACGGTCTCGGCGAAGGCGTCGACGACCTGCTTCTCCTCGCCGACATCGACGATCTGGGAATGGACCTTGCGGCCGTGGCGCCGGAGCTTCTCCGCCGCTGCGTCGGTCTTCTCCTTGCGGGTGCCCCAGATGCAGACATCGGCGCCGGCCTCCGCCATCGCATCGGCCATGCCGAAGCCGATGCCGCCGTTGCCGCCGGTCACCAGCGCCACCTTGCCCGTCAGATCGAAGCCCTTGTAGGCCATGGATGTTTCTCCCTGCTTGACTCCTCCCCCGTCATACGGGGGAGGGCAGGGAGGGGGAAGGGCTCACAGCCGATTCTCGGAATTGCAGATCAAAGGACCGGGAGATCTTTGCTGGAGCGTTCCCCCTCCGGCCCGTCGGGCCACCTCCCCCGTATGGCGGGGGAGGCAGCATAAGGCGTCAGTTCAACCGATCCGTTTCGACCAGCACAATCTCCGCGTCCTCGCTGGCGCGCAGCGTGATCTCCGGCTCGTCGACGACGGCGATGCCGTCGCGGGCGTTGGCGGTCACCGGCTTGCCGTCGGCGCCCAGCACCTCGATCCGGCCCTTGGCGGGCACGAGATAGGCCGGCTTGCCGCCCAGCGTCTGGCGGATCTCCTGTCCGGCCTTCAGCGTGCCGGCATAGAGCGCGCCGTCGGCATAGAGCGGGATCGCTCCGTCATGGCCGCGGCCCGAGGCCAACGGCACCAGCTTGCCGTCGCGCCCGTCGGCGGGGAACTGCACCGTCTCCCAGCGTGCCGGCACCCCCTCCTTGTTGGGGATGATCCAGATCTGGAACAGCTCGGTCTCGTCCTGCTCCATGTTGTACTCGGCATGCTGGATGCCCTGGCCCGCGCTCATCACCTGGATCTGGCCCGCCTCGGTCCGCCCCTTGTTGCCGAGATGGTCCTGGTGGGTGATCGCGCCTTTGATGACGTAGGTCACGATCTCCATGTCGCGATGGGGATGCGGCGGGAAGCCGGACTGCGCCGCGATCCGGTCGTTGTTCCAGACGCGCAGCGCGCCCCAGTGCACGCGGTCCTTGTTGCGGTAGTCGGCGAAGCTGAAATGGAAGTTCGCCTTGAGCCAGCCGTGGTCCGACTTGCCCAATTTCTCGAAGGGTCTGCGCTCGATCATCGGTTACCTCTCTTTGAGCGCAAAAATGGCCACGGGCCCCTGGGGATCAAGTTTCCGGTTGGTAACGACTCTCAGTGCTGGCTGGGCGGGATCTTGACCGTCAGCCCGTCGAGCGCATCGGTCACCGGGATCTGGCAGGTCAGCCGGGAGTTCGCCTGCACGTGCGGGCAGAACTCCAGCATCTGCTTCTCGTCCGACTGCTTGGCCGGCAGCTTCGCTTCCCATTCGGCCGCGACGTAGACCATGCAGGTCGCGCACGAGCAGGCACCGCCGCAATCGGCATCGATGCCCTCGACCATGGCCTTCACCGCGCCCTCCATGACCGACTGGCCGCCGGCCATGTCGACCGTATGCAGCTTGCCGCTGGGCTCCTCGAACGTGATCTTCGCCATGCCTGGTCCTCTTTGGATGTTGTGCCTGCCGGGAGCGCGGCTCTCCAGAGCCGCTCATGCGATGTGAGCAACCGAAGGAAGAGCGGCTCTGGAGAGCCGCGCTCCCAGCTGTCCTTGTCAGCCTTTCAGATCCTTCACTGCCACGCGCTCGTCGCGGAGTCTCGCGGGATCGAGCCGGGCGTGCTCGGCGATGAGCTGCTTGGAGACCATGAACTCCGGCGCCCGGTTCACCGCGTCCACGGCCAGCAGCATGCCCTGCCGCAGATAGAAGACGGCGAACGAGCGGCCCTGGTCGGGATTGCCGCGGACCACGGCTTCGTCGTGGCCGGCGGACAGGCCGACCATCTGCAGCTTCACGTCGTACTGGTCGGACCAGAACCACGGCACCTGCTCGGCCGGGATGGGCTTGCCGGTGATCGCCGCTGCGGCGATGCGGCCCTGCTCCAGCGCATTGTGCACGGACTCCAGGTGCAGGCCGCGCTCGAACAACGCGTGGTGCTGCACCGTGCAGTCGCCGATGGCGTAGATCGCCGGATCGGACGTGCGGCACTGCGCGTCGACCGTGATGCCCTCCCCGACAGTCAATCCCGCCTCGCGCGCCAGCTCGACATTGGGCAGCGCGCCCGCGCCGATCAGCACCAGGTCGGCCGGATGGCTGCCGTCGCTGCAGACGACATGGCCCGGCTCGATGGCACGCACCGACACGCCGGTTCGGATATCCACGCCCTCCTCGCGGTGCAGCCGCTCGTAGAAGCGCGAGACGACCGGTCCGACGCCGCGGCCCATCACCCGCGGCGCCTGCTCCAGCACCGTGACCCTGAGCTCGTGCTTGGCCGCGACGGCGGCGAGCTCCAGCCCGATATAGCCGCCGCCGACCACGACCAGCGACCTGCCGGGCGCAAACGCCGCCTTCAACGCCTCGACGTCCGCGATGGTGCGCAGGAAGTACACGCCCGGCCGGTCGGCGCCGGGCAGTGGCACCGTGCGGGCGCGGCTGCCGGTGGCCAGCACGAGCGTCGAATAGGGCAGGCGCGTCCCGTCGGCCAGCACGACCGCATGGTCCTGCCGGTCGATCTGCGCCACGGTCGTACCCAGCATCAGGCGCGTGCCGGCCTTCTCGTAGAAGGCGGCCGGGCGGACATAGAGCCGGTCGAAGGACAGCTCGCCGGCCAGGAATTTCTTGGACAGCGGCGGGCGCTGGTAGGGCAGGTGCGGCTCGTCGCCGACCAGGGTCACGCTGCCGGTGAAGCCGTCCTGGACCAGGCTGGCGATGAGCTGGGCGGCGGCCTGTCCCGCCCCGACGATGACGATCGATTCTAACATTTGTTCGTTATTGCCGTTGGTCGGGAAATCGGCAAGACTCCAGTCGTAGGGCCAATGGGAGGAACAACATGGACAGCATCCTGACCAATCCGTCGATGGTCGTCGAGGATCGCCAGCGCCATCTCTTTCGTGTCTCGCGCCGCGCCTTCACCGAGCAGTCGGTGCTCGATGCGGAGAACCGCACCATTTTCGACCGCTGCTGGCTCTATGTCGGCCATTCGTCGGAGATCGCCAACAATTGCGACTTCATCACCCGCAATGTCGGCGGCCGGGAGCTGATCTTCAATCGCGACCGCGCCGGCGTCGTCCATGCCTTCCTCAACACCTGCCCGCATCGCGGCGCGATGGTGGTCCGCGAGAAGAAGGGCAATGCTCTGGCCTTCCGCTGCTTCTATCACGGCTGGTCGTTCAACGTGAACGGCCGCTTCGCCTCGCGCTTCGAGGAGGGCAACTACGGCGCCGAGCACTACGGCGGCGGCTGCGCCGATCTCGCCCAGGTGCCGCGGCTGGAGAGCCATCGCGATTTCTGGTTCGTGAACTTCGACAGCAACGCCGTGTCGCTGTCGGACTATCTCGCCGGCGCCAAGGAATATATCGACCTCGTGGCCGACCATGCCGAGGCCGGCATGGAGATCGTGGGCTCGGGCCAGCAATACGTGATCAACGCCAACTGGAAGCTGCTGGCCGAGAACAGCATCGACGCCTTCCACGGCTTTCCCGTGCATTCGACATACTTCGACTATCTCAAGGCGATCGGCAGCCTGCGCATGGACACCAGCGCCGGCCACTTTGCCGCCAGCGGCATGCACGATCTCGGTAACGGCCACGCGGTGATCGAGTATGCCTCGCCGTGGGGCCGGCCGGTGGCGCGCTGGGTGCCGTCGTGGGGCGAGGACAAGCGCGAGGTGGTGGCGCAGCTTCGCGCCGGGCTGATCAAGCGCTTCGGCGAGGAGCGCGGCACGCGCATCGCGGAGTTCAGCCGCAACATGCTGATCTTCCCCAACCTGGTGATCAACGACATCATGGCGATCACCATCCGCACCTTCATGCCCTCGGCGCCGGACAAGATGACGGTCAGCGCCTGGGCGCTCGGCGCGCGCGACGAGGATGCCGAGCTGCGCAAGCTGCGCCTGTTCAACTTCCTCGAGTTCCTCGGCCCGGGCGGCTTCGCCACGCCGGACGACCAGGAGGCGCTGGAGAACTGCCAGCGCGGCTATCGCAACATGCGCGAGGTCGGCTGGAACGACATCTCCAAGGGCATGCCGCGCAACGGCCCGCCGATGAACGACGACGAGGAGCAGATGCGCTGCTTCTGGCGCCAGTGGAACGCGCGCATGGGAGGCCTGGCATGAACGGCGACGTGAGCCTGCCGGCCGGCCGGCGCAACGACACCGCCGCGCTGCGCGGCCGTATCGAGGACTTCCTCTATCTCGAGGCCGAGCTGCTCGACGAGTGGAAGATCGAGGAATGGTTCGCGCTGTTCGCCGAAGGCGCGACCTACGAGGTGCCGCCGACCGGCACCGACGAGAGCGATCCGGCGACCTCGCTGTTCTACATCGCCGACGACTATGTCCGCCTGCGCGAGCGGGTGGTGCGGCTGACCAAGAAGGAGGCGCACTCGGAGTTCCCGCGCTCCCAGCAGCGTCACATGATCAGCAATGTGCGCATCACTGGCGTCACCGACGGCGTTGCCGACGTGAGCTGCAACTTCGTCACCTATCGCGCCAAGCGCGGCGTGGTCGACACCTATTACGGCAAGCATCTCTACCGGATCGACACCACGGCGGATCCGTTCCGCATCCTGTCCAAGCGCTCGATCCTCGGCATGGACATGCTTTATCCGGGCAAGCTGACTATCATCATTTGATGCGAGCTTCCGGGCAGACGGCAAAGAGCAGGATCACCAAGGCGGAGAGGACGCGGGCGCGGCTGATCGAGGTCGCGACCCGCCTGTTCCAGGAGCACGGCTCCGACGAGGTCACGGTCCGCCGCATCGCGGCCGCGGCGAAGATCGAAGCCGGCAGCATCTACTATCACTTCGCCTCGCGCGACGAGATCATGCGTGCCGTGCTCGAAGGCGGCGTCGGTGGCGCGAAGACCGAGGTACTCAAGGCGATCGCCGAGGTGGCGGGGGCGTCTCCTCTGGATCGGCTGCGCGCCGCGCTCGGCGCGCACCTGAAGTACACGCTGCACCACCATTTCTCCTCGCGCCTGAAGGCGATCCGCCGCTTGCCCAAGCGCCTGCGCGACCATCACATGAAGCAGGAGCGTGAATACGCCGCGATCTTCGCCGACCTGCTCGCCGAAGCGCAGGCGAAGGGCCTCCTGCGTCCCGGCTTCGACCTCTCCGTCGTCCGCATGCTCGCCATGGGCGCCCTGACCTGGGCCGCCGAATGGTACGACCCCGCCGGCACGATGGCCCCCGCCGACATCACCGACGAGCTGATGAAGCTGCTGACGGAGGGGATCGTAAAGTAGCCAGATTCTTCTCTCTTCATGCTCCTCTCCCCCGCTAGGGGGAGAGGTGGGGAGAGGGGGCATGGCACGGCAGATCGTTCGAGCGCGAGAACTCAGGCGCGACAGCAGCAAAGCCGAAAGAGTGTGCTGGGAATTGCTCCGCGCCCATCGCATGGACGGAATCAAGTTCCGCCGTCAGCACCCGATCGGGCGATACTTCGCAGATTTCGCCTGCGTATCCAGAAAGCTCGTGATCGAAATCGACGGAGATCATCACGCAAACCAGATCGACGCGGACACCCGGCGGACTGCAGATATGGAACGCGAAGGATGGCGCGTCGTCCGGTTTGCCGCGAACGAGGTCGTCGCAAACCGTGAGGGAATTTGGGCCTCGATCCAGCTCGTCGTCGACGGCGAGCGCAACCCCCTCTCCTAGCCTCTCCCCCTGGCGGGGGAGAGGAACATGAAGGTTGCTCTCAGTTCGGCGGGGCGATCAGGAAGGCCTTCGACGAGTTGAAGATCCAGGTGTCGACGAAGCCGGTTTCCTGCGGCTTGCGGTCGAGGGCGCTCAGGGCGCCGGCGAGGCAGGACCAGTTGAGGATCTCCTGCTGGCCGCTGTCCTCGACGGCGGCGCCGGTCAGGGCGCGCCACGTGGCCCAGTCGCTCGCCTTGAGCGCGTCGTACATGCGGCGGTCGGCGGGCGTGTCCGGCCACAGGTAATGGTTCTTGCCGGTGAGGAAGGCGTGGCTCCAGCCCGACGAGGCGAGAAGCGCCACGCGGTAGGGCGAGTCGGCCAGGATGCGCGCGGTCGCGGCGCCCATGTCGAACAGCCGCTTCGGCGTCGGCGCCGGCGGATCGAGCTCGCCGTCGGCGATCTCGCGATCGAACACCGGCAGGCCGCCGCGCTGGGCCAGCACCTTGCGGCCGTAGCAATTGATCGCGAACGGCACGATCGGATAGTCGAAGCCCGTGCGGTCGTAGTCGAGATACAGGATCGCGTTGGTGAAGGCGTGCCCCAGCGGATGGTGCAGCGGCTTGTAGGCATAGGCCGTGTCGAAGCCGTCTTCGATCAGCCGCGTCGCCAGCATCTTGGCCGCCGCCGGATGGCCCGGCAGGTCGTAGACCTTGTCGGTCTCGCCCCACACATTGCCCGGCGGCGTGGCGAACTTGAACCGGTCGTAGGCCGCGATGCAGTAGGGCGGCACGATATCTTCCTTGAAGTTCTCGTACTGGTCGTCGCCCCACATCAGCACGAAGTCGGGCTTGAAGGCATCGAGCGCCGCCCGCGTCTTGCTCAACCAGCCGACCAGCTTCTCGCGATGACGTGCAGCGGACGAGACGCCCTCGTCGTTGCCCCATTCGGCGCGCATCGCCTCGGGCCAGCCGTCGGGCGTGCGCAGCTCTTCGGGCAGCTTCGGGTTCTGCAGCATGCGCTTGAGGATCCAGGACATGCGCTCGTCGGGACCCCAGAGCGGCGGATAGTGGGAGATGCCCAGTGCGAGGATGTCGGCCATGGCGTTTCCTAACAAATGGTAGAATTATTGTTTACAAGCCGGATGGACTGTTTTTAACTGAGTTGCGACCGGCCCGTCGAGAGGCTGGCGCAAATAGCGGAGGAAACGATGCGCGCAAAGATGGCGCTGATCGCGGCTGGGCTCGCGATGGTGGCGGCGGCCGGCCAGGCCCAGCAGAAGCAGTACGGACCGGGCGTCACCGACAGCGAGATCAAGATCGGCCAGAGCACGCCGCTCAGTGGCCCGGCCTCGGCCTTCGGCATCTACAGCCGCGTCGAGGAGGCCTATTTCAAGATGCTGAACGAGAAGGACGGCATCAACGGGCGCAAGATCAAGTTCATCGTCCTCGACAACGGCTTCAATCCGCCCAAGGCGCTGGAGGCATCGCGCAAGCTGGTGGAGGAAGAGGGCGTGCTGGCCGAGGTCGGGACCGTCGGCACGCCGACCAACTCGGCGACCCAGAAGTACCTCAACGGCAAGAAGGTGCCGCAGCTCCTGGTCTCGGCCGGCGGCAGCAAGTTCAACGATCCCAAGCAGTATCCCTGGACGGTGCCGTTCTATCCTTCGTTCGAGGTCGAGGCGACCGGCTACGCCAAGTATGCGCTGAAGACGCAGCCCAACGCGAAGATCGCCGTGCTCTACCAGAACGACGACTACGGCAAGGACTTCCTCAAGGGCCTGAAGAAGGGCCTCGGTGAGGCGGGCGCAAAGGCGATCGTGGCCGAGGCGAGCTACGAGCTGACCGATCCGACCGTCGATTCGCAGATGATCAATCTCGCCAACTCCGGCGCCAACGTGTTCATGAACTTCTCCACGCCGAAGTTCGCGGCCCAGGCGATCCGCAAGGCCAACGATCTCGGCTGGAAGCCGATGCACTTCATCGCCAGCCCGGGCAGCTCGGTCCAGGCGGTGCTGAAGGTCGCCGGCTTCGACAAGAGCGCCGGCGTGATGACGGCGCAGTTCTTCAAGGAGCCGGGCGATCCGGCGTGGGACAAGGACCCGGCGATGCAGGACTACTTCGCCTTCATGAAGAAGTACCTCCCGAACGACTCCGCCCTCGATGCGATCGGCGTGTCGGGCTACGTCAATGCCCAGATGGCCGAGCACGTCCTCAGGGCGGCGAAGAACGAGCTGACGCGCGAGAACCTGCTGAAGCAGGCCACGACGCTCAAGGACGTGACCCTGCCGCTGCTGCTTCCCGGCACGGTGCTGGGCAACACGCCGGAGGATTATCGCGCCTATCACGGCTTCCAGCTCTCGCGCTTCGACGGCAAGGGCTGGGAGAAGGTCGAGTACGTCAAGGCGGACTGATCCGGCCATGGCATTGTCGGAACAGTTCGACGAGCGACCGATCCGGCGCCGGCGTGCGCCGGCCGCGAAGAAGCGGCGCACGCAGGCGGAGCGCACGCAAGGCACGCGGACGCGCATCCTCGACGCCGCCGTCGAGGTGCTGCGCAAGAAGGGCTACGCGCATTTCCGCACCGCCGACGTCGCCAGGGCGGCCGGCGTCTCGCGCGGCGCGCAGCTCCATCATTTCGCGACCAAGGAGAAGCTGGTCTACGCCACGATGGAGCATGTCTTCACCAACGTGCTCGAGACCAGCCGTGGCCGGGCGCGCGCGGTGGCGAAGGGCGACGATCCGCTGGAGAAGGTGATCGCCGACGGCCGGGACTTCTTCTTCTCGACGCCGTTCTTCATCTCGCTCGACATCGCGACCTCGATCAATCGCAAGGCTTTTCGCCGGCAGCTCATGGCCATGGTGCGCAAGGCGCGCCTGCCGGCCGAGCAGGCGTGGCTCGAGGCGCTGGTCGCCAGCGGCATGTCGGAGAAGACCGCCGATGACGTGCTGTGGCTCACGCTCGGCCTGGTGCGTGGCCTCGCCATCCGCATGCTGTGGCAGGACGATCCCGACCGGTTCGACCGGCTGCTGACGCTGTGGCGCGAAATCGTGGACGGATACGTGAAGGGAAATGCTCGTTCTTCTCCTCCTCGGATTCCTCTCCCCCGCTAGGGGGAGAGGAGGAAGAAAGGGGAGAGGGACGCGAGGTTTGAGCACGACAAGAAGACGGACCAATCGGGAGGCTTCAACCATGCAGGGTTTGATGATGGACGCGCCCCTGCTCGTGTCGTCGGTGCTCGAGCATGCCGCGCGCATCCACGGCACGACGGAGATCGTGGCGCGCACCGCCGAGGGCGGCATCCACCGCACCACCTATGGCGAGACTCATGACCGCGCCAAGCGGCTGGCCAAGGCGCTGGCGCGGCTGGGCGTGAAGCCGGGCGACCGCGTCGGCTCGCTCGCCTGGAACACGCACCATCATCTCGAGCTGTTCTACGGCGTGTCGGGAAGCGGCGCCGTGCTGCACACGATCAACCCGCGCCTGTTCGAGGATCAGCTCGTCTACATCGTCAACCACGCGGAGGACTCCTGGATCTGCGTCGACGCGGCCACGCTGCCGATCGCCGAGAAGCTCGCGCCGCGGACGCCCGGCGTGAAGGGTTGGATCTACATGAGCGTCGATCCCGAGCCGCCGAAATCGAGCCTCGCGTTGCTGAGCTACGAGACGCTGCTGGCGGCCGAGGACGCCGACTATGACTGGCCGCAGCTCGACGAGAAGCAGGCGTCGGTGATCTGCTACACCTCGGGCACGACGGGCGCGCCCAAGGGCGTGGTGAACACGCATCGCTCGACGATCCTGAGCGCGCTGGTCATGAGCACCGCCGACATGATCGGCGGCTATCGCTCGGGCGCGCGCGAGGTGGTGATGCCGATCGCGCCGATGTTCCACGGCAACGGCTGGCAGATGGTCTACACCGCGCCGCTCAGCGGCCACGGGCTGGTGCTGCCCGGCCGCAACTTCGAGCCCGACAAGCTCCACGAGATCATGGCCGCCGAGAAGGTGACCATGGCCGCCTGCGTGCCGACCGTGTGGATGATGCTCGTCGACTACATGGACCGTACCGGGCTCACGCTGCCGTCGCTGCGCGCCGCGCTGGTCGCCGGCACCAAGCCGCCGCGTTCGCTGATCGATGCGCTGGAGCAGCGTCACGGCATCGAGGTGGCGCAGGCCTGGGGCATGACCGAGGCGCTCGGCGTCACCAAATGCGCCCTGCCGCCGGGACTTGCCGATGCGCCCTACGAGCAGCGGGTCGAGCAGAAGCTGCGCCAGGGCCGGGTCGCCTTCTCGACGAAGCTGCGGATCGTGGACGATGCGGGCCAGCCGCTGCCGCATGACGGTCTGACCTTCGGTCACCTGCAGGCGCGGGGCCCGCTGATCGTCGGCGCCTACCTCAAGCAGGACGCGCCGCTCGCTGACGGCTGGCTGCAGACCGGTGACGTGGCGAAGCTCTTTCCCGACGGCACGGTCGAGATCGTCGATCGCTCGAAGGACGTGATCAAGTCGGGCGGCGAATGGATCTCCAGCGCCGCGGTCGAGAACGCCGCGATGGGCCATCCCGCTGTGGCTCAGGCCGCCGTGATCGGCATCCACCATCCGACCTGGCAGGAGCGTCCGCTGCTGGTCGTGGTGCGGCGGCCGGACAAGGACGTGAGCGCGGCCGAGCTGATCGCGTTCCTGCGGCCGCAGATGGCCTCGTGGTGGGTGCCGGAGGACGTGGCCTTCGTCGAGGCCCTGCCGATGACCGCGACGGGCAAGATCCACAAGGTGACCTTGCGCGAGCAATTCAAGGACATGACTGCATCAGGAGGTTCCGATGGACTTCGAGCTGCCGGGTGAGGACCATCCGCAACGCGCGCCGATCCGCGCCTGGTTCGAGGCGCATCCGCATCCGACCGGCCGCGATCTCGCGCAGGCCGGCTTCACCGTGCCACACTGGCCCAAGCCCTGGGGCCTCGCGGCGGACGCGGAGCTGCAGCTCATCGTCGACCAGGAGATGAAGCGGGCGGGCGTGCATGTCCCGCGCAATCCCGTCGCCATCAACAACTGCGCCCAGTCGCTGCTGACGCACGGTACCGAGGCGCATCGCGAGCGCTACCTGCTGCCCGCGCTGGCCGGCGAGGAGATCTGGTGCATGCTGTTCAGCGAGCCGTCGGGCGGCTCCGACCTCGGCGCGCTGCGCACCGTGGCGCGGCGCGACGGCGATCATTACGTCGTGAAGGGCCACAAGATCTGGACCTCGCTCGCCCACAAGGCGAAGGTCGGCATCCTCGTGGCGCGCACCAATTCCGACGTGCCCAAGCACCAGGGCCTGTCGCAGTTCCTGCTCGACATGGACACGCCCGGCATCATGGTGCGGCCGATCATCGACATGTCGGCGCATGAGAACGAGTACAACGAGGTCTTCCTGGACGAGGTGCGCATCCCGGCCGACCGGCTGCTCGGCAAGGAGGGCGACGGCTGGGCGCTCAGCATGACCCAGCTCCAGACCGAGCGCGTGGCGCTGTCGCGGCCGGGCGCGATCTGGGGTCACGGCCCGTCGGCGCGCGAGCTGGTCGAGGGGCTGGCCGAGACCGGGGCGCTCGACGACGGCGCGATGCGCGAGGAGGCGGCGCAGATCTATGTCGAGGGCGAGATCCTGCGTCTGCTCGCCTATCGCGCCCTGAGCGACCGCATGAACGCGCGGCCGCCGGGGCCGGAGGGTGCGATTCACAAGATGCTGGCGGCGCCGCATGGCCAGAAGGTCGTGGAGCTCGCCAAGCGCGCGCAAGGCCCGCGCGGCATGATCGCCGGCGAGCGGCCGTTTCCCTCGCAGCTCGTCGGCAGCGACGATCCCTACGACGACTGGGACCACGCCTTCTGGTTCAGCCAGGCCGTGACGCTCGGCGTCGGCACGCAGGAGATCCTGAAGAACGTCGTCGCCGAACGCATGCTCGGCCTGCCGCGCGACACCGATCCCACGGCCCGCGTGCCGTTCTCGGAAACGCGCGGAAAGAAGGGCTAGGAAATTCATTTCCCCTCCCCCGTCTTCGGGGGAGGTGGCGCGGTAATCCGCGACGGAGGGGTC
>CAMFJT010000136.1 GCA_945957125.1 uncultured Rhodospirillales bacterium | reverse complement strand
TTGCCATCGGCCGATAAATTTACAACCTCTCCGTGGCGCTCATGTCACAATCATGAGGCGCCGCGGGCCCAGCGGAAGGCTCTATACCAGGATCTCGACCATGGCCTCGCGCAGACCGGCGTTGGTGGCGAGGATCGAGGGGCCGCCAAGGACGTAGGGTGCCCCGGAAATGTCGCTGACCATGCCGCCTGCCTCGCGCACCATCAGGATGCCGGCCGCGACGTCCCAGGGGGCGAGGCCCATCTCGAAGAAGGCGTCATAGCGGCCGGCCGCCACGAAGGCGAGGTCGAGGGCGGCGGCGCCCCACCGGCGGACGCCGGAGGTGCGGCCCATCACGGTTTCCAGCTTGCGCACATAGTCGGCATGGCCGGCCTTACCGAGATGGGGGATGCCAGTGCCGACCAGCGCGCGCGCCGGGTCCTTGCGACCAGACACACGCAGGCGGCGCGAGCGGGCGTTGGGTGTATCGATGAAGGCGCCGTTGCCCTTCTCGGCCCAGAACAGCTCGTCCGAGATCGGCTGGTAGATCACCCCGGCAACGATCTCGCCGTCGCGCTCGAGCCCGATGGAGATCGCGAAATGCGGCACGCCATGCAGGAAGTTCGTGGTGCCGTCGAGCGGGTCGACGATCCAGCGGTTGCGGCCGTCACCCTTGGTTTCGCCGCCTTCCTCGCCGAGGAAGCCGTAGTCCGGACGGGTGCGCTCGAGCTCCTTGCGCAACGTGCGCTCGGCCATGATGTCGGCGCGGCTCACGAAGTCGCCCGGACCCTTTTCGGAGACCTGGAGCTGCTCGACCTCGCCGAAATCGCGCTTCAGCGATTTGGCCGCGGCGAACGCGGCGCGAATCATCACGGTGACGGTCGCCGAACGCGCCGCCAGCGACTTGCGTTCGGGCGGTCCGGAGCGCTCGCGGCCCATCTCGAGGGGGCCGCGTCCGACACGGGCGACCGGACGATCGGAGGGAGGGGTGGCCATCGGACGGATATCAGTCCTTGGCGCGTTCCATGTAGGTGCCGTCCTCGGTGTTGATCACCAGCTTGGTGCCGACGGCGATGTGCGGCGGCACCATCACCCGGATGCCGCCCTCGACCATGGCCGGCTTGTAGGACGAGGAGGCGGTCTGGCCCTTGACCACGGCATCGGCCTCCGTGACGGCGAGGATCACGGTCTTGGGCAGCTCGACGCCGACCGGGGTGCCTTCGTAGAGAGAGACCTGGACCTCCATGCCGTCCTGCAGCCAGCGCGACTGGTCGGGATCGAGAACGTCGGCGCCCACGGTGAGCTGCTCGTAGTTCTCCTTGTCCATGAAGGTGAAGCCGTTCTCGTCCTTGTAGAGGTAGGTGCACTCGCGCTCGTCGATATGAACGTGCTCGATCGTCTCGCCCGAACGGAAGCGCTCCTGCAGCTTGTTGCCTTCGCGCAGGGCCTTCGCCTCGATCGCGACGAATGCGCCGCCCTTGCCGGGGCTGATGTGCTGTACCTTGGCCGCGACCCAGAGCTTGCCGTTGTATTCGATGACGTTGCCGGCGCGGATGGAATTGACGGGAACTTTCATGGGCTTACCGCTCGGTCGATGAATGGAATTCGGCCTCGCCCGCATACGCGATTCCTTTGAAGGCGCGCGAACGGGGAACGAGGCCGGCGGCGGGGCTTGTATCAAAGGCCGTCAGGGGTGGCAACCGAGGGCGGGAGCGTGCCTCCTCACCCATATGCGGAGCCCGTGCGAGAAGAGGAGCGCTTCGGTCCCGCGACCGATCGTCGTCACCGCGTTGTGATACCTCCATGGCGATGATATTCAATCGACAAGTGAGTTTTCAGGACGGGTGGGAAAATGGCTGACCTACAGAAGATCAATCGCTCCCGGCGCAGCCTCTTCAAGGCCGTCGGCGTGACGGTCGGTGCGGTCGCCGCCACATCGGTCACCAGGAAGGAAGCGGCCGCCCAATGGTGGTGCTGGTGGTGCGGCGGGGGCGGCACCGGCGGCGGCGGTAGCGGCAAGGTCTGCTTCGTGCGCGGAACGCTCATCCTCACGGCGGAAGGCTATCGTCCGATCGAGGACTTGCAGCCGGGCGACATGGTGCCGGCGCGCTTCGGTGGCATGTCGGCGATCGAGGACGTCACCAGCTTTACCCTGCACCGGACCGGACCACGCGGGCGCTGGGAAGGGGCTTCGCGTCCGGTGCGGGTCAAGGCAGGAGCGCTCGGTCCGCAGTCGCCGATGCAGGATCTCGTGATCACCGCGTCGCACGCGGTCTTCACCGACGGCGTGCTGGTGCCCGTGGTGAACCTGGTGAACGGCACGAGCATCGTGTTCGAGACGGCCGACGAACACGAGACGCTCGATTTCTTCCATGTCGCGCTGGCCTGCCACGACGTGCTCGATGCCCAGGGTGCGGCATGCGAATCCTGGCGCGACGCCGCGGTCGAGGAGTCCTGCGCGCCGATGCTGAGCTTCTACGGCGGTCGGGACGAACTTCGCTCGCGGCTGCGCAGCGCGGCGTCGATCCTCGTCGATCGCCGCCAGCCGCTCGACGTCATCCGCGACTCGCTCGAGGAGCGCGGGCTGGAACTCGCCCGCGCCGCCTGATCATCGGCCACGCCGCTCGTCGTCCGGCAGGAGGGGGAGCCCCAACTCCTTCTGCCGCTTCTTCGGAAGGGCGGCGGCGATGACGGCGTGCGCGCGCCGGACGTAGGCCTTCATCTCGGCATCGGTCAGCGCGCCGGGATCGTCGACGGCGACCCACTTGGCGCGTGCGAGATAGGGGGCGGGGCGGAAGCCCGGCGAACGCGACAGCGCCTCGTAATGCTCGGGAGCCGACTTGAAGCAGACACGGCCGACCGAATGGGCCTCCGGCGCAATCAGGCAGAACATCTTGCCGCCGACCTTGAAGACGATCACGCCCTCCCATTGCACCGTGCGCGTCGCCGCGGGCAGCCGGGTGCAGAACCTGTCGATCTGTTTGGGCGTCATATGAGAAGCCTACACGGCACGAACCGCCCGTGCGATGGTCGGCCATGACCGACTGGCGTCCCGACAGGCTGGCCCGCCGACTCCCCCACCTCGAGGCACGGGCCCGGCTCCAGGCCGCGCTGCGAGGCTGGTTCGCGGCTGAACACTTCGTCGAGGTCGAGACGCCGATCCTTCAGGTGGCGCCTGGTGCGGAAGTTCATCTCGCAGGCTTCTCAACGACCTGGAAGACGCCCGACGGCATCGAGCGCCCGCGCTGGCTGCACAGCTCGCCGGAGTTCGCGATGAAGAAACTGCTGGCCGGCGGCATGCCGAGGCTCTTCCAGTTCGCCCGCGTGTTCCGCAACGCCGAGGGCTCGGCGCTGCACCATCCCGAGTTCACCATGCTCGAATGGTATCGCGCCGACGCGGGCTACGAGACGATCATGGCCGATTGCGCGGCGGTGCTGGCGCTCAGCGGCGCGAAGGAGTTGCGCTGGGAGGACAGGGTCTGCGATCCGGCGGCGGCGCCGGAGCGGCTGACGGTCGCCGAGGCCTTCGAGCGTCATGCCGGCGTCGATCTCTTCGCCACGACCGGCGATGCGGCGAAGCTCTCGCACCTGTCGGGCGTGGCGATGCACGACGGCGATTCGTGGGACGATGTGTTCTTCCGGGTCATGTTCGACCGGATCGAGCATCGGCTGGGGATCGGGCGGCCGACGATCCTCTGCGAATACCCGATCGCCATGGCCGCCCTCGCGCGCGCCAAGCCGGGCGATCCGCGCGTCGCCGAGCGCTTCGAACTCTATGCCTGCGGCGTCGAGCTCGCCAACGCCTTCGGCGAGCTGACCGATCCGGCAATCCAGCGCGTGCGGCTTCAGGCCGATATGGACGAGAAGGAACGGCTCTATGGCCTGCGCTGGCCGGTCGACGAGGATTTCCTCGCCGCTCTCGACCATGGCCTGCCCGATTGCGCCGGCATCGCGCTGGGCTTCGACCGGCTGGTCATGCTGGCCACCGGCGCCCGCCACATCGAGGACGTGCTCTGGCTGCCGGTTCGCTGAAGCGCCGGGGAGATTCCGGCGCCGAACTAAGAGCGGGCCGCGAACAGCTCGTTGAACGCCCGCACGGCGGCTTCGGGGCCGTCGGCGTAGTTCCACACACCGCCGGCGACCGCGAGAAAGTCGGCGCCGGCAGTGATCACGGGCCGGCAGTTCCCGACCGTGATGCCACCGATGGCGACACAGGGGATCTCCATCAGCTCGCTCCACCATTCGACGATCTCGAGATCGGCCGGCGTGGTGACGGCTTTGGTGGTCGACGGGAAGAATGCGCCGAAGGCCACGTAGTCGGCGCCGGCTTCGGCAGCCTCCATTGCAAGGTGACGCGAGGCCTTGGCGGTGACGCCGACCTGGCGGCTGGGCCCGACGATGCGGCGGGCCTCGGCGCACGACATGTCTTCCTGGCCGACATGCACGCCGTCACAGTCGAGCGCCACGGCGAGATCGGGCCGGTCGTTCATGATGAAGGCGACGTCGCGCTGCTGGCAGATCGGGCGCAGCGTGTCGGCGGCGCGGCCGATCGCTGCATCGTCGACGTCCTTGAGGCGGAGCTGGAAGGCGGCCACGTCGCCGCCGGAAAGGGCAGCGCGCAACTCGTCGGCGAAGATCGCGGGATGGTCGAGGCGCTCGGGCGAGATGAGATAGAGGCGGCAAGCGGTGCTCATGGCTGGATCTGCCGGCGATAGACGATGAAGCCCGAGCGGTCGGCAACCCTGTTGTAGAGCACCTGCGCGACGGCGTTGGTCTCGTGCGTCTGCCAGTAGACGCGCGAGCAGCCGGCGCGGCGCGCCCGGTCGTAGACCGCCTCGATCAGGCGCTTGCCGACGCCCTTGCCGCGTGCCGCCTCGTTGGTGAACAGGTCGGCGAGATAGCAGCTCATCTCGATCGTCGCGGTGGCGCGATGGAAGAGGTAGTGGACGAGCCCAAGAAGCTGGCCGTTCTGCTCGGCCACCAGCGCATGCACCGGCTCTGCCGGGTCGAAGAAGCGGGACCACGTCGCCTGCGTGACGGCGTCCGGCAACACGCGCTCGTAGAACGTGTTGTAGCCCGCCCACAGCGGCGCCCATTGCGGATAGTCCGCCGTCGTTACTTCGCGCACGACGATTGCGCCGCCCGCCGTGCTCACGTCCATCGAGTCATCTCTCCACCCTGCCGATCGGCCTCAGGTGGCGGAGACTATCCCAATTCGCGCGTCGGTGCAGGCTGGACCAAGCAAGCCGGTCGTAGCGAAGCGACCTTCCCGTGAAACGTCCATTAGGGGAGTGGGTCCCGTCCGGGGAAGAAGCTGGAGCGAGGCATCAACTCCCCATCCTCATGGGGTTCTCTGCACCCGCTTCCGTCGAAGGACTCGGAAGCATTGACAAGGTCGTAAGAGGAAGAGCGACAAAGTCAGCGCCTATGGACGCGTCACCAATATGAAACTGGAACCCGGAGGACTTTGACCTTGGGCAGGGTGTCATATTCCTCCCCGCGCTGCGCGCAGGGAGGTGAATGATTACGCTCGCCGCCGCGTCATCCCAGAGGGTCGGCACGGCCGACGATGGATAGCTCCAGGGGCGTGCACCCGGCGCTAGCGCTCGTGTGCGGACAACTTCGTCAGTTCACCGACGCTCGGCGCTGCGCCTTGCCGACGATGTAGGCGACGCCTTCGGGCCCGACCTTGGTGGCGTGCTGGCAGGCTTCGGGAATCTCGCAGCAGTCGCCCGCCTTGAACGTCTCGAGCTTGCCGTCGCGGACGATGGTGATCTCGCCGCCAAGCACCATGATCCGTGCGTCGAAATCATGCGCGTGGGTCTCTTCGCAGAAATCGGGCTTCTGGCCGCCATGAACGATCTCGAAACCCTCCCGGCGCAGGTCGCTTTCGAACGCTTCGCGGGTGATCGATCCGCCCGTGCGGCGCCGGCCGGAGAGCAGGGCCACGCCTTGCGGGCCGACCTGTTCGGTGTGCATGCAGCCGGCGAGAACCTCGAAGCACTGGCCGGCGCGGAAGGTCACCGGGGTGTTGTCGCAGGTGATCGTGATCTCGCCGCCCAACACCAGCGAGCGGGCGTCGAAGTCATGACAGTGATTGGGGGCTACCAGATTCGGCTTCACGCTTGTGTTCACGAAGCGATAGCCGGCATTGCGGCCTTCCGTCTCGAATTCGACCTGGTCCATTTCTGCTGGCTCCTTGCTTGGCTGGCGAAGTTGTGCACTATAGAGGATACGATGTCAACTTTAGAGAACGAGATCAGCTTGCGTACCGGCCGCGCGCTGAAGCGGCAGCGCGAGGCGGCAGGCATGAGCCTGCGCATGCTCGCCGCGCGCAGCGGCATCTCGTCCTCGATGATCTCGGACATCGAGCGGGGGGCGAAGTCACCGACGGTCGTCACAGTGGTGAGGCTTGCCGAGGCGCTGGGTGTTACTGCGTCCTCGCTCATCGAGGGAGGCGCGGGCCCGGCCTCGCGTATTCGGATCCTGCGCCGCGGAGACGCGCCGGGCGGAGAGCACCCTGCGCCCTGGCAAAGCCTCGGCCCCGCGGCGCCGGGCAGCCGCATCGACATCGTGCGCTACCGGATCCCGCCCGCCACGTCGCTCGGCCAGGCGGGCGCCCATCCGGCGGGCACGGTCGAGCATATGCACGTGGCCGCCGGAACCGTCCGGGTCACCGTTGGCGACGAGATGGCGGAGATGGCGGCCGGCGACAGTTGCAGTTGCCGCACCGACGTTGCGCACGAGGTCGCCAATCCCGATCCATCGGCCGAAGCGCTGGTCTACCTGATTCTCGAGCGCGGCTGACGAGCGATCTGCGGCCGCACACACAGGGGTGCATACGCTGTCGCACGTCTTTGTCGCAAAATGCCGAGCCGCCCCGCCGCGGGTCTGGTAGTCGGCTGCGATCGGTCACTTCAAGGGCTCACATCATGTTGTCCAAGCGTCACTTCCTGAAGTCGGCTGCGCTTGCCGTTCCTCTCGGCGCGAGCCTTCGGACGCCGCGCGCGCAACCGGCGGCGCCGCGTCCGGGGCTGATCAAGGCTGCGGAGATCGCGGAGGAGGGCTTCATCTTCGGCCTGCCGCTCGTCATGAACTACGGCGTCATGTACGAGTTCAGCGTCGACCGGACGTCGGGCCAGTACAAGGGTCCGTTCAACAGCCTGTTCAACGACGCTCAGGTCTTCACCTACAAGGACACCGCCGTCCCGACCCCGAACAGCGACACGCCCTATTCGATGTTCTGGGCCGACCTTCGCGCCGAGCCGATCGTCGTGTCCGTGCCGGCCGTCGATCCGAAGCGCTATTACTCGGTGCAGCTCTGCGACGGCAGCACCTATAACTACGGATATATTGGGAGCCGCGCGACCGGCAGCGAAGCCGGAGACTATCTGGTCGTTGGACCGGACTGGAAGGGCGAAACGCCGCCCGGCATGCGGAAGGTGTTCCGCTCCGGCACCCAGTTCTCGCTGCTGATCTTCCGCACTCAGCTTTTCGACGCGAGCGACATCGACGGCGTTAAGAAGGTTCAGGCCGGCTACAAGGCGCAGCCTCTCTCGTCCTTCCTGAAGCGTCCGGCGCCTGCGCCGGCACCGGCGATCGACTTCCCCAAGTTCAGCAAGGAGCTCGCAAAGCTGGAGTTCTTCGAGTTCCTCGACTTTGCGCTGCAGTTCGTGCCGCCAGCGCCCAACGAGGCCGCGATCCGCGCTCGGCTGGCGAGCATCGGCGTCGGTCCCGGAAAGACCTTCAACTTCCGCGACCTGTCGCTCGAGGACAAGGCAGAGGTGCTGATCGGCCTGAAGCTCGGCGACCGCAAGGTCGACGAGGCTGTCGCGAATGCTGGCGCACGCGTGAACGGCTGGCAGGTGAGCGGTCTGCCGGGCGACAGCGCGCATTACAACGGCAATTGGTTGATGCGTGCGACGGCTGCCCGCGCCGGCATATACGGCAACGATCCCGAGGAAGCGACCTACCCCCTGACCCGCAACGATGCGAACGGCGGCACGCTCGACGGCAGCGCCCACAACTACACGCTGACCTTCGCTGCCGGCGACCTGCCGCCGGTCAACTCCTTCTGGTCGCTCACGATGTACGACGGCAAGACCCAGCTGCTGATCGAGAACCCGATCGGCCGGTATCTGATCAACTCGCCGATGCTGCCGTCGCTCAAGACCAACCCGGACGGATCGGTGACCCTGTACATCCAGAACAAGTCTCCTGGTGCGGACAAGGAGGCGAACTGGCTGCCGGCGCCAAACGGGCCGATCTATCTCGTCATGCGCCTTTACTGGCCCAAGACGACGCCTCCATCCATCCTGCCGGCGGGCTCGGGAACCTGGCGGCCTCCGGGTGTCGTCGCACGCTCCTAGCTGCGGATTGGCGCCCGGACCGGAAACCGCGCTTTTCGATCCGAAACGCCGCGGTGCGGCATGCGTTGACTCGCATGGCCATCTTCGACGGCGGTGCGCCCTGGGGTGGCTTCGCGACGATCCTTATCTACTTCGTGAGTGTCTGCGCCGGTGCGATCTCCGATCGCATCTTGCTGGAAGGCGCTCGTCGCCGGCTCGATCTTCGAAGGTCGATCCGTACCGCCCTGGTCTTCGCCGGGACGTATGTTCCGTTCTCCATGGTCCTCTGGGGCTTTGCCTCCCTGAAATGGTATTGGCCCATCGCGGCCTTCACGCTGGCTGGCATCGCGGCAAGCGGGATCAGTCGACGGAACTGGCTCGCATGGTATCCCATCTTGCCGCTGCTCAACCTGGCCGCCGCTGGCTGCGGCCTTTATCTCTGGGTATGGCGTTGGCCCTTCTAGGGCCAATTTTCGTCCCCTGCCGTCGGCGCTTTTAGCGACCACCCGGTCACGCGCTCGCGGCGCATGGCGCCGGCGCTGTGAAATGACCGACGTTTTTTCTCCAGCTGCGTGGTGTCAGGTCGGCACGTTCACCCGTGCCCGGCGTGTGGCCGAATCTACATCGAGGCCGAGCCTCGTTCAGGCATCCTTAGTGCCTACACCGGAAGACGAGGCGTCGGTTTCACCTGGCAGACAGTCCGGGAGATTGCACGAAGGAATGGAATACAACCGGAGAGGGCTGGCTGTGGTGAAGATCGCCTGTTAGAAGCCGTCATCATGTCGCGCAAGGACCTCACCACGATCAGCCGGACGCTGGCTCATGCGTTGCGTCACGAACCTTGGCTCTACGAGCTGGAGCTCGATGCCGAGGGCTGGACGCCGGTCGGGGCGGTGCTGGCCGCTTTGCACGGGGAGCGGCCCGACTGGCAGGACCTCACGGCCGCCGATTTCGCGGAGGTGATCCGCGCCTCCGCCAAGAAGCGCTATGAGATGGTCGACGATCGAATCCGCGCGCTCTACGGCCATTCCGTGCCCGGAAAGCTGTCGCGTGCCGCCGCGTCGCCGCCAGCCCGCCTGTACCACGGCACCTCGCCCCGTGCGCTCGACGCGATCCGGCAGGCGGGCCTGCAACCGATGGCGCGGCAATACGTGCACCTGTCGCCCCATCGCGCCGACGCCGTCGCGGTCGGCCGTCGCAAGCATCCGCAACCGGCCATCCTGGTGGTCGATGCCGCGGCAGCGGCCACGGCCGGCATTCCCTTTTATGTCGGCAACGAGCGGGTGTGGCTGGCCGACGCCGTGCCGTGGCGCTTCATCGCGCCCGAAAGCTGAGGATCGGCATGCGATGGCCAGTCTTGGCGGAATCATGGCGGCCGTCGCGTCGGCGATCCAGCCGCCGCCTCACGCCCGCCCTTGATGGGGGTGCTATGTTCGCTTGCGGGTCATTGCCATGCGCCTGAGCTTCTTCGAGAAGGTCCGTGTCCTCAAAAGCCGAGAGCTTCCCGAATACGACGGGAAGATCGGTGTCATGCTCGGCATCAGCGAGGAGGACGGAAAGATCTATGGATATGACGTGCACTTTCCCGACGAGGAAGAAGGTTGCTTTTTCCCTGCCGAAGAGCTGGAGGGCACGGGCGAATTCGCCGATCCCCGCGAGTTCTACGACGAGAACGACAGGATTCGCGTGCGTGTCATCGACGGCGAGGCCTTCATCGTCGAGTAGGCCTCGCCTGGAGGAAGGCGCCGTTCGAGCCTGAACCTCCCGCCGCCGCTCACCGCCCCGTGAACCTCGGCGCCCGTTTCTCCGCGAAGGCGCGGGCGGCTTCCTTGTGGTCCTCGGTGTCGCGCAGCTGCATCAGGTTGGCGCTCTCGCCGTCGAGGCAGTCGGCGAAGCTCGCCTTCATCGCGCGGTTGAGGTTGTCCTTGATGAAGCGGTGCGCCAGCCGCGGGCCGGCCGCCAGACGCTTGGCCAGTTCCAGCGCCCTGGCGTCGAGCTCGGCGGCCGGCACCACCCAGTTGACCAGGCCGAGCCGGAACGCCTCCGCCATGTCGACGCGGTCGCCCAGCAGGTAGAGCTCGCGCGCCTTGGCCGGGCCGACGAGCTGCGTCAGCAGGTAGGTGCCGCCGTAGTCGCCCGACAGGCCGATCTTGACGAACGCGGTGCTCAGGATCGCCGTCTCCGCCGCGATGCGCATGTCGCAGGCGAGCGCCAGCGACAGGCCGGCGCCGGCCGCCGCGCCGGGCAGGGCGGCGATCGTCGGCTTGGCCATCTCGAACAGCCGCAGCGAGGTGCGCCGCTGCGACTGGCGCTGCGCCTCCATGCGCCGGAGCTGGTCGACCGGCTGGCCGGCATGGAGGCGGGCCATGTTCTTCACGTCGCCGCCGGCGCAGAACGCGCCGCCCGCGCCGGTCAGCAGCACGCAGCCGACCTCGCGGTCGAGCTCGGCGGCGGCCAGCTCCTCGCCCATCCGCACCTGCATCTCCTGCGTCAGCGCGTTGCGGTGCTGCGGCCGGTTGAAGGTCAGCACCAGGACGCCGTCCTCGCGGCGGACCAGCAGGTCGTCGTTGCTCTCGCTCATCGTTTCCTCCTCGCGATCAGCCTTGCCGCTCGGGGAAGGCGATCCGTCCGGCGATCATGTCCTCGATCTCGGCCGCGCCATAGCCCGCCTCGGCGAGAATTTCCGCCGTGTGCTGGCCGAGCCGCGGCGCGAACCGGTCGGACGGAGGCGGCGTTTCCGACCAGCTGCTGGGCTCGCGCATGGTGCGGATGCGGCCCTCCGAGGGATGCTCGCGGAACTGGAAGAAGCCGCGGTCCGCCAGGTGCGGGTCGTCGAGCAGCGTCTCCAGCGTGTGCGGCACCATGCACGGGATGTCGGCTTCGTGCAGCAGCTTCAGCCATTCCGCCGTCGGCCGCGCCTTCAGCTCCTCGGCGATCATGTCGTACAGCGCGTCGATGTTCGACGTGCGCGCGGCGATGTCGCTGAAGCGCGGGTCGTCGCGGAAAAGGTGGCCCTTGCCGACCGCCTCGAAGAAGCGCCGCCACTGCCCGTCATTGTAGGGCAGGACGGCGAGGAAGCCGTCCTGCGTGGCGTAGGGCCGGCGCGAGCGCGACAGGGTGCGGGCATAGCCCGGCGGGCCGGTCGGCGGATCGAAGGTCGCGCCCTGCATGTGCTCGCACAGCACGAACTGCACCATGGTCTCGAACATCGGCACCTCGATCTTCTGGCCCACGCCGGTGCGCGCCTTGGCCAGCAGGCCGGCGAGCAGCGCGTTGGCTGCCGCCGTGCCGACGATGCGGTCGATCGCCGCCATCGGGATGAAGCGCGGCTCGCCGGTCGAGCGCTGCAGCAGCATGGGGATCGCCGACGCAGCCTGGATCAGGTCGTCATAGGCCGGCCGCCCGGCATAGCGGCCGCCGCTGCCGTAGCCGACCATCGAGAGATAGACAATCGAGTCGTTGGCCTTGCGCACCGCCTCGTAGCCCAGGCCGAGCCGCTCGAGCGGGGCGGGGCGGATGTTGGACACGAAGGCATCGGCGCCAGCGGCCAGCCGCAGGATCGCCTCGCGCGCCCGCGGCTGCTTGAGGTCGAGCACCAGCGAGCGCTTGCCGCTGGCATTGTGCTGGAAGCCGCCGCTCATGCCGCGATGGCGGGCGTTGGCGCCGTAGCGGCTGGAATCGCCTTCCGGCGCCTCGACCTTGATCACCTCCGCGCCGAGATCGGCGGCGATGCGCGTGCACCATGGCCCCATCTGCACGGTGGTGAGGTCGAGGATGCGAAGGCCGGCCAGAGGTCCCGTCACGATGTCGTTCTCCTTCTTTTGCCGGGGGCGCGTCACTCCAGTGACGCGTCAAGAAATGGTGCAACGACCAGGAAGACGCGCCACTGGAGTGGCGCGCCCCCAGCACAAGATCTCAGCCGACGGCGCCGCAGGCGCGCAGGTCGGCGATCTCGGCGGCGGCGAAGCCCCAGTCGGCGAGCGCGTCGTCGGCCGGCTGGCCGGCCGAGCCGGCGGAATGGCGGATTTCCGGCCGGGTGCGGCTGAAGCGAGGCGCGGGCGCGGGCTGCACGACACCGTCCAGCTCCACGAACGTGCCGCGCGCCTTCATCTGCGGATGAAGCGGCGCCTCGGCCATCGAGAGCACGGGCGCGAAGCAGACCTCGCAGCCGGTCATGATCGCGCACCATTCGTCACGCGTCTTCTCGCGGAACTTCCGCGCGAAGCAGGCCCGGATCGCGGGCCAGCCCGCGCGGTCGTGCCGGTCGGCCGGGAGCGTCGAGCGATCGACGCCGAGGCGGTCGAGCAGCGCGTCGTAGAACTGCGGCTCGTTGCAGCCGATCGAGATCCACTTGCCGTCCGAGGTCTCGTAGACGTCGTACCACGGCGTGCCGGAATCGAGCCGGTTCGATCCGCGCTCGTCGCTCCACAGGCCGGCGGCATGCATGCCGTACATCATCGTCATCAGGCTCGAGGCGCCATCGATCATCGCGGCATCGACGACCTGGCCCTTGCCCGAGGAGCGTGCCTCGAGAAGCGCGCAGACGATGCCGAAGGCGAGGTACATCGCGCCGCCGCCGAAATCGCCGACCAGGTTGAGCGGCGGCACCGGCGGGCCGTCCTTGCGGCCGATCGCATGCAGCGCGCCGGTCAGGGCGATGTAGTTGATGTCGTGGCCCGGCTCGGCGGCGAGCGGCCCGTCCTGCCCCCAGCCGGTGATGCGGCCGTAGACAATTTTCGGGTTGAGCGCGAGGCAGTCGTCGGGCCCGAGGCCCAGCCGCTCGACCACACCCGGCCGGAACCCTTCCGTCACCGCATCGGCCTTCGCGATCATCCGCCGGACCGCCTCGACGGCGCGCGGGTTCTTGAGGTCCATCGCGACCGTGCGGCGGCCGCGATCGAGAAGCCGGTAGCGCTTGTCGAATCCCTTGATGCCTTCCGCACCCGGGCGGCGGGCGATGCGCACCACCTCGGCGCCCATCTCCGAGAAGAGCATGGCCGCGAACGGCCCCGGCCCGATTCCGCCCAGCTCGACGATCCTGATTCCGGTCAACGGTCCCATCTGCCTGTCCTCTGCTGGGAGCGTGGCTCTCCAGAGCCGCTCTTCTTTCGGCTTGTCCCATCCCACGAGCGGCTCTGGAGAGCCGCGCTCCCGGCACGCCCTCAGTAGGCAGCCTCGAGGAGCTTGAGGGCGTCGGCGATCTGGGCGTCGGGCGAGCGCGCGCCGGCGTTGGCGTTGAAGTTCTTCACCGTGTCGGCGGCGATCTTCGGGAAGTCCTCGCGCGGGATGTCGAGCTGACGGACGCGGGTCGGCATGCCGAGCCGGTCGTAGAGCGCGTCGAGCCGGTCGGCGACGGCGAGGGCGGCGGCGCGGCCGTCCATGCCGTCGCGCCAAACCTCGAGCGCTTCGGCGAGGCGCCGCGCGGCCTCCGCGTCGACCGTTTCCGACAGCCTGATCCGCGTCGAATGGACGACCGACGTGGATTCGCCCTGGCCGATCCGGGGATAGCGGATGTGGATCGCCGTCGACACCGCGTAGCTGCCGGAGAAGGTCCGGCCGCGCAGCAGGCGGCTCATGCCGTCGTCCTCGGCGCGGTTGCGCAGGAAGGCGGCGATGGCGAGATCGATCAGCAGCGCGGGGTTGGCCGGCTCGTCGGGCAGCCGCCGGCAGGCGCGGTAGGAAAGGCGGAAGGCCTGGTCGTCGTCGCCCTCGACCAGCGGATTGGAGTCGAGCTGGCCCTTGGCGGCGACCGAACCGGCGAACACCGTCGCGGCGGTCGAGCGGATCAGGTGCGGCGGCGTGGCGAGCAGCGCCTCCTCGTCGAGGAAGATCGAATGCGGCCGCGTCTTGGGATCGAAATACTCCATGCGATGGTCGAGGTCGGGATTCTTCAGCGCCGTCCCGGCCCGGTTCATCGCGCTGTTGGGCGTCGTGGGCACGTTGATGATCGGCGGCTTGGGCGCCGCCAGGCGCGGGCTGTAGGCGGGGCGGCCTTCCGGATACTGCGTCATGAGCCGGAACGGATCGCCGGCCTCGGCCATGAAGATCGCCACGCCGCGCGCGGCCATGATCACGCTGCCGCCGCCGACCGCGATCAGCAGGTCGGCGCCGGCCGCGACGGCCGCCTCCGTCGCCGCCTTCACGGAGACATAGGTCGCGTCGTTCTCGACGGCGTCGAAGGCGCCGGCATAGAGGTCGCCCAGCGCGGCGGCGATACGGCGGACGCCGTCGGTCTTGCGCGTGATGGACGGCGAGCAGACGACGAAGGCGCGCTTCGCGCCGGCCCGCATCACGGCCTCCTTGAGGCTCTGCTCCAGGACCTGCCGCCCGCAATAGAGACGCCACGGAAATCCCGCCGCCCTGAATCCGCTCGCGCTCATACGGTCTTCCCCCTGCCGTCCGTTGGCGTGTCTACGCTATACAAACCCTTTGAACGCGCGCAAGGTGTTTCCGAAATGAGAACAAGATTGCAGATATGCGAATTCGGGGAACGGGCGTCCTGAGATGACGGTCAGGACCGCCGATCGCACGCTCGACATCTTCGAGAGTTTCGCCCGCCGGCAGAGCCCGATCACCGTGTCGGATCTGGCGCGCGAGCTGTCGCTGCCGACCTCGACCTGCTTCGCGCTGGTGCGCACCCTGGTCGATCGCGGCTTCCTCTACTACCTGCGCCCGCGCGGGGCGTTCTATCCGACGCGGCGGCTGAGCCAGGTCGCGGACGCCATCGCCCATCACGATCCGATCGCGCAGAACGTCCGGCCGCTGCTCAAAGCCCTGCGCGACGCCACGGGCGAGACGGTGATCCTGGGCAAGCTGCAGGGGCTGGGCGTGGTGTATCTCGAGATCATCGAATCGCATCATGCCGTGCGCTACACCATGACGGTCGGCTCGGTCCGTGCGCTGCACGCCTCGTCGATCGGCAAGGCGATCGTCTCGGCAATGGAGGCGGAGCCGCGCGAGCGGCTGCTGTCGCAGCTCAAATATCCGAGGATCACCGACCGCACGATCCGCAGCCGCGCGCAATACACGAGAAGCGTGGAAGAGGGCCGCAAGCGCGGCTACTGGACCAATGTCGGCGAGAGCTCGCCCGACGTGATGGGCATCGCCCTGCCGGTGCGCATCTTCGGCGATCTCTACGGCATCAACCTGGTCGGCCCGCAATCGCGCTTCGACCGCAACCTCAAGTCCTACGCCGAAGCGCTGAAGGCGACGATCCGCAAGGTCGGCGCCGTGCGGACGGCGCTGTACGACGATTAGCGAGGACCGACGAGACATCTGGCTGTCGTCCTTCGCTGCGCTCAGGACGACATCGATACGGGTATGCGCAGGAATTCGACGCGTTGAAGCTGGCGAGGCATGGAATGTTCTTCAGGTGGACTACCGTCATCGCGTTGCTGCTCGCGCTGCTCGTCCCGGGCCTGCCGGCGCAGGCGCAGAAGGCCGGCGGCACGCTGCGCGGGCAGCTCGGCGACACGCCGCCCAGCCCGTCGCTGCACGAGGAGATCACCGCCTCGGTCGTGGTGCCGTTCATGGCGGTGTTCAACAACCTCGTGATCTACGACCAGTCGGTGGCGCGCAACACCTTCGAGAGCATCCGTCCTGAGCTGGCGACCGGCTGGACGGTGAGCGACGACGGCCTGACGGTCCGCTTCGACCTGCGCCAGGGGGTGAAGTGGCACGACGGCAGGCCGTTCACGGCAGCCGACGTGCGCTGCACCTTCGACCTGCTGATGGACAAGGGCGAGGTGAAGTTGCGGCGCAATCCGCGCGGCGTGTGGTTCGAGAACGTCGAGAAGGTCACGACCGATGGCGACTTCCAGGTCACCTTCCATCTCAAGAGGCCCCAGCCTTCGCTGCTGGCCTTTCTCGCGGCGGGCTGGACGGCGATCTATCCCTGCCATGTGCCGCCGGCGCAGATGCGGCGCCATCCGATCGGCACCGGGCCGTTCAAGTTCGTCGAGCTCAAGAGCAACGAGCGCGTGAAGCTGGAGAAGAACCGCGACTACTGGAAGCCGGGCCGTCCCTGGCTCGACGCCGTCGAATACTCGATCATCCCCAATCGGGCGACGCGCATGCTGGCCTTCACCGCCGGCCGCGCCGACATGACGTTCCCGACCGACGTCACCGTGCCGCTGCTGCGGGACACGATGAAGGCATCGCCGACGGCGCAGTGCACGCTGCGGCCGGTGAACGTGAGCTACAACCTGATCGTCAATCGCGACCAGCCGCCGTTCGACGACGCGCGCGTGCGCACCGCGCTGGCCCTGACGCTCGACCGCAAGTCGTTCATCGCCATCACGAGCGAGGGCCAGGACGTGATCGGCGGCGCGATGCTGCCGCCGCCGGCCGGCGTGTGGGGCGTCGATGCCGCGGCGCTGAGGGACCTACCGGGCTATGGCGACGATGTCGAGGCGGCGCGCGAGAAGGGGCGGGCGCTGATGCGCGAGGCGGGCTACGGGCCGGACAAGCGGCTGAAGATGAAGGTCAGCACGCGCAACGCCGCCTCCTATCGCGACTTCGCGGTGATCCTGATCGATCACCTGCGCCACATCTACATCGACGGCGAGCTGGAGATGATCGACAGTGCGGTCTACTTCAATCGCCTGTACCAGAAGAACTACACGCTGGTGCTCAACGCCACCGGCAGCTCGCTCGATGATCCCGACCAGCATTTCGTCGAGAACTACGGCTGCGGCGCGCCGCGCAACTTCAACGGCTACTGCAATGCCGAGCTCACCGCCCTGATGGACGCGCAGTCGCGCGAGCGCGATACGGAGAAGCGCCGCGCCGTCGTCCGTGAGATCGAGCGCAAGCTGGCCGCGGACGTCGTGCGCCCGATCATCTCCCAGGCCGTCGCCGCCGCCTGCCTCCAGCCGCAGGTCAAGGGCCTGACCATGATGGTCAACAGCGTCTACAACGGCTGGCGCCTCGAGGATGTCTGGCTGGACAGGTAAGAGTCGTCGCTGGGACGGCGCCACTCCGAGGTTGTGAATCTTTCGAGTAGCCGGGAGCGCGGCTCTCCAGAGCCGCTCACGGGATGGCGCAAAGCGGAAGGAAGAGCGGCTCTGGAGAGCCGCGCTC
>CAMFJT010000135.1 GCA_945957125.1 uncultured Rhodospirillales bacterium | reverse complement strand
TGCCGATGCGGCGGACCTTCTTGGCGTTGCCCTTGACGATGGTCTGGCCCATCGAGACCTGGCCGTCGCCCGCCATCACGACGGTGCCGCCCTTGCGGACAGACAGGATGGTCGTGGCATGCCAGCCCGGAGACTGGGTCGAATCCGATTGTAGGGACATGGCCCCCTAAATAGGCCATCAGGGCGGCAAATCAATCGTCATGCTAACCTGCCCGCATGACCACCGAAGCTTCCATCATCGTCATCGGCGCCGGCATCGTCGGGGCCGCCACGGCCCGTGCGCTGCAAAGGTTCGGGCACGCCGTCACTCTGATCGACAGTGCCGAGCCCGGCCGCGCCACGTCCTATGGCAATGCCGGTTTCATCGCGATCGACCACGTGCTGCCGCTCGCCCGGCCGTCGACGCTCAAGCGCCTGCCGCAGATGCTGATGGACCGCAACGGACCGCTGACCGTGCATCCGCCCAGCCTGCCCTACCTGCTGCCGTGGATGGCGCGGTTCGCGCGCGCCGCCTATAGCGCGGCCGAGGTGCGCAAGGGCGTCGATTCGTTCGGACCGTTGATGGCCGAGGCCAACATGGCCTGGAAGATCGAGATCCAGGCCTCGGGGCTCGGCGACCTCTTCAAGAGCCGCGGCGCGCTCTACGTGTACGAGAGCGAGGCCTCGTTCCTCGCCGGCGCCGAGGAGCGCGAGCTGCAGAAAGCCAAGGGCACGGAATTCGAGATCGTCGACGGCAACCGCGCGCGCGAGCTGGCGCCCGGCCTGTCGAGCCACATCGTGCGCGGCGTCTACTATCCGCACGGCATGCACACCATCAATCCGTACCGCGTCGTGGAGATGCTGGCCGAACGCTTCGCCGCGGACGGCGGCACCGTGCGCCGCGGCCGCGTGCGCGGCTTCCGGCGCGAGGGAAACACGGTTTCCGCCGTGCAGCTCACCGACGGCGATCTGCCGGCGAAGGCGGTGGTGATCGCCGCCGGTCGCGCCTCGGGCGAGCTGACGCGGCTGCTCGGCTTCAACGCGCCGCTGGTCGCCGAGCGTGGCTATCACGTGATGCTGGCGCCCGACAACGTGCGCTTCGAGATGCCGGTGAGTCCCGCCGAGCGCGGCTTCTTCGTCACGCCGATGGAAGAAGGGCTGCGCGTCGCCGGCACCGTCGAGCTGGCGGCACCGCACCAGCCGCCGTCATGGCATCGCGCCGACCTGCTTGTCCGGCACCTCAAGGACATTTTCCCCGGAGTCGGCGGCGCCGAGCAGAGCCGCTGGATCGGCGAGCGCCCGAGCCTGCCCGACTTCCGCCCCGCCATCGGCCGCGCGCCGCGGCTGGCCAACGTCTATTGCGGCTATGGCCACCAGCATGTCGGCCTGACGCTCGCGACCGCGACCGGCCGCCTGATCGCCCGCCAGATGGAGGGCGAGGCGCTGACGCCCGCCCTTGCCGCCTGCGATCCGGGGAGGTTCGGGTAGGCCCGTTCGGACCATGAGCGGGTGGGAGGTCCGCGGTCCGGCAAGAGCGCGCCGGAGCTACTGATAGCGCGGGTCGTCGGGACGGCGCATGCGCCAGACGTTTTCGGTCGTGGTGTATTCGCTGTAGCCCAGGCGCGCGACCGGCTTGAAGGCCAGCACGTCGACCCGGCCGTCCTTGAGGATGCTGTCGTCGATATGCACGCCGACGACCTGGCCGAACACGACCGAGCCGCGCTGCGCCTCGTGACCCGGCTCGACCGGCAGCTCGACCGTCTTCCAGTGCCTGCATTCGAGCGCCACGGGCGATTCGGCCACCCGCGGCGGCTTCACGAAGCGACACGGCGCGGGCGTGAGGCCGGCGAGCTTCATCTCGTCCACCCCATAGGCCACCATCGCCGTGGTGACGTTCATCTTCTCGGCCAGCGTGGCCGAAACCATGTTGACCACGAACTCGCCCGTCTCCTCGGCGTTCATGCGGCTGTGCTTGGTCGGCGTGTCGCCGTAGGTGCCGGTGATGGCGAAATAGACCATCGGCGGGAACTCGCTGACGCCGTTGTAGAAGCTGTAAGGCGCGAGGTTCACGCGCCCCTGGCCGTCGATCGTCGAGATCCAGCCGATCGGCCGGGGCACGATCAGCGACTTCAGCGGATCGACGGCCAGGCCGTGGTCACGCTTGGCGGCATCGTAGAACATCGCACTCCCCCTCAGGCGCCGAAGCGCTGTCTGGCTTCCTCATGGGCGGCATCGAAGCCCGCCTCGAGCGTGGCATTCAGCCCGCGGCATGACCGCACGACGGCTTCGGCCCACACCACATAGTCGCGCAGGCGCTCCTGCGTCCATCCGCTCGGCGGGCTGCGCACCAGGCTGCGCAGGTTGGAGGTCTTGTCGGCGATCTTCAGCAGCCGCGCGCGCCGAGACTTCGATGCCGTCTTCTCGATCTGCAGGCGCTTGCGCTCTTCCTTGCGCAGCGACTTGTCGTCCGTCACCTCGGCGACGAGGGTCGCGACTTCCGGCCCGAAGCGCTGCGTGAGGTCCTCCCAGGTCGCGTCGGTGTCCTCCAGCGTATCGTGCAGCAGGCCCCCCATCAGCAACACGACGTCGTCGCCGCCCGTCGCCTCGGCGAGAAGCGCCGCCACTTCGGTGAGGTGATTGACGTAGGGTTCGGCGGCCTCGCCCTTACGCCGCTGGGCGACGTGCTGGCGCGCGGCAAAATCGGCGGCCCGGGAAAGAAGGACGAGGTCGTGCGTCATCGTCCTTCCTTGTGCGACGCCCCGTCCGGCTTGTCGAGCGCAGCGGGCCGGATCATGTTCCGGCCATGTCTCGCACGATGAAGGCCCTTTTGGGCGTCTGGATCGCCGTCCTGCTCGGCGCCGCCGGCTGGATCGCCTGGGATGCCTGGCAAGGCAAGCAGCCCGGCATCGGCGGACCGTTCGCGCTCACCGACCAGAACGGCCGGACCGTCACGGCCGACAGCCTGAAGGGCAAGCCGACCCTGATCTATTTCGGCTACACATTCTGCCCGGACGTCTGCCCGACCTCGCTGCTGTTGATGGAAACGGCGATCGAGAAGCTCGGTCCCGACGCGGCGAAGAAGGTCAATCTCGTGTTCATCACGGTCGATCCCGAGCGCGACACGCCGGAGGTCATGAAGGGCTACGTGCCGAACTTCGGCCCCACCTTCATCGGGCTCAGCGGCACGCCGGCCCAGGTCGAGCAGGTCACCCGCGCCTATCGCGTCTACTCCCAGAAAGTGCCGGGCAAGGACGGGGGACCATACCTGATGGACCATTCGTCGATCGTCTACCTGCTCGACCGCAACGGCCGGTTCGTTACCCACTTCACGCACGAGGCAAAGGCCGAAACCATTGCCACGGCCGTGGGACGTCTCCTGTAAGTTCTTGAATTCGCTGGTTTGCTGCGGCGCAATATCCCGTGACAAGCCGGCCACGAAGCGTACAATCCGCGCCCCAATGTTCTCCTCCTATTACGCCTACGAATTTCAGCGCCAGCTCGCCCAGCCGGTGAGGCTCTGGGCCAACGCGGTCGAGCGGGCGGCGTCGAGCCCCTACAATCCCTTTGCCGAGACATGGTTCGGCAAGTCGATGTCGGCGAGCGCCGAGATCGTGGCGCGCATGACGCGCGACTACGGCAAGCCGGCTTTCGGGCTGGCCACGACGGAGGTCGACGGGGCCACGGTCGAGGTCAACGAAGAGATCCTTCTGCGCAAGCCGTTCTGCCAGCTCCTGCGCTTCCATCGCGACACGCCCACGCGCTCGCCGAAGGTGCTGCTGGTCGCGCCGATGAGCGGCCATTACGCGACGCTGCTGCGCGGCACGGTCGAGGCGCTGCTGCCCGACCATGACGTGCACATCACCGATTGGATCGATGCCCGCGAGGTGCCGCTGGCACAGGGCAACTTCGACCTCGACGACTACATCGACTACATCATCGAGTTCTGCCGCTACCTCGGCCCCGACGTGCATGTCATCGCCGTCTGCCAGCCGTCGGTGCCGGTGATGGCCGCAGCGTCGCTGATGGCGCAGGCCGGCGATCCCCGCCAGCCGCGCTCGCTCACGCTGATGGGCGGCCCGGTCGACACGCGAGAGAGCCCGACCGTCCCCAACGACCTGGCGATGCGCAACTCGATGATGTGGTTCCGGCAGAACGTGATCAGCACGGTGCCGTTCCACTATCGCGGTGCGCTGCGCCGGGTCTATCCGGGCTTCCTGCAGCTGACCAGCTTCATCTCCATGAACCTCGACCGGCACGTCAACGCGCACGTCCGGCAGTTCGAGCACCTGATCAAGGGTGACGACGACAGCGCCGTGAGCCATCGCCGTTTCTACGACGAGTACCTGGCGGTGATGGACCTCACCGCAGAATATTATCTCCAGACCATCCAGGTCGTCTTCAAGGAGCACCTGCTGCCACGCGGCCTGTGGGTGAGCCGCGACCGCAAGATCGAGCCTGCCGCGATCGAGACCGCGCTGATGACGGTCGAGGGCGAGCTCGACGACATCTCGGGCATCGGCCAGACCAAGGCAGCCCACGCGCTGACGCCCCACATTCCCGGCGCACGCCATGTGCACTGGGAGCAGCCGCGCGTCGGCCATTACGGCATCTTCAACGGCCGCAAGTGGCGCGAGCAGATCATGCCGCGCATCCGAGACTTCATCCGCGCCAACGATCCGGCCTGAAAGCCACGGGCACGGGCCTAGCCTGCGGCACGCCGTCGTGCGCCGGTGCCGCTGCGCAACCGGCCCCGCAGGTCATCGTTACTCCGGTATGCCAACCCGGAGGAGGCTTCGATGACTCGTTTCACGCGCCGGCGGCTGTTCGGCGGATTCCTGTTAGGCACCGGCGCCGCAATCGTCGCTGTTCCCGCCCTGGCACAGATCCAGGCCGAAGTGTTCGTGCCGATGGCACCCCCGCCGCCTCGCCGTGAACTCATACCGGTTCTTCCTCCCGAGCGTGTGGAAATCGAACGCTGGCAGCCGGGCTACTGGCGCTGGAACGGTCACGAGCACGTCTGGGTGGAAGGTCACTATGTCGCCCGGCCCCGTCCGCGCGCCGAATGGATTCCCGGTCGCTGGGAGCAGCGCCCGCGCGGCTGGGTCTATGTCGACGGACACTGGAACTGACCGCGTAAGCTGATGGATCTGGAACAGCAATGGACCAACGCCGCGAATACGGGCGTGACGCTGGTCACGACCTACGGGCTGCGCGTGGTGGGCGCGATCGTCATCCTGACGATCGGCTGGCTGATCTCGCGCGCCATCTACAACGCCATCAGGAAGCTGTGCGAGCGCTCGACCCGCGTTGACCCGACCGTAACCCTCTTCCTGGCGAACGGTGCGCGCTATCTCATCCTGGTCTTCACCTTCAGCGCGGTGCTGTCGAGCTTCGGCATCGCCACGACCAGCTTCGTCGCCGTCCTCGGCGCGCTGGGTATCGCCGTCGGCCTGGCGCTGCAAGGCACGCTGAGCAACCTCGCGGCGGGAATCATGCTCGTCCTGTTTCGCCCGTTTCATATCGGGGACCGAATCGAGACCGGCGGCATCGTGGGCACCACCCGCGAGATCAATCTCTTCTATAGCGAGCTCGATACCGACGACAATGTCCGCGTCATCATCCCCAACGGCAAGCTGTGGGGTGAAATGGTGAAGGTGCCGTCCCGAAACGACACCGAGCGTGTCGAGCTCAAGTTCACCAGGCCACTGTCGGATGACGTCGACATGGCGGTCGACCGGCTATGCACCATCGTGAAGCACGACCGACGGATTACCAAGGTCGCGCAAATCGGCATCGACACCGTCAATGAAGGCAACTATGTGCTCGTCGCCCGGGTCTGGGCGCCAAGGCGCGAGGCCTTGCAGGTGCGCTTCGATCTCAATCGCGCGGTGAAGGAGGAGTTCCAGAATCGCCCCCCGCGACGCGAGGAAGCGCGCGCGGCCGATTAGCGCTACCGTCGCATCCATGCCTGCCGCGGTCGAAGTCTTCCCATGGAAAACTGCGCCCTTCGACCTCGGCGGCGAGACCGTGTTTGCCGTCGGCGACGTACATGGCTGTGCGGCGGAGCTACGCGCCCTGCTAGACGCGATCCGGACACTGGCTTCCGGGAGTAAGGGACCTCACCGCCTGGTCTATCTTGGCGACCTGATCGATCGCGGCCCCGATACGATCGGTGTGCTGCGGCTGTGGGCACAAGAGGGGTCTCAACTTGGGGTGCACCGCGTCGATCGGATCATCGGCAATCATGAAATCCTGATGCTGCTGGCCATGGGCGTGGGCGATCGCGCCGCCGAAGCCGCGGCGATGTGGCTGGCCGAGCGAACCGGAGGCCGCAGGGTGCTGGCGGAAATGCGCGCCGCTGTGCACGACCCGGTGGCGCGGCCCAGCCATGAGCTGGCAATGGCCGCCTTCGGCCGCCACGCCTTCGACAAGCTGCTCACCCAGCGCTCCCATCTGCGGCTTGGCAACACGGTGTTCGTCCATGGCGGGCTGGACGGCACGATGGCAGCGGATGCCTTCCTCGCGCCACCCTGGACCGCCGGCATCGGGGCGCGCTGGGCATGGATCACCACCGGCTTCCTCGACTGGCAGGGCGGCTTCGGCGGCACGCTGGTCGTGCACGGCCACACACCGCCGCGAAAGCACTTTGCCCTTACCGGCATGGCAGACCCGCACCTTTTCCGGCACGACCGGCTGGGCCTCGACGGAGGTAGTGCCCTCACCGGCATCGTGGCGGCCGCTGAGATCCGCGATGGACGCTACCGCATCCTGGAGGCGGGCACCGCAAGGTAGCCACGCCTTGGGGACTTTCCCCATCCTTCAAGCGGACGGAACGCGTGCAATCAGGCAGCAAACTACCCGATCAGGGCGGTGATCTGCTCGGCGAGCTGGCGCTGCTGATAGGGCTTCGACAGACGCGGCAGGTCGAGCCCCGCTGGCGCCGGCACATCGGCATAGCCCGTGGCGAGCAGGATCGGCAGGCCGGGACGCAGCCGGCGGGCTTCTGCCGCCAGTTCCAGGCCCGTCATGCCCGGCATTGCGTAGTCGGTGATCAGCAGGTCGACCGACCGGCCGTCTCGCAGCACCGACAAGGCCTCCGCGCCCGACATCGCCCTGACGACGGTGTGGCCAAGATCCTCGAGCAACGAGGCCGTGCTGAGGTTGATCAGGAAATCGTCGTCGACGAAGAGAAGGGTGGAACCGCCACGCGCCACCTGCGCGGACGCTGCCGGTTCGCCGGCGACGGCAGGCGCGGGTCCCGCGGCCAGCGGCAGCCAAAGCTCCGCGCGCGTGCCCCGTCCAGGCTCGCTGAACAGCCGTAGCGCCCCTTTGAGCTGCAGCGCCAGGCCATGGATCATCGACAGGCCGAGGCCGGTGCCCTTGCCGACCTCCTTGGTCGAGAAGAACGGCTCGATCGCCCGCTGCAAGGTGTCACCGTCCATGCCCGCGCCGGTATCCGACACGCTGAGCCGCACGTAGCGACCGGCCGTGAGGTCCTGTGCCTCGTCTGTCGTAGCGACGTCGAGGGCGATCGTCAGCGTGCCGCCCTCGGGCATGGCATCGCGTCCGTTCACGACGAGATTGAGCAGCGCGAGCTCGATCTGGTTGGCATCGGCCTGGGCGGCCGGCAGACCGGTTGGCAGGTCGAACCGGATATGGATGACGGGGCCTGTCGAACGGCGCAGCAAGTCATCCATGCCGCGCACCAGATCGGCCATGTCGACCGGCCGCGGCTCGAGCGACTGGCGCCGGGCGAACGCCAGCAGCCGCTGGGTGAGTGCCGCGCCGCGCTGCGCACCCTGCATCGCGCCGTCGATCAGTCGGTCAGTTGCTGCATTGGGTGGAAGACGCTTGCGCAGCAATTCGAGATTGCCCAGCACGGCAGTCAGCAGGTTGTTGAAGTCGTGCGCCACTCCGCCGGTGAGCTGGCCGATCGATTCCAGCTTCTGCAAGTGGCGCAGTTCCTCCTGCGCACGCTCGCGCTCGGAGACTGATGCGATCAACTCGTCATGGGCGGCCTGAAGCTGGGCGGTGCGTTCGCCCACGCGGCGTTCGAGCTGCTCGTTCATCTGCTGCAGGCGCAGCTCGCCCTCGCGCAAATTGTCGAGCAGGACGCGTGCCTCGTGCTGGCGCCGGCGGCCTTTCATCGTAGCGCGCGCCAGGCTGTGCAGGGTCGTGGGGTGAAACGGCCGTTCGAGGAAGGACACATTGCCCAGCGCCTCGAGCCAGCGCGCGGCGATCGGGTTGCGCTCGGGCCCGCCGCCATGGTCGGTCACCAGCACGAACGGCAGGTCGGACCATGCCGGCTGACGGGAGATGAAGTCGACCAGGGGGCGAAGGTCGGCCGTCCGGACTGCCTCCTCGGTCAGGAGCACGAAGCCGACGCTGTCGCCCAACGCGGCAGCAAGACCCGTGATGTCACGACAGATGACGCTGTCGATCCCGGCTTGCCCGAGAAGCGAATGAGCAAGCACAGCATCGCGCCCACGCGGCGCCAGGATGAGTGCGCGCAGACCGCTACCGGGCGGTCCCTGGCTCACGTGTCGCTGGCCGCCGTGGCGGCCGCCCCCTCGGCGGTGAGGATCATCGGGACACCGCGCATGACGCCCTGGAAATCGACCAGAGGTTCGCCGACATGCAGGCCGCCGTCGATCCAGAACTCCCGGATCGTCGATTCGTGGCGGCCGGTCCGCTTTTTCACGACGGAGATCGCGCGCTTGACCGAGCCGCGCGCCTCGAAGAAGCGCAGCATGATCAGCGAGTCCGCAAGATAGGTGACGTCTACCGGCGATCTCATCTCGCCCATTACCCCGGTCTGCGCCACCGTCAGGAACGTCGACACGCCCTGACGGTTCAGGAACTGCAGGATCTCGTGCATGTGCAGGATCAGCGAGTTCTCCTGTGGCATGGCAGCCTGGTAGCCGTTCAGGCTGTCGATCACCACGGTCCGCACCGCCGGATCCTGCACCGCCGCGCGCACGTTGTACGCGAACTCGCCGGGCGACAGCTCGGCTGCATCGAGCTGCGAGATGAGCAGCTTCCCTCCGGCCTGCAAAGCCTCGAGGTCGAAGCCCAGCGGCTTGGCGCGGTCGAACAGAAGCCCGATCTCCTCGTCGAAGATGAACATCGCCGCCTTGCCGCCGGCGTGGATCGCCTCGGCGACGAATTGCAGCGTGATGATGCTCTTGCCCGCGCCCGCCGGGCCCAGAAGCACCGTGCTCGAGCCCTGCTCGATACCGCCGCCCAGCAGCGTGTCGAGGCCCTGGATGCCGGAGCGGATCCGGCTGCGCTCGATCTTCTGTCGATGTTCGGCGGCGACCAGTCGCGGGAAGACTTGAACGCCGCCGGCGCGGATGACGAAATCGTGGTAGCCGCCGCGGAACGACTGCGCGCGATACTTGATGACGCGCAGGCGGCGACGCTCACTGCCGTAGTCGGGCGCGATTTCCTCGAGCCGCAGCACGCCGTTGGCAACGCTGTGCACGGTCTTGTCGAGCGTGTCGGCGGTCAGGTCGTCGAGCAGCAGCACGGTCGAACCGTGCCGCGCGAAATAGTGCTTCAGCGCCAGGATCTGCCGCCTGTAGCGCAGCGAGCTCTGGCCCAGGAGACGGATCTCCGAAAGCGAATCCAGCACGATGCGCTTGGCCTTCGTGCGCTCCACGGCCTCGAAGATCAGCTTGACGGTCTCGCCGAGCTCGAGCTCGGATGAATACAGCAGGCTCTGCTGCTGATCGGCATCGAGCAGGCTCTCCGGTGGCGCAACCTCGAAGACCTCGATGCGGTCGCCGAGGTCCCAGCCGTGCGACTTGGCCGTGGTGCGCAGCTCGTTCGCCGTCTCCGAGAGCGTGACGTAAAGTCCCTGCTCGCCTTCCTGCGCGCCTTCCAGCAGGAAGCGCAGCGCAATCGTCGTCTTGCCCGTGCCCGCGCTTCCTTCGAGCAGGAACACCCGACCGACGGCAAAGCCGCCCGCCAGGATATCGTCCAGGCCCGGCACGCCCGTGCGGGCATGCGGAATTGGGAATGTCTCGGTCGCCATCTCGCCGCTCTCGATACTGTCCGCATCGGTCTTGCCGCAAGCCAACGCCAAAGGCGAGGGAAAGCTCCGGCGCGGCGCGCAGTGACGGGATGAACGACGACGGGCTCGGTGGGTTCCCTCGGAGGGTGTCGTCGAGAGTCTTGGCCGCGGGCGCGGGCTGGAGGGCGCGAGTCGCGCGGTCCTCAGCCGGGCGAGGCGCGGATGACCTCCAGGAAGGCCTCGCCGTAGCGCTCGAGCTTGGCGTCCCCGACTCCGTGGATCTCGCGCATCGCCTGGGGACTGGATGGACGATGGGTCGCCAACTCGATCAGGGTGCGATCGGAGAACACGACGTAGGCTGGCACCTTCTGCGTCTGGGCGAGCCGGGAGCGCAGCACCTTGAGGTCGGCGAGCAGCCCCGCATCGCTGGCGCCGACCGACGCGGCGGCGGCCGCCCTCTTCTCGCGGCGCGAGCCCTTGGCGGGCGCGGCCAGATCCTTGCGCAGCTCGATGCGCTGCTGGCCCTTGAGCACCCGTCGGCCTTCGTCCGTCACGAACCACCGACCGTGTTCCATCATGTCCTGGGCGATCAGACCGAGCGCGGAGATCTGGCGAAAGATCGAGCGCCATTCGACGTTCCGCCGATCCTTGCCGACGCCGAAGGTCGGCAGCCGGTCATGGTTGTAGCGTTGCACGTTCTCGGTGAGGTCGCCGACCAGGATCGCGATCAGATGCTCGACACCGAAGCGCTCACCGGTGCGCAGGATCGCCGACATCGCCTTCTGCGCCTCGATCGTGCCGTCGAAGCGCTCGACGCCCTCCTGGCAGAGATCGCAATTGCCGCACGGCTCGGACGGTTCGCCGAAATAGGCCAGCAGGGTCTGGCGGCGGCAGCGCGGCGCCTCGGCGAGCGCCAGCAAGGCGTTCAACCGCTGACGCTCGACCCGTTTGCGCTCGTCCGGCGTCTCGCTTTGCTCGATCTGCATGCGGCGGAGCTGCATGTCGCTCATGCCGTAGAGCGTCAGCGTGTCGGCGGCCAGGCCGTCGCGGCCGGCGCGACCGATCTCCTGATAGTAGGCTTCGACATTAGCCGGCAGGTCGGCATGGCAGACGAAGCGCACGTCCGGCTTGTCGATGCCCATGCCGAAGGCCACCGTCGCGGTCATCACCACCCCGTCTTCCTGCTGGAAGACATCCTGGTTCGCGTCGCGCACGCGCTTGTCGAGCCCGGCGTGATAGGGCATCGCCTTGACGCCGGCCGCCTGCAACGTCTCGGCGAGTTCCTCGACCTTGCGGCGCGAGGCGCAATAGACGATCCCGCTGTCGCCCTCGTGTGCACGTACGAAGGCCAGCACCTGGCGCGACGAATGCTCCTTGGGCTTGAAGGCCAGCCGCAGGTTCGGCCGGTCGAAGCTGCGCACGAAGGTGCGCGGCGGGGCGTCGAACAGCTTGTCGACGATGTCGCCGCGCGTCGGCGCGTCGGCCGTCGCGGTCAGCGCCATGGTTTGCAGGGCGCCGCCGATCTGGCGGCCGAGGCTGCCGAGCGTGAGATACTCGGGGCGGAAATCGTGGCCCCATTGCGAGACGCAATGCGCCTCGTCGATCGCCATCAGCCGCACGTCGCTCTCGCACAGCATTTCCAGCATGTCCTGGCGCGCCAGCCGCTCGGGCGCGACATACAGCAGCCGCAGCTCGCGCTGGCGCAGCAGCCGGGAGACCCGCGCGTTCTCGGCCGGATCGTTGCTCGAATTGAGGCTGCCCGCGGTCACGCCGGCGGCGCTCAAGGCACGCACCTGGTCGCGCATGAGCGCGATCAGCGGTGAAACGACGACCGTGAGGCCGGGCCGGACCAGTGCGGGAAGCTGATAGCAGAGCGACTTGCCGGAGCCGGTCGGCATGACCGCGAGAACGTTCTCGCCGTCGAGCACGGCCTGCACGATCTCCTCTTGTCCAGGGCGAAAGCCGGAGAAGCCGAAGACGGAATGCAGCAGCTCGTGGGCGGCCGAAAGCGAAGCGGACATGATTCGCGCGCAAGGTAACGGCCATCCACTCAAAAGTCACACGGACGGACGGCCAGCCACGCCCGAGCCATGCAACGCTTGCGGCGGAAATGGGGCGGAACCGCGCGCTTGTTGCCTCGTTTTACCCCCGAGAGATGGTCAGGAGGGCGCGGTGCTCATCCTTCTTTTCGCGATCCTGCTGGCAGTCGTCAGCGTGGCGGCATTTCCGTGCTGGTCCTACAGCGCGCGGTGGAGCCACCTGCCCTGCACCGTTGCCGGTTTCATGCTGCTGTGCATCGCCATGATAGCCATCGGCGGGAAGCCAGCGCCGAAGGCGGCGGAAACGGACCGTGCCGTCCTGGCGGCTTCCCATGCCAGCCTCCAGCCGGAGATCGCCTATCAGTAGGCGCGCGCCGCTCAGAGTTTGTGAATTTATTGCCGGACAATGGATCTGGCGGTCCCGCGACCTAATCACCTCAGCCTGAGGCGGGAGGGTAGCCAGATCGCTTTTTTTGCCATCGGCCGATAAATTCACAACCTCTCAGTGGCGCGCGGCCTGGCCCGCGTCGAGAGTCATCACGACGCCGCTGATATAGCTGGCCCGATCCGACGCAAGGAACACCGCGAGGTCGGCGACCTCGTCCGGCTCGGCGGGGCGGCCGAACGGCATGTGGGTGGTCAATTCGCGCCAGCGCTCGGGATCGCCCCATTTCTGCTCGGCCTGGCTGCGCAGCAGCGTCGTCATGCGGTCGGTGCGGGTGCCGGGCGGATTGATCGCGACCACGCGCACGCCGTGATCGACGCTCCTCGAGCCGACGGCGCGTGTGAACGCCATGAGGCCGGCATTCGCCGTGGTGCCGGCGACGTAGTCGTAGTTGAAGCTCTCGCCGGCCAGACCGATGATGTTGACCACCGCGCCTTTCTTGCGCGCGTACATCTTCTCCAGCATGGCGCGTGTGGCGTTGACGTAGCCGAACATCTTCAGCTCCCACGATTCGCGCCACTTCTGCTCGGTCATGGCGAAGACGTCGCCGCGCGGGATGGCGCCGGCATTGTTCACCAGGATGTCGGCATGGCCGACCGCCTCGACGACGGCCCGTACGGTGTCGCCCTTCGAGAAATCGGCGGCATGGATCTCGACGGGCACGTTGTGGCGGGCGCGGATCTTATCCCGCGCCGCCTCGAGCGATTCCTGCGAGCGCGAGGCGATGTGCACGGCACAGCCCTCCGCCGCGAACGCCATCGCGCAGGCAAAGCCGATGCCGCGGCTGCCGCCGGTGATCAGAACGGTCTTGCCGGTGAGCTTCAGGTCCATTGGTAAGTTTCTCCCTTCTCGCAGAGTTCGTCCCCTTCGCGGAGTCCGCGAAGGGAAGGTGCCACCGTCTCGCGGCGGCGGAGGGGTCATGAGGCATGCGTCGTGCGGCCCACGCCCTCTCCGCCCCCGATTACGGGGGCACCTCCCGCTGGCGGACTCCACCAGGGGGAGGAAGAGCTAGAGCCGATACGTCGAATCGATCCGGGCCTCGCCGTCCTCGGTCCTGATGCGGCCGTCCTTCACCATCTGGATGAGGTGCGCCAGCATCGAGCGTCCGGCAGCGGCATGCAGGTGGATCGGCGTGTCGGCGTAGTTCTTCGCGACCATTTGGGGCACCGTCTGCGGCCCATCCTTCAACCGCGCCATGATCTGCGCCTCTCGGCCCAGCCGGTGCTCGATATAGGCCTCGACGAAGGGATGCGGCTGGCGGATCTCCGCGCCGTGCGTCGGGACATAGAGCGTCTCGCTGCGCGGCAGCAGCTTGCGCAGCGAGGCGAAGTAGTCGGCCATGTTGCCGTCGGGCGGCGAGATCACCGCGGTCGACCAGCCCATGACGTGGTCGCCCGACAGCAGCGCCTTGTCCTCCCTCACCGCAAAGCAGAGGTGGTTGGAGATGTGGCCCGGCGTGTAGACCGCCTCGACGTTCCAGCCATCACCCTGCACCACGTCGCCGTCGTTGAGCTTCACGTCCGGCGCAAACGAGAAATCGCCCTCCTGCTCGGTCGCCACGCCGGCTGGCGGCTTCGGATGCGGACCGTAGCTGTAGACCTTGGCGCCCGTCGCTTTGGCCATCGCAGGCGTCGCCGGCACGTGATCGACATGGGTATGGGTGACGAAGATGTGCGTCACCGTCTCGCCGCGCACCGCGCGCAGCACGGCGTCGATGTGCTCGGCGTCGTCGGGGCCGGGATCGACGATCGCCACCTTGCCGTGGCCGATGACGTACGTCCCGGTGCCCTTGAAGGTAAAGGGGCTGGGATTGCGCGCCACGACCCGGCGGATCAACGGCGTCACTTCCATCGCCGTGCCGTAGTCGAACTTGAAGTCCCTGATGAACGGAATGCCGGGCATGGAGGCTCCTACGGCGCGGGCGGGGTGAGCTTGTACATCGCGTTGCGGCGGTCGGAGCTGACATAGACGGCGCCGGTCTTGCCGACCGCGACTCCGGTCGGCACCAGCGCCGGCGGTCCGCCGGGAAACGGCTCCAGGCCGATGTCGAGGTTGGAGGCGATCACGGTCTTGGCGCCGGTCGCCGGATCGATCGCGACCACGCGCTTCTGGCCGACTTCGGCGACATAGATCCGGCCGTCGGAACCGACATCGATTCCCTCGGGGCCGGCCAACCCATCGGCCACGACCTTGCGCGCGCCGGAAGCGACATCGATCTGGCTCACCGCGCCGGCGGCGACTTCGGTGACGTAGATCGCGCCGCCCGGCGCCTGCGCCAGCGCGACCGGGCCGCGCAGCTCCTTGGCCACGATGCTGCGGGTCTTGCCGTCGGGGCTGACCTTCACGAGATTGCCGCTCGCCAGCTCAGCCACATAGAGAGTGCCATCCGTCTCCTCGAGCGCGTCGACCGGCGCGGCGAAGTCCTGGAAGGTCGCGACGAGCTTGCCGGTCTTGCGGTCGACCTTCTCGACCGTCATCGAGAACCAGCTCGACAGCAGGACGTGCTTCGGACCGATCGAGATGCCGATCGGATAGGCGTGCGTGTCTCCGTGCACGCGCAGCACGTCGCTCACCGCACCGCTGCCGCCGTCGACGGTGCGATAGCTGAAGACGTCGGCGACATGCACCGTATCCTTGCCGTTCTCCGAAACGACGGCGAGATCGGCCGGAATGGCAAGCTTGCCCTCGACGATGGTCCGGGAGGCGCCGGTCACCTTGTCGACGAGATAGATGCCGTTGTCGGTCATCGAGCTCACGAACAGCCGGCCGCGCGAATCGAAGGCGAGATTGTCGAGGCCCGATCTCAGCGTGGCGACCAGTCGGCGGGCCTTGCTGGTCAGGCTGACCTTCCAGACCGATCCGGTGGCGGTGTCGACGACGTAAAGATCGTCGCGGCTTTGCGGATCGATGTTGGCGGCGGCGGGCGTCGTGAAACCCGAGGCGATCACCTCGACGGCGCCGGTATCGACGTTGATCTTCACCGCCTGGCCCTTGAACCAAAGCGGGCCGTAGAGGAAGCCATCGTCCTTGTTGATCTCGAAGCCGTTGAGACCGCCCAGCTTGTCGGCAACACGGCGCAGGTCGCCGCGCGCGATCGACTTGAACTCGGGCTTGTCGACGTTCTTGATGTCGATCTCGTAGAGCGCGTCGCCGAGGAAAACCTCGGACACGAACAGCCGCCCGTCCTTGCCGAAGGCGAGCGAATTGGGACCGGCCATGCCGTTGGCGATCTCGATGGTCTTGTTGCCGCGGCGCAGATAGACCTTGCCCAGCAGGAAGGCCGTCCAGGCCATGCTGCCGTCCTCGGCGAAGGCGATGTCGTCGGCCATGCCGATCGGCGGCTCGATCAAGCGGTCCACTTCGCCGGAATCGACCTGCACGCGATAGATCGCCTGGCCGATCACCGAGCCGGCGAAGAGCTGGTCGTCCTTGTTGAAGGCCAGGCCGTGCACGCCGTGGAACCACGAGCCCGGCACCAGAAGCTGCTGGTTGTATTCCTTCGGCGGTGGCGCGGCATCCGCCGCAGGTGGAGCCTGTTGCGCCCAGGCGCTGCCCACCATCGCGAGCGCCAGCATTGCCGACGTGAAAAACCGCGCCTTACGCATTCGTTTCCTCCGACCCCCTCCGGCCGCGCGCGGACTTTAGACCGGCAAAGTGAGATCGGCTACGGGGTGCGACCAAGGCCTTCATGGTCCTCTCCTCCCGAGACGGCTAAGGTCTCGAGACATCTCGAGTTTCCTTCCTGCGCTCCGCACGCCGATGCGATCCGCAGCGGCAGGGCTTCTTGGTCCACGACATTCGGCTACACTGGTCCTCGGAAATCCGATTTCGCAGGAGGAAAATCATGGCGGGTCCGCTTTCGGGTCTGACGATCGTCGAGCTGGCTGGCATCGGGCCGGGGCCGATGTGCTCGATGATGCTGGGCGACATGGGCGCCGACGTGATCCGCGTCGACCGCACCAAGAGCCACGTCATGGATCGCCTCGCCGACCCCAAGTTCGCCGTTCACAACAGGAGCCGGCGCTCGGTCTCCGTCGACCTCCAGAAGAAGGAGGGCGTCGAGGTCGTGCTGCGCCTGATCGAGAAGGCCGACGGCATGACCGAGCCGTTCCGGCCGGGCGTCGCCGAGCGGCTGGGCGTCGGTCCCGATGTCTGCCTCGCGCGCAATCCGAAGCTGGTCTACGGCCGCATGACCGGCTGGGGCCAGGAAGGACCGCTGGCAAAGGCGGCCGGCCATGACATCAACTACATCGCCCTGACCGGCGCCCTGCACGCCATCGGCGGTAAGGACAAGCCCGTGCCGCCGCTCAACCTGGTCGGCGACTTCGGCGGCGGCGGCATGCTGCTCGCCTTCGGCATGGTCTGCGGCCTGCTCGAGGCGCAGCGCTCGGGCAAGGGCCAGGTGGTCGATGCCGCGATGGTCGACGGCGCGGCGCTGCTGCTCGGCGGCATCTACGGCATGGCCGGCGCCGGGCTGTGGAACGACAACGACCGCAGCGTGAACATGCTCGACGGCGGCGCACCGTTCTACGGCACCTACGAGACCAAGGACGGCAAGTTCGTGTCGATCGGCTCGATCGAGCCGCAGTTCTACGACCTGCTGCTCGAGAAGACGGGCCTCAAGGGCGAATCGCTGCCGGCGCAGATGGACCGCAAGGCCTGGGAGCAGTTCAAGAGCCGGCTGGAGCACATCTTCCGCGGCAAGACCCGCGACGAATGGTGCGCGATCATGGAGGGCACCGACATCTGCTTCGCGCCGGTGCTGACCATGAAGGAGGCCTCGCAGCATCCGCATGCCAAGGCACGCAACGCCTATGTCGACGTGCAGGGCTTCGCGCAGCCGGCGGCCGCGCCGCGATTCTCGCGCACCAAGGAGGGGATCAAGGGTCCCGCCGCCAAGCGCGGCCAGCATACCGACGAGATCCTGCTGGAACGCGGCTTCTCGTCGAAGGAGCTCGGCGAGCTGAAGGCTGCCGGCATCGTCGGCGCGCAGTGATGGTCTTGCGCTGGGGGCGCGCCACTCCAGTGGCGCGTCATGGGTTCGACAACGATCGCGCCACTGGAG
>CAMFJT010000134.1 GCA_945957125.1 uncultured Rhodospirillales bacterium | reverse complement strand
GCCGCTACCGCATCACCGAGGGCTCGGAGGAGATCCAGATCCGCCGCGTCGCCGGTGCCCTGTTCGGCTTCTGGGGCGCGCAGAAGGCCTCGACCGCGCCGAAGGCGGCGGAGTAGCAGGCGCGCTCCATCCCTCCGCCTTCTTCTTCCTCTCCGCTGCGCAGCGGGGGAGAGGAAGGGGCCCATCGCGAGAGCGATGGGAAGGTGAGGCGGTGCCTCACCGGGACGAGATGCGCGCGTTGAAGCGAAGACCCACCTCACCTCCCCCGCGCTCCGCGCGGGTCCCCTTCCTCTCCCCCCGCTCCCGCGGGCGGAGAGGACATATGAAGCGGGCTCACTGGAGAAGCTCTTGAACCGGCGCTTTACGGGCGACCTGATCATGCTCGGGACGGCCTTGCTGATGGGATCGAGCTATCCCTTCGCCAAGGAGGTGCTCGCGGTCATGAGCCCGCTGCTCTACAGCAGCTCGCGCTACGTCATCGCCGGCCTGTTCCTCTTTGCCGTGCTGGTCGTGCGGCGCCAGCCGATCGGCCTGCCGCGGCGCGATTGGCTGCCGCTGATGCTGCTGTCGCTGGTCGGCGTCTGCCTGTTCCAGGCCTGCTGGGGGCTCGCCATGGTGCGCACGCCGCCCAGCGTCGGCGCGATCGTGATGACCACGACGACCGCCTTCGCCGCGATCCTCGCCTGGCTGCAGGGCCATCGGCTGTCGGCGCTCGGCTGGAGCGGCATCGTCATCGCCTTCGCCGGCGTCGTGCTGGTGGTCAACAACAGCCTGACGGCGTTCACGCTCTCGCTCGGCAATCTCGATGGCGTGCTGATCTGGATCGTCGCCGCCATCGCGTGGGCGGTCTATGTCGATCGCGCCGTGCCGTTCAACCTGCGCCTCGGCGCGTTGCGCGTGATGGCGTGGACGACGCTGATGGGCTCGGTCGTGCTGCTCGCCGTGGCGCTCGTCGTCGATTCGCTCGGCGAGTTCGCCCGGCTCGGCGACCGGCGGCTGGCCTTCTGGCTCTACACCGCGATCTTTCCGGTCGGCGTCGCCTTCCTCGGCATCGCCGCAGGCCTCGAGCGGCTCGGGCTGAGCCGCGTGATGCTTTACATGTACCTGATCCCGGTGGCGGGCGTCGGGCTGGCCGCCGCGTTCTTCGGCGACCCGCTGACGCCGGCGCGCGTGCTCGGCGGGCTGGTCGTGCTGGCGGGTGTCGTCCTGACGCGGGTCGCGCTCGACCGTGCTGCCAAAGCCGGGCGCCGCGCTTTATAGTCCCGCCCCCATGAGACCGCGACGACCTTGACACGGCTGGTGCTCCAGCGCGTGGCGCTCGGCTTCCTGACGATCTTCCTGGTCTCCGTGCTGATCTTCGCCGGCACCGAGATCCTGCCGGGCAACGTGGCGACGGCCGTGCTCGGCCAGTCGGCGACGCCGGAGACCGTCGAGGCGATGCGCCGCTCGCTCGGCCTGCACGATCCCGCCGTCGTCCGCTATCTGCGCTGGCTCGGCGCATTCGCGAGCGGCGATCCCGGCACCTCGCTGACCACCGGCCGCCCGGTCGGCGCCGACCTGTGGCAGCGCTTGCAGAACACCTTCTTCCTGGCCGGTGTCGCCGCGGCGATCGCCGTGCCGCTCGCGCTCGTGCTCGGCATCACCACCGCGATCTTCCGCGACACGCTGTACGACCGGCTCGCCAACATCCTCGCGCTGGCCGCGATCTCGCTGCCCGAGTTCTTCATCGGCTACCTGCTGATCCTGCTGTTCTCGGTGCAGATGGGCTGGCTGCCCAGCCTCGCCACGGTGGCGCCCGGGATGGGCCTCGGCGAGCGGCTGGCGACGATCGCGCTGCCCGTCGCTACGCTGGTGCTCGCCGTCCTCGCCTACATGATGCGCATGACGCGCACCGCCGTGCTCGACGTGATGGCGCGGCCCTATGTCGAGATGGCGGTCCTCAAGGGCGTGCCGCCGGCGCGGCTGGTGCTGCGGCATGCCCTGCCCAACGCGCTGGCGCCGATCATCCAGGTCGTGGCCTTCAACCTCGCCTACCTCGTGGTCGGGGTCGTGCTGGTCGAGGTCGTGTTCGTCTATCCCGGGATCGGCCAGTATCTCGTCGATGCGGTGGCCAAGCGTGACGTGACGGTCGTGCAGGCCTGCGGGCTGGTCTTCGCCGCCACCTATGTCGGGCTGAACGTGCTGGCCGACATCCTGGTCATCCTCGCCAACCCCCGCCTGCGCTACGCCCGATGAAGCGCCGCCCCAGCCTGACCGGCATCGCCGGCCTGATCGTCGTCGTCCTGATCGTGGTGCTGGCCGCGCTCGCGCCGCTGCTGGCACCGCACGGCGAGGCCGAATTGGTCGGCGAGGTCTGGGCGCCGCCCAGCGCGGACGCCTGGCTCGGCACCGACAATCTCGGGCGCGACCTGCTCTCGCGGCTGCTCTATGGCGGGCGCATCACGCTGGTCATCGCGCTCGCCGCCACGCTCCTGGCGATGGTCATCGGCTGCGTGCTGGGCTTCACGGCCGCGATCCGAGGCGGCTGGATCGACACGATCCTGGCGCGCGCCGTCGACGCGGTGATGGCGATCCCGACGCTGATCTTCGCGCTCGTGCTGCTGTCGGTGCTGGGCACGTCGAACCCGATCCTGATCGGCACCATCGCCTGCCTCGCCTCGACCCGCGTCTTCCGCCTCAGCCGCGCGATCGCGGGCAACATCGTGGCGCTGGAGTATTTCGAGGCCGCTCGCCTGCGCGGCGAGCGGCTGCCGTGGCTGATGGCGCGCGAGGTGCTGCCCAACGCGCTGCCGCCGCTGACGGCGGAATTCGGCCTGCGCCTGTGCGCCAACTTCCTGTTCATCGCCGCGCTCAGCTTCCTCGGCCTCGGTATCCAGCCGCCGCTGGCCGACTGGGGCGGCATGGTGCGCGACAACGCCGGCGCGATCAGCTACGGCGGCCTCGCCCCGCTCGTTCCTGCGGCGGCGATCGGCGTCTTCGCCATCGCCACCAACCTCGTCGTCGACTGGAGCCTGGCGCACCAGGCGGGCCTGCGCGACTGATGGCCGGCGCGCTGCTCTCCTTCGAAGGGCTGCGGATCGAGCCGATGGCGGGCGGCGGCCGGCCGCTGGTCGACGGCATCGACCTCGCCGTCGCGCGCGGCGAGGTGCTCGGCCTGATCGGCGAGTCGGGCGCGGGAAAGTCCACGCTCGGGCTGGCGGCGCTCGGCCATATCCGGCCGGGCTGCGCGGTGACGGCCGGCCGAATCGTCTTCGACGGGCGCGATCTCGCCCATCTCACGGCCGTCGAGCTGCGCGCGATGCGCGGATCGCGCGTCGCCTATGTCGCGCAGAGCGCCGCGGCCTCGTTCAATCCCGCCACGCGCCTCGGCGACCAGGTGGCGGAGGCGCTGGTGCTGCATCGCGCCTCGGACTGGGCGAGCGCGCGCCGGCGCGCCGCCGCGCTGTTCGCCGAGCTCGACCTGCCCTCGCCACAGACATTCGGCGAGCGTTTCCCGCACCAGGTCTCGGGCGGCCAGCTCCAGCGCGCCATGATCGCCATGGCGATGGCCTGCGAGCCGCAGCTCCTGATCCTCGACGAGCCGACCACCGCGCTCGACGTCACGACGCAGATCGAGGTGCTGGCCGCGATCCGCACCATGCTGCGCCGGCACGGCGCGGCAGGGCTCTACATCACGCACGATCTCGCCGTCGTGGCGCAGCTCGCCGACCGGCTCGCCGTGCTGCGCCTGGGAAAACTGGTCGAGAGCGGCCCGACCGACGCGATCCTGAACGCACCGACCCAAGACTATACGCGCCGGCTGGTCGCCGTCCGTGCCGAGCCCGACCGGTCCGCGCCGGAAGACGCACCGGCCGACGCCGTGCCCGTCCTCGCCGTGCGCGCCGTCACGGCGAGCTACCGGACGATGGCCAACGTCCTCACCGACATCTCGTTCACGCTGAAGGCGGGCGAGACGCTGGCCGTCGTCGGCATGTCGGGCAGCGGCAAGAGCACGCTGGCCCGCCTGCTGTGCGGGCTGATGCCGCCGCAAGGCGGCTCCATCGCGTTCCAGGGCGTTCCGCTGCCGGCTGACTTCCGGCGGCGCAGCCGCGAGCAGCTCCGGCGTGTGCAGATGATCTACCAGTTGCCGGATACGGCCCTCAATCCGCGGCACACGGTCGGGCTGATCCTGGGAAGGGTCGTCGGCTTCTATTTCGGCCTGAGCGGCTCGGAGCAGCGACGGCGGGTCGAGGAGCTGCTCGATCAGGTCGGGCTGCCGCGCGACTTCGCGCGACGCCAGCCCGGCGAATTGTCCGGCGGCCAGAAGCAACGGGTCTGCATCGCCCGCGCGCTTGCCGCCGCACCCGATCTCGTGATCTGTGATGAGCCCACGTCCGCGCTCGATCCGCTGGTCGCCGACGAGATCCTGACGCTGCTCGAGCAGCTGCAGCAGCGCACCGGTGTCGCCTATCTCTTCATCACGCACGATATCGGTGTCGTGCGCCGAGTCGCCGACACCGTCGCCGTCCTCGAGCAGGGTCGGATCGTCGCACTTGGGCCGCTGGCGGAAGTTTTTTCTCCGCCGCTCCATCCCTACACGCAGTTGCTGCTCTCCTCGGTTCCGCAGATGCGGACCGACTGGTTGACGGACATCCTCGACGCCCGCGAGGATGCCGCCTGATTCAGGGGTGAATACCATGCAGGACGACAAGGCCTTTCGTGCCGCATTCCGGCACGGCACGACGACGCGCCGCGATTTCATGGCCCGCGCCGTCGCCTCGGGCGTGACCGTCGCCGCGGCGACGACGCTATGGGAACGGCAGGCGCTCGCGGCGCCGGCGAAGGGCGGCCATCTCCGTCTTGGCCTCGCCGGCGGCTCGACCACCGATTCGCTCGATCCCTCGCCGTGGAGCGACACCTTCATGGTGATGCTGGGCTTCGCGGTGCGCGGCAACCTGGTCGAGCTGATGCCCGACGGCACCCTGCGCGGCGAGGCGGCGGAGTCGTGGAGCCCGTCGGCGGGCGCCACGGTGTGGACCTTCAAGCTGCGCAAGGGCGTGGAGTTCAGCAACGGCAAGACGCTTACCGCCGAGGATGTCGTCGCCTCGCTCAACCATCATCGCGGCGAGAAGAGCCGCTCGGGCGCCAAGGGCCTGTTCGGTGCCGTCAGCGAGATCAAGGCCGACGGCAACGACACCGTCGTCGTCACGCTGTCGCAAGGCTCGGTCGATTTCGCCAACTCGCTGACCGACCACCACGTCAACATCATGCCGGCCAAGGACGGCGCGGCCGACTGGCAGTCGGGCATCGGCATCGGCCCTTACGTCATCGAGGCGTTCGAGCCCGGCGTGCGCGCGCTGCTCAAGCGTGCGCCCAACAGCTACAAGAAGGCGTGGCTCGATTCGGCCGAGATGATCGGCGTCGCCGACGTGGTCGCCCGCCAAGCCGCACTGACCTCCAACCGCGTCGACCTGATCAACCGCACCGACCTCAAGACCGTGCAGCTTCTCGGCAAGCGCCCCGGCCTGAAGGTCGAGGAATCGGCCGGCCGCCTGCACTACTCGATGCCGATGGACACCACGGCCGAGCCGTTCCGCAACAAGGACCTGCGGCTCGCGCTCAAATACGCGATCGACCGCGAGGCCATCCTCAAGACGATCTTCAGCGGCCATGGCCGGGTCGGCAACGACCAGCCGATCACGCCGGCCTATCCGTTCCACAACCCCGACCTCGCGGCGAAGACCTACGATCTCGACAAGGCGCGCTTCCATCTCAAGAAGTCGGGCGTCGACGGCGCGGCGCCGATCGGCATCCATACCGCCGACGCCTCGTTCAACGGCGCGGTCGATCTCTGCGTGCTCTACCAGCAGCAGGCCGCCAAGGCCGGCCTCACGCTGAACGTGGTGCGTGAGCCGGGCGACGGCTGCTGGCAGAACGTGGCGCGCAAGAAGCCGTGGTACACCAGCTACTGGAGCGGCCGGGCGACCGAGGACACGATGTTCACCGTCGCCTATTCCGGCGCGAGCCCGCTGAACGACACGCGCTGGAAGAACGAGCAATTCGACAAGCTGCTGGCCGCCGCGCGCGTGGAGGCCGACGAGGCCAAGCGGCGGCAGATGTATTACGACATGCAGGCGCTCACGAGCGACGACGGCGGCGCGCTGGTGCCGATCTTCGCCAACAGCGTCTACGCCATGACCACCAAGGTCCAGCACGAGCCGGCCGTCGCCGGCAACTGGGAGCTCGACGGCGGCCGCGCGATCGAGCGCTGGTGGATGTCCGCCTGACGGCGCCTATCGCAACAGCTCGACCAGCGTGGCGTTGAAGGCGTCGGCCGCCTCGTAGGCGACCCAGTGGCCGGCGCCGGGGATGACGTGCATGCGGAAGTCCGGCTGCAAGGCCGTGAACAGGTCGATGCGCTCCTGGATGTGCGGATAAGTGGTCGAATCGAACTCGCCCCAGATGCCGGTGCAGGGCGTCCTCACCTGGGGCAGCACGGCCGACAGCGCGCCGGTCTTGCCGATGTCGCGGCCTCGCGTCCTGGCGCGCGTGCTGTTCATGATCTGCATGTGGATCGCCACGCCGTCGACGTTCTTGGGATCGTGCAGCATCAGCAGCTCGAGATTGCGCCGCGCCTCGTCGGCCAGGACCTGCGGCGCCATCGTCGGCAGCAGCCTGTGCAGCTTCGCCATCGGTGCGCGCGTGGCCTTGAGGCCGGCCGCGCCGACCAGCGCGATGCGCCGGATGCGCTCGGGCATCCTGGTCGAGAGATGGCCCGACACCATGCCGCCGAACGAGAAGCCGGCGATGGAGAACGCGCGATCGTTCGGCAGCAGCGCGCGCACGGCATGGTCGACGCAGTCGGTGATCGACCAGATGCCGAGCACGTCGTCCGGCGGATCGCTGTCGCCCAGCCCCGGCATGTCGGCGGCGTAGACGGTGAAATGCTCCGACAGCGGCTGGACGTTGCGGATCCAGTGGATCCACGAGCCCGCGCCGCCGTGGAACAGCAGCAGGGTCGGCTTGCCGGAGCCCTCGCCCCAGACGTGCCACATCATCTGGCCGTCCCCGCCGGCGCTGCGGGGCCCCATCGGCACCCTGACCGCCTGCGCGGTGGCGGCGACGGCTTCGATGGTCTCCAGAGCGGTGCGGCCGTCCGGCATGCGCGGGACGGCGGAATAGTCGAGCTTCATTTCCCGACGGCGGCGAGCAGGCGGTCGACGAACCCGCCGGCCTTCTTGCGCTCGACCCAACGCAGCACGGTGACGAGATCGTTGTCGGGATCGATCCACACGATGTGGCTGCCCCAGCCGAACGCGAAGTAGCTGCGCTCCGAGGCCGACGCGAACTGCCGCCGGTCGGTGTTGAGCCACCACATCAGGCCGTAGAACGGCGCGACGGGGCAGGGCTTCACCAGCTCGGCCGTCCAGCCCTCGGGCAGCAACCGCTGGCCGTTCCACACGCCGCCCTGCGCCACGAGCAGGCCCATCAGCGCGAGGTCGCGGGCGGAGATCACGATGCCGCCGCCCCAATGGCCGCCGCCCGGCACCGAGACCATCGGCTTGCCGTCGATCGTGACGGTCGAGTTGCGATAGCCCTCCCAGCGCCAGCCGGTCGAGGCGCCGATCGGGTCCATGACGCGGCGCTTCAGCACCGACGGCAGCGGCTCCCTGAAGAGCTGCAGCAGGCAGAGCGACAGCCGGTTCACGCGCACGTCGTTGTATTCGTAATAGCTGCCCGGCGGCTTCATCGCGCGGCGCGTGCCCTTGGGCGCCTCGGCGACCTGCAGCCCGACCACGCGGTTGTGGTCGATGCGGTCCTCCTTGCCGAACAGCGTGCCCGACCATTCGCTGGTCTGGGTCAGCAGGTGCCGCCAGGTGATGTCCCGGTTTTGCGCGCTGGTGAAGCCGTCATCCAGCCGATAGTCGGCGACCTTGTCGTCGAGGCTCCGGATCAGCCCGTCGCCGACCGCCAGGCCCGCCAGCAACGAGAGGAAGCTCTTGGCCACGCTGAAGGTCATGTCGGCGCGGTTGGTGTCGCCCCATTCGGCCAGCAGCGTGCCGCCGCGATAGACGATGCCGGAGTGGCCGCCGCGATGCGCGACCGGGCCCAGCATCTCGTTGTCCGGCGCGCTCTCGCCGGAATCCCAGGTCATCACGAACTGCCCGTCGGGCATCTTCATGTCGGGCGCCCACTTCGACTCGATGGACTGGGCGTAGGCGATCGCCTCTTTGAGATCGGTCATGCCCGCAATCAACATTGGAGGGGGTGCGGGAGCAAGCGTAGAAACGCATATGTCCCAGCCCCCGACGCTCTCGATCCGCCGCCCCGACGACTGGCACGTCCACCTCCGCGACGGGGCGATGCTCGAAGCCTGCGCGGTGCACACCGCCCGCCAGTTCGCCCGCGGCATCATCATGCCCAACCTCGTGCCGCCGGTGACGACGGTCGCCCAGGCCGCCGCCTATCGCGACCGCATCCGCAAGGCGATCCCCGCCGGGCTCGATTTCGAGCCGCTGATGACCTGCTACCTGACCGACGGCGCCGATCCCGCCGAGCTGGCGCGCGGCAAGGAAGAGGGCGTGTGGGTCGCCGCCAAGCTCTATCCCGCCCACGCCACGACCAATTCCGCGCACGGCGTGACCTCGGTCGCCGCCATCGCGCGCGGGCTGGAAGCGATGGAGAAGGCCGGCATGCCGCTGCTGGTCCATGGCGAGGTGACCGATCCCGAGGTCGACATTTTCGACCGCGAGGCGGTGTTCCTCGACCGCGTGCTGGCGCCGCTGCTGCAGCGCCATGCCGGCCTGAAGATCGTGCTCGAGCACATCACGACGCGCGAGGGCGTGCAGTTCGTCGAGGCCCATCCCGGGCGGCTGGGCGGCACGATCACGCCGCACCATCTCAGCTATAACCGCAATGCGATCTTCAAGGGCGGCATCCGCCCGCACTTCTATTGCCTGCCGATCGCCAAGCGCGAGGAGCACCGCCTCGCGTTGCGCAAGGCGGCGACCTCGGGCAGCGCGCAGTTCTTCCTCGGCACCGACACCGCGCCGCACACGATGGACACCAAGGAATGCGCCTGCGGCTGCGCCGGCGTGTTCAACGCGCCGGTGGCGATGCAGGTCTACGCTCAGGTCTTTGCGGAGGAGAACGCGCTCGACAGGCTGGAGGCCTTCGCGAGCCTGAACGGCCCGCGCTTTTACGGGCTGCCGGTGAACGAGACGCGGATCACGCTGCAGGCCAGGCCGCTGGACGCGCCGGAGCAAGTCGAGGTGCCGGGTGGCGGCAAGAGCATCGTGGTGTTCCGGCCGGATACGGTGGTGGGGTGGTCTCTAGTAGCATGACTTTTCTTTGGAACTGGCGCCAAGTAGCTCGGCGCACTGCGCTGTGAAGTCGAGGGGCTTTGCGGAGAGGAGCTTACGGGTAGCGCAGAGATGACAATCATGTCTGGCATTCACCTTGGCCTTGTCAGCTCTATCTTGTTTTTTGCCTAGGAGTCAGATTGAGGAAGCTAAGCAGCGCTCAGCGTTAGGACTGGTACTTAGGCACAGACCAGTTCGTCATCGTAGCATTTTGCATGACGCTCGTCTGTTCGTGCTGAAGGCTCCAGCGATAGCAATTGATTTACGACCTTTCAAGTTCACGAGTGGCGAGCTGTCCAAGGACTCTTGTTGGCAAGAGTGCAAAGGAGTCGGCATCATGACTTTGATAACTCGCCTAGTAGATCGCAGTGCGTGTGTCTATATCGGGGATATTCTGCTGTTGCACGATGAAGACCCTGGACATCCCATTAACATTCCAACGGGAAAAGACATAAACTCTCTGTTACTGCCGGCGGCCCCGTTGCGCCGCATAGTCGGTACAGCTCAAAAGATCAATATACTTGACGACCGGTTGATTGTTGCATGGGCAGGATCAAAGGAACAAGCGCAGGGTTTATGTACGGGCTTGCTATCTGCCTTTCGTGAAGGGCTCAGTATAGAAGAGTTGGGTTCTTTTGTGCGGCGAGAGCATTTCTCCTATCGTAACAATGTTTCCTTGTTGGGAACCGCTATTAGAGTCCATGACGATGCAGAATCTATCGATGTTGCAAATTTTTCGTATCGATCCGAAAGGGTTGGTGTCCCGCACTTTGAAGCCCATGTAGCTGGTACGGGTTCAAGAGACTTCGTTCACCTATTAAGTCAAATTCCTGATAATTTGCGAAATGGTGACGAGTGCAATCAAGGGCAAAGGTTGTTAGATGTAGCAACGAGCTTGGCAGGCCAGCTAGCTGGGCTCGACATTGCCAATGGGTACGGGCTTCTGCGCGGCTGGGGTGGTGGCTTCGAAGCCGCTTTTTTGTCGGCAAGGTTGCGTTTTGAGAAAGTTGGTGATGTCCTTCATGTTCCTTGGGAGGTGTTACCGAGTGAGAATGAGAGCTATGTGCTTTCGATGGTCCCGCGGATTGTAAAGTACCGTTATGTCGGAGATACTCTCATCGTAAGCGTGCTCGATCTTCAAAATCCTACCGGGCAAGCGGACTTAGCCGTGCATGTTGTTCCTCCATTGCTGGAGGGATGTGGGCCAGTCGTTGAGATTAGTGATGCCGCCGATTTCTCTCACACGCGACTTCAATGCCACATCCGTCTACCCGATTCGCGCTTCCTTCAGTTGACCAAGGTTGATCCGGTGGGGCTCAATGGCATTGGTGTGATAATGGACGACAAGTCAGTGAAAATTAGAGTTGATGATCAGCTGTTTGAGCTGATTGGGAGCAAGTGTGCCGGAGTGCTTGGCAAAAAAGTCTTGTATTGATTGTCCATATTTTTTATTTCATTCATCTTTTCTCCTCTGTTGGAAATAATGCAAGCAATCCAGACGCTCCGACAGGGTTAGCGGGCGCGCCAGGAGAAGTTTGTCTTTCAGAGAAAATTCTGCGCCTTCACCTCCCATCGTCACATATCCTATGATAGAGGGCTCGAAAGTTGGTATCGCAATTGCTCGCTCGACCTCATTCTCCAAACGAAGGCCTATGTTAAGCATCTTCTTGTCACGGAAAGACCACGCCTCGAGCATAATAAACCTGTAAAAGTAACGGCGAGCAATATCGCGCTCTATGGCTACCGAGTTGCCGTTTACGCTGAGGGTAATATCATTATTGTCACTCAATGTGAGTTCAAAAATAGTAGCGCTGCTTGCGTCATGCCCTGAGTGGTATCGAATTATTGTTTTTGGAATTACAGCGAGCGTTGGTGTCATAGACATGTGAAGGACAAGCTCGAAGCTAATTAACGACAACCTTTCGGGACCAAATGGACCCGATAAGGACTTGCCGGGGGCAAAGCGCACAGCACTACTTGTCATTCTTGCCTCCTTGGAATCGTGGCTTACGCGCCTCTAGTGCAATCGTCACGCGCCCTGCGGGCTCGGCCAGAAACGAAATCTGCTTTACCTAACTCACGACGACTCCCTCGCCTTCCGTTCTTGCAGGCGCCGATGCTGCAACGCTGTCGCAATCACGGACCATGTCTCCCGTCGGTTGCTCCTAGCCTTTGCGGGATAAGTTCAGGCGCCTTCTCGTGCTCGTATCGGCTGCTTGCGTGACGATGTCCCGTTCAGATGATTGGGCGCCATGTGTGAGAATTTGGGGCAAGGAGCAATTTGCCCTATCTTCGCTCGATGACCAAACCACTCATCCCCGCCGGCGCCGTCGTGCGCGGCACCGACAAAGGCTATGTCCACGGCGATATCCCGCTCACTCCCGGCCAGGAGCGGCCGGTCGAGAAGGTCGAGGAGACCTACCCCTACATGCGGCCGCGCGATGCGGCGACGCTGATCCTGGTGCGCATGCGGGACAACGTGCCCGAGGTGCTGATGGGCTGCCGCGCGGCCAAGTCGGCCTTCATGCCCAACCGCTACGTCTTCCCGGGCGGGCGCGTCGACAAGCCCGATGCCCATATCCCCGTCGCCACCGGCTTCGATCCGCACGTCAAGGAGCGGCTGCTGCACGCCGCGTCCGAGCAGCGCGCCAAGGCGCTGGGGGTCGCGGCGATCCGCGAGACCTTCGAGGAGAGCGGCCTGATCCTCGGCAAGCCGCTGCCCGGCGGCGCGCCGAAGAAGGACTATGGCGAGCACTGGAAGGGCTTCCTCGACCGCGGCCTCGCGCCGGCGCTCGATTCGCTCGACCTGATCGCGCGCGCCGTGACGCCGCCCGGCCGGCCGCGCCGCTTCAACGCGCGCTTCTTCATGGCCCGCGCCGAGGAGGCGAGCGGCGAGATCCGGCATTCGAGCGAGATGGGCGACATCCGCTGGGTCAAGCTCGACGAGGCGCGCGAGCTGCCGCTGCCGACCATCACCGGGCTGATCCTGGGCGAGATCGGCCGGCTGGTGAAGGAGCCGCCCGACCGCAGCAGGCAACGCAAGATCCCGCTGTTCATCACGGTGCATCGCAAGCATCTCATGATCGAGGAGTAACCGGTGGCCGCGCGCGAGCCGTCCTCGCCGCCCGCCGATCCCGCGCCGCTGGCCTCGTCCAGCCCCGGCCTGCCGCCGCGCGGCGGCGTGCGGCTGCGCACGCTGGTGCTGATCCGCTGGGCCGCCGTCAGCGGCCAGCTCTTCACCGCCGTGGTCGTCCATTGGGGCCTGGGCTTTACCCTGCCGCTCCTGCCGGTCGGCGGCGCCATCGCGCTCTCGGCGCTGCTCAACCTCGCGGTCAGCTTGGGCCGGCCGGCCTCCGCGCGCATCGACGATCGCGAGGCGACGATCTTCCTCGCCTTCGACATCGTGCAGCTCGCGGTCCTGCTCTACCTGACCGGCGGCCTCACCAATCCATTCTCGCTGCTGCTGATGGCGCCCGTGGCCATCGGCGCCGCCATCCTGTCGCTGGCGAGCAACGTGGCGCTGGCGATGCTCACCATGGTCAGCATCGGCCTGCTCGGCGTGCTGCACCAGCCGCTGCCGTGGACCGGCACGCCGCCCGAGCTGCCCGAGATCTACCAGGCCGGCGCCTGGGCCGGCCTCAGCCTCACCACGCTGCTGGTCACGCTCTACGGCTGGCGGCTGGCGGAGGAGGCGCGCCAGATGAACGCCGCGCTGCTCGCCGCGCAGGCCGCGCTGGCGCAGGAGCAGCGCATGTCGGCGCTGGGCGCGCTGGCGGCCGCGGCGGCGCACGAGCTCGGCTCGCCGCTCTCCACCATCGCCGTCGTCGCCAAGGAGATGCTGCGCGAGGTCGAGCCCGACGATCCGCTGCGCGAGGATGTCGAGCTGCTGTCGGCGGAGTCCGACCGCTGCCGCTCGATCCTGGCGCGGCTGTCGGTCGATCCGGCCGGCGACGTGTCCGATGCCTACGTGCTGGTGCCGCTGCCGGCGCTGATCGAGGCGGCGGCGCAGAACTACAAGCGCGACGGCATCGCCATCACCTTCGAGTCCGGCCCGGTCGGCGAGGGCGCGCCGACCACCGCGCCGATCCAGCTGCGCAGCCCCGAGCTCATGCAGGGGATCGGCAACATCGTGCAGAACGCGGTGTCCTTCGCCAAGCAGGAGATCCTCGTCGCCACGCGCTGGACGACGGAATGGTCGGAGGTCGAGGTCTCCGATGACGGGCCGGGCTTCTCCGAGGCGCTGCTCGACGAGCTCGGGACGCCGTTCATCTCCACCCGGCAGGGCGTCGAAGGCCATATGGGGCTGGGCGTCTTCATCGCCAAGACGCTGCTGGAACGGACCGGCGCCTCGGTCAGCTTCGGCAATCGCAGCACGGGATCGAGCGGCGCCGCCGTGGCGGTGCGCTGGCCAAACCCCGTCTTCAAGGCTACATAGCGACAAAATGTCCAAGGAGAGGCCATGAGTGACATCGGCGCCCCCCGCCCCGTCTCGCCCGTCCTTGCCGGCGCGACGAACGCCAAGGATCGGACCCTGCTGATCGCCGACGACGACGCGGCGTTCCGCAACCGGATCGCGCGCGCGCTCGAGCTGCGGGGCTTCATCGTGACGGCGGTCGGCTCGGTCGCCGAGGCGCTGGCCCAGACCGCGCGGCCGCCGGCCTTCGCCGTGCTCGACCTGCGGCTGGGCGACGGCAACGGGCTGGAGCTGGTCGGCCCGCTGCGCCAGGCGCGGCCCGACATCCGCATCGTCGTGCTGACCGGCTACGGCAACATCGCCACCGCCGTCGCCGCCGTGAAGGAGGGCGCGGTCGACTATCTCGCCAAGCCGGCCGACGCCGACGCCATCGAGCAGGCGCTGACCGCGCACGGCCGCAAGCTGCCGCCGCCGCCGTCCAACCCGATGTCGGCCGACCGGGTGCGCTGGGAGCACATCCAGCGCGTCTTCGAGCAGTGCGACCGCAACGTCTCGGAGACGGCGCGGCGCCTCAACATGCACCGCCGCACCCTGCAGCGCATCCTGGGCAAGCACGCGCCCAAGGAGCACTGATCCTCTCGGACCGCGCGCGGGATGCGCGTGGTCCGCATGGCCCGTGACGATTTTATTATTGTTGACGCGCGCCCGGCAAACTTGACCTAAGCAAGGGCTCACGAACTCGCGCGGGCGGCTCCTTCTTGATCACCCTCCAGCTCGTCCTCAATGCGCTGGCGCTGGGCATGGCCTATGCGCTGGTCGCGCTCGGCTTCGTGCTGGCGCTGAACGCGGCGGGCGCGATCAACTTCGCCCATGGCGACCTGGTCGTGCTGGGCGGCGCCGCGGCGGTCGTGCTCGCCGCATGGACCGGGCTGCCCGGCATCCTGCTGCTGCCGCTCGTGGCTTTGGCGCTCGGCCTGGCCGGCGTGCTGGCCGCGCATGTCGCGATCCTGCCGTTGGCGCGGCGCCCGGCCGAAGCCACCTTCGTCGCCACGCTGGCCCTCGCCGCCATGATCGAGCAGGGCCTGACCGTGACCCTGGGCGCGGCACCCCGCACCGCGCCCGCCCTCGCCGGCAGCGGCGCGATGGAGATCGCCGGTGTGGCGGTCGGCCGCCAGCCACTGGCGATCATCGGGGTCGGCGGCGTGCTGGTGGCCGCCGTGTGGTTCCTGCTCGAACGCACCCAGGTCGGCCGGCGCATGCGTGCCGTCGCCGCCGACCGCCAGATGGCGCGCGCCGTCGGCATCCCGGTACGGATCTACGTCACCCTGTCGCTGGCACTGGCCGGCGCGCTGGCCGGCGTGGCGGGCTTCCTGCTCGGCCACCAGTTCCTCATCACGCCGACCCAGGGCGCCGGCCACATGCTCAAGGCCTATATCGCCGTCGCGCTGGGCGGCTGGGGCAGCGTGCCCGGCGCGTTGCTCGGCGCCCTGGCGATCGGCGTGTTCGAGACCTTCGTGTCGGCCCAGGTGGGCGATGCCTGGGCCTCGGCCGCGCTCTATGTCGCCGTGATCCTGGTGCTCGCGGTTCGCCCGAGCGGCCTGTTCGGCGAGCCGGTGGGGCGACGCGCGTGAGGCGCTGGCTGTGGCGGCTGGTGCTGGTGGCGGTCCCGATCGTCGGCATCGTGGCGCTGCCGCCGCTCGGCCACCGGCTGCTGACCCTGGTCGGCATCTATGCGCTGCTCGGGCTGGGCTACCAGCTCGTGTTCGGCCAGTTGCGTGCGCTCAATCTCGCCCAGGGCGCGCTGTTCGGGATCGGGGCCTATGCCGCGGCGCTGTCGGCGCCCTATGTCGGCGGCCAGGCCTTCCTGGTCTCGATCTTTGCCGGGATGGTCGTGGCGGCCCTCGCGGCTGCGCCGATCCTGCGCCTGCAGTCGCACTATTTCGCGCTCGCCACGCTGGCGCTGGCCTCGCTGGTCAATCTCTTGGCGGTGCATGCCGAGGGCCTGACCGGCGGCGCCAACGGGCTGGTCGGCTTTACGCCCGGCCTGCCGCAGGGTCCGATCCTGCTCGGCCTGGTCTGGTTCCTCCTGGTTCCGTCGATCCTGGTCTATGCTGCGGTCTTCCGGGGGCGGATGGGCGAGGAGGCGCGCCTGCTGCGCGAGGCGCCGCTGGAAGCGGCCACGCTCGGCATCGACGGCGGCCTGTGGCGCTTCCTGGCCTTCGTGGCGGGCGGCGCCTATGCCGGCCTGGCGGGCGGCTTCTCGGCCGCGCTGAGCGGCGTGGTCTCGCCGGAGGTGACGGGATTTCCGGTGATGCTGCTCTGCCTCACCTCGGTCGTGGTCGGCGGCGTGCGCCATCCGCTGGGCGCGGTGCTGGGCGCGGCGGTCGCCGTCTGCCTGCCCGAGCTGTTCCGCGGCCTGCAGGCAAGCTGGCTGCTGGCCTATGCCGCGGCGACGCTGGTCGTGGTGCTGTGGGCGCCGGACGGGCTGGCCGGCCTGTTCGATCGGTCCAGGCCGCGCCTGCCGCCGGCGATGCCCGAGCGGATCGCCCCGGTGCCGGGGCCGCAGCGGCTGGTGCTCGACCGCGTCAGCAAGCGGTTCGGCGGCGTCGATGCGCTGGTCGATGTCTCGTTCGCGCTCGATCGCGGCGAGATCGTCGGGCTGATCGGTCCCAACGGTTCGGGCAAGACCACGCTGCTCAACGCGATCAGCGGCCTGGAACCCGCCGACTCCGGCACCATCCTGCTCGACGTGAGACCCATCGAGCGGCTGCCGCCGCACGCGATCGCGCGCGCCGGCATCGGCCGCACGTTCCAGGCCCCGTCCGAAGGCGAGCCGCGCGAGGCCGGGCTGGCGCGCGTGCTGGCGACCGAGGCGGTGTTCCTGCTGCTCGACGAGCCGGCCGCCGGCATGACCGATCGCGAGCGCGAGGCGCTGGTCCGCCTGCTCGGCCGCCTGCGCGATGCCGGCCGCGGCATCGTCCTGGTCGACCACGACGTCGCGCTGATGACGCGGGTGTGCGACCGGCTGGTCTGCCTCGACGGCGGCACGGTGATCGCCGAGGGATCTCCCGAGGCGGTGCGCGCCGATCCGCGCGTGCGGGCCAGCTTCCTCGGCCTGCCGGCGAATGCGGCATGAGCGCGCCGGTCCTCGACATCGGCAACTTCACCGTCGCGGCGGGCGAGATCGTGGCGCTGCTCGGCCCCAACGGCGCGGGCAAGACCGCGCTGATCGAGACGATCCTGGGCTTCCGGCCCTCGTCGCAGGCCATCCGGTTGCTCGGGCAGGACGTGAAGGCGCTGCCGGTCGAGCGCCGGGTCGCGCTCGGCGTGGGCTACGTGCCGGAGCGCCGGCGACTGTTCGCCGGCCTGACCGTTCGCGAGAACCTCGAGGCATCGTCGCGCCTGCGGGCCGCCGACCGGCGACGCCGGGTCGACGAGATGCTGGCGCTGTTCCCGGTGCTCGCGCAGCGGCCGGAGGCCCGCGCCTGGCTGCTCTCCGGCGGCCAGCAGCAGATGCTGGCGCTGGCGCGGGCCCTGATGGACCGTCCCCGCCTGCTGCTGCTCGACGAGCCGACGCTGGGCCTCGCACCGCTGGTGGTCGCCGATCTGATGGGACGATTGGCAGCCCTTGCCGCCGAGGGCACCGCGATCCTGCTGAGCGAGCAGCGCGCCGGCCTGGCGCTCGGCGTCGCCGGCCGCGGGGTGGTGCTGAGCCGCGGCCGAATCGTGCGGCTGGGTTCCGCCGCGGAGCTCCTGGCCGATCCGCGCCTCGCCGACCTGATGGCCGGCGGGTAACCCCTAAATTTTATGAGTAAGGGCTCCGATCGCTAACTTTTCAGTCTGGCGAAATGAGTTCTGTCATCGCAATTGCCAAAAGGGGTTGAATTCGCACGCCGATTGTACTTTTGATGCCTTGGAAACAAGCTAGAGCATCGAGCGAAAAGAAAGAATCAGGGGATTCCCAAAGGCGCAATAAT
>CAMFJT010000133.1 GCA_945957125.1 uncultured Rhodospirillales bacterium | reverse complement strand
CCTCCCCCGTCTGACGGGGGAGGAGAATGAAGGGATCGCCCCCTCTCCGCAATTTGGCGGCTGGCCATGAGCCTGGGTTCGCTCGGCCTTGGCGCGCCGCTGCCGGTCGGCTTCGGGGAGAAGATCTGGCGGATCAACTGGGGGCTGGTGCTGGTGCTCTCGGCGATCGCCGGGGTCGGCGTCGTGGCGCTCTATTCCGCCGCCGGCGGCCGGTTCGAGCCGTGGGCGGCGCGCCACGCGATGCGCTACGGCATGGCGTTGGGCCTGGCGCTGATCGTCGCGCTGATCCATCCCAAGGTCTGGATGGCGCTCGCCTGGCCGATCTACGCAGCCTCCATGCTGATGCTGGTCGCCGTCGATGTCGCGGGCAAGATCGGCATGGGCGCGCAGCGCTGGCTGGTGCTCGGCCCGCTGCAGATCCAGCCTTCGGAGATCGCCAAGGTAGCGGTCATCCTGGTGCTGGCGCGCTACTATCACGGTCTCAGCCGCGAGCAGGCCGGACGGATCGTCTACACCCTGCCGCCGTTGTTCATCATCCTGGCACCGGTCGGGCTGGTGATGGTCCAGCCCGATCTCGGCACCGCGATGATGGTGCTGATGGGCGGCGCGGCGCTGTTGTTCGTGGCCGGGGTGCGGATCTGGATGTTCCTCGGCGCCATCATCGCGGCGGTCGGCTGCCTGCCTTTCGCGTGGTCGTTCATGCACGAGTACCAGCGCAAGCGCGTGCTCACCTTCCTCGATCCCGACCGCGATCCGCTCGGCGCGGGCTATCACATCACGCAATCGAAGATCGCCATCGGCTCGGGCGGCCTGTTCGGCAAGGGCTTCGGCAAGGGCACGCAATCGGCGCTCAACTTCCTGCCCGAGAAGCAGACCGACTTCATCTTCACGACTTTCGTCGAGGAATGGGGCATGGTCGGCGCCTGCGTGCTGCTCGGGCTGTTCGTCCTGGTGCTGATGTGGGGCTTCTCGATCGCGCTGCGCAGCCAGCATCATTTCGGCCGTCTGGTGGCGCTCGGCGTCACCTCGATGATGTTCCTCTACGTCTTCATCAACACTTCGATGGTGATGGGGCTTCTGCCCGTCGTCGGCGTGCCCCTGCCGCTGGTCAGCAACGGCGGCACCGCGATGGTGTCGGTGATGTTCGCCTGCGGCCTGCTGATCGGCGTGAACGTCTATCGTGACGCCCAGTTGCCGCTCGCCCGCTGAAATCCGGGCGGCAAAATTCCTTGCTCCAGGCCTATCGACAAGCTCCGATTGCCTTGCTAAACCCGCGCCTCTTCCGGGCAATGCCTCCGGTTCATCGGGGGGCGCATAGCTCAGTTGGTAGAGCAGCTGACTCTTAATCAGCGGGTCCCAGGTTCGAGCCCTGGTGCGCCCACCATTCTCCGGAAGACCAGGCAAGCCCCGCGATGCGGGGCTTTTTGCTTTCTGGTCAGTTAACCATTTGACTAAGTATTGGCGCATGATACTTAGCCATATGGAACAGTATACGGAGCGGCTGGACGGCGTCTTCCAGGCGCTGGCCGATCCGACGCGACGGGCCGTGCTGGGGCGGCTGAACAGGGGGCCGGCGAGCATCAGCGAGCTGGCCGAGCCGTTCGGCATGGCGCTGCCGTCCTTCATGAAGCATGTGCGCGTGCTCGAGGAGAGCGGCTGGATCAGGACACGCAAGGTGGGCCGCGTGCGGACATGCACGCTGGAGAAGAAGGCGTTCAAGGCAGCCGACGCGTGGCTGTCGCAACAGCGCGCCGTGTGGGAGGCGCGCTTCGACCGGTTGGATGCATTGGTGGAAGGACAGGACGATGACTGACGGCAAGCTCGATCTCGAGATTTCGCGCCTCGTCGCGGCTCCCCGCGCGAAGGTGTGGCGGGCCTGGCAGGATCCCGAGATCCTGAAGCAGTGGTGGTGCCCCCGGCCGTGGAAGACGGAGGTGCGTGCCTTCGACTTCCGTAGCGGCGGTGCGTTTCATAGCTTCATGAGCGGGCCCGACGGTGGCGAGAGCGACAATCCGGGCATCTTCCTGGAGGTCGTGCCGATGGAACGCATCGTCTGGACATCGATGCTCGTCGCTGGCTGGCGGCCGGCCAATCCCTGGCTGCCGATGACAGGCATCTTCACCCTCGCCGACGAAGGGACGGGCACCCGTTACACCGCGCGCTGCCTGCATCGCGACGATGCAGACCGCAAGAAGCATGAGGAGATGGGCTTCTACGACGGCTGGGGCACCGTGATCGGTCAGATCGAGGAGGTCGCCCGCGCCCTGCCGTGATCCGGGACTACGCGCCGTGCTGCGCGGGATCCCGGCCGCTGGCCTTCAGGACGAGGTGGTCGAGCGATACCGGGCCGGGTCCCGCGATCGCCAGCCAGGCGAACATCACGAAGTAGGACACTTCCTCGAAGCCGAGAAACGTTTCCAGCGAATCGATGTCGGCGGCCTTGGCGGAGAGGATGGCGACGACCATCACGATCATCAGCGGCACCGCGGCGAAGCGGGTGAGCAGGCCGAGCAGCAGGAGGATGCCGCCGACGAACTCCACGCCCGAGACGAAAGGCGTCAGGATCTCGGGCGCTGGGATGCCGAGCGCGGTGAAGTTCTTCGTGATGGCGGGCAGGTTCTGCAGCTTGGTCCAACCGGTCCCCATGAACACCACGCCGACCGTGAGGCGCACCGCCAGCGGCCCGAGCCAGGCCAAAGGACGCGCGACCGCGAGCGACCAGTCGTAGAAGACGGTGACGAAGGCGTTCATGGGCTCCCCCGAGCGAAGGCGCCCATTCTAGGCGGCGACCACCTCTACTTGTCGAGCCAGATGTCCTCGAAGCGGCTGCCGTTGTAGAGGCTGTTGACCATCGGCACGAAGCCCTTGACGTAGGGGTGCCAGCAGCTCGCCGAGGCGTTCCACATGATCACCGGCTTGGCGCCGTCGGCGAGGAGCTGGCGGTCGATCTCCCAAACGATCTTCTTGCGCTTCTCGAGGTCGGCCTCGCGCGACTGCACGGGGAACAGCTTCTCGATCTCGGGATTGCAGTAGCCGGTGTAGTTGCGCTCCGACTTGCAGGCGAAATGCTCGAAGAAGGTCTGGTCGGGGTCGTCGACGCCGTTGCCGGTCGTGTTGAGGCCGATCGCATAGTCCTTGCGCGCGATCTTGGTGAACCAGATCGCGGTGTCGACCAGCTCGAGCTCGCCCTCGAAATAGACCTCCTTGAGCTGGCCGATCAGCAGCACCGCCGGCTCGCGGTAGAGCAGATGGTTGCGGGTCGAGACCTTGAGCTTGAGCGGCTTGTCGGGCCCGTAGCCCAGCTTCTTCATGATCGCACGGCCCTCGGCGCGGTTCTTCTCGACGTCCGGCCCGTAGCCCGGGACGGAATCGAGGATCTCCTGCGGCAGGCCCCACACGCCGTTGGGACCGGGCTGCATCGTACCGCCGGCGTCGGCCTGTCCCTGGTTGATGATGTCGATGAACGCCTTGCGGTCGATGCCGAGCGCCATGGCCTTGCGGATCTCGGGATTGTCGAACGGCGGGGCGTCGCGGTTGAGGATGAGGTTGGTGCTGTTGTTCATCGCCGCCGTCACGCACTGGGCGTTGGGCGCCTGCGCTTTCACGTCCTTGAGCAGCGGGATGGTGACGGCGTAGGGCGCCGTCATGTCGAAGCGGTTGCTGACGAAGCCCAGGATCGCGGTGGACCGCGACGGCACGATGGTGAAGTCGATGCCGTCGAGATAGGGCTGGCCCTTCTTCCAGTAGTCGGCGTTGCGCCGCAGCTTGACGAATTCCTTGGCCTTGAACTCGGCCAGCTTGAAGGGGCCCGTGCCGACCGGCTTGGTCCGCATCTGGTCGGGCGGAACGTGGCAGGGATAGACCGGGCTGTAGCCCGAGGCGAGCAGCACGAGGAAGGACGGCTGCGGCTGCTTGAGATGGAAAGTCGCCTCGAAGTCGCCGTTGGTCGTGACCTTGTCGAGGTTGCCGTACCACGAGGTGCGCGGGTTGCGCCGCAGCTTGCGCTCGCCTTCGCCCATCAGCATGTCCCAGGTGCATTTCACGTCGGCGGACGTGAACGGCTTGCCGTCGTGCCATTTCACGCCCTGGCGCAGCTTGAAGGTGAGCTGCGTGCCGTCGCCGTTCAACGCCCAGCTTTCAGCGAGGTCGGGGCGGATCGTGTCGAGGCTGTTCTGCGGCTTCTGCTGATCGAACAGCACCAGGTTGTTGTAGAGGCCCATGAACGGCACGACCGTCGAGGTCGTCGCCTCCTCGTGGATCGAGGCGCTGGGCGGGCTGTCCTGGAAGTACATCCGCAGGATGCCGCCGCTCTTCTGTGCCTCCGCGCCCGTCGCGGCGCCGAGCGCCAACGCGCCGGCCAACGCTGCCGCAAATACACGCATTCGTTCATCCTCCCATCTGACTGCACATAGGATGACGTGAAGGGGAAGTGGTTGCCAGCGGAGCCCTTGCCCGTCCTCCGCAGAGCGAAGACTCATCTCGCTGGGACCGCGCCACTCCCGTGGCGCTCATGATCGTGAGCGCCACGGAGTGGCGCGGTCCCAGCGAGAAGCTGGTCTAGGCGGGGAGGCTTTCGCGGCGGCCGATGAAGTTCTTCCCACGGTCGCCGGCCAGCGCGTCATCGATGAGGCCCGACCAGTCGCTGGCCGCGATGCCGTGGTCGGTGGCGCGCGGCGAGACGCCGAGCGTCGCCAGCAGCGCTTCGAGGCGCGCGGCGCCGGCGGCGAGGTCGTCGCCGAAGATGCGGCGCAGGCTGGCGTCGCAGGCCGGGTCGCAGCCGGCGACGGCGCGCATCACCATCGGCAGGCTGAAAGAGCAGGCGATGCCATGCGGCACGTCGAAATGCAGCGTGAGGTGATAGGACAGCGCGTGCGCGAGCGCGGTTCGGGTATTGGAGAAGGCAAGCCCCGCGGTCAGGCTGGCGCGGGCCATGCGGGTGCGCAGCGCCTCGTTGCGCAGATCGGACGCGAGCCGCGGCAGCACCTCCATGACCTCGCGCGCGGCCGACTCTGCCAGCGCGGATGACACGGGATTGGCATTGACGTTCCAGATGCTCTCGAGCGCATGGCTGAGCGCGTCGAGCCCGGTGCTGACGGTGATGCCGCGCGGCAGGCCGACGGTGAGGAGGGGGTCGACCAGCGCCACTTCCGGATACAGCGATTCGTGGGAGAGCGAGTGCTTCTTCATCCGCCCGGTGTCCCAGACGGTCGCCCAGCAGGTGACCTCGCTGCCGGTGCCGGCGGTGGTCGGGATCGCGACGATCGGCGTGCAGGCGAGCGCGTCGCCGCCTTCGCCGGTCTCGAGGAACCGCCGGACCCGGGCGAAATCACCGTTGGCCGCGGCGAGCACCTTGGCGGCGTCGATCACCGAGCCGCCGCCCAGCGCCACGATCGCCTCGACCGGCCGGGGCGCGGCGGCATAAAGGCGACAGGACTCGGTGAGGCCGACGAAGTTCGGATTGGGCCCGATATTGCGGACCGTCACGGCCGACGCGCCCGCCGCCGCCTCGATGCGGCGCGCCAGATCGGCGAACACGCTGCCGCCATTGGCGTCATCATAAGTGACGAGGCAATAGGCCCGGCCGCGCAGCCGCTCGCCCACGGTGCCGAGCACGCCCGCGCCGAATCTCACATCGACCGGATTTCGATAGCGCCACATTGGACGGCCCTCCCGAGGGTTGATCCTTCAGATTGCCAGCGAGATCTTGCGTCGTCGTGACACTCCCGTCGGTCAGCTCGCCATCCAGCCGCCGTCGACCATCAGGTTCTCGCCGGTAATGAAGCTCGCCTCGTCGGAGGCGAGGAAGAGGGCGGCGTTGGCGACATCTTCGGAGCGGCCGAGCCGCGGCAGCGGCGTGCGCCGGTGGCTGTATTCGATCCAGCGCGGTTCGACGGCGCGGCCGCCCTTGCCGGTGAGGATCTTCCCGGGCGCCACGGCATTGCAGATGATCGAGTCCTGGCCGTAGTCCGAGGCGATCTGGCGCGTCAGATAGACGATCGCCGACTTCGAAACGCCGTAGGAGAAGTCCTCCGGCGCGGCGATCATGCCGTGCTGCGAGGATATGTTGACGATGCGACCGCGCGCCTCGTTGCGGATCTCCTGTGTCAGCATGCGCTGCACGGCGGCGCGGCACATCAGGAACACGCCGGTGACGTTCACCGCCATGACGCGGTTCCATTCCTCCAGGCTGGTGTCGGTGAGCTTCTTGCCGGAGCGCACGGCCGCGTCGTTGACCACGATGTCGAGCCGGCCGCGCCGCGCCGCCGCCCGGCGAATGGCTTCCTCGACGTCGGCCTCTTTCGAGACGTCGCCCTGGAAGAACGGGACGTTCAGGAGCTTGTGCGTGGGCTCGCCGCCTTCGAGGACGTCCTCGGTGATGTCCATCAGCAGCAGCTCGGCGCCTTCCTCATGGAACTTCCGGGCGATGGCGCGGCCGATGCCGGAGGAGGCGCCGGTGATCAGGGCGGTCTTGCCGGCGAGACGGTTCATTTCTGCCTCATGATCATGGTGCGCTCGAGCCGCGCCACCCAACGGGCGAACGGCCAGAGCAGGACGAAGAAGATGATCGCCGCGGCGGTGAGCGGCGTCGGATTGTAGGTCTGCTCCTGCGCCACGCGGGCCGAGCGCAGCAGCTCGGGCAGGGCGACGAGTGCGGCGATCGAGGTCGTCTTCACCAGCTCGAGCGAGTTCGAGGCGAGCGGCGCCATCACCCGCGCGATCGCCTGCGGCAGGATCACCAGGAAGATGATCTGCAGCGGACCGAGGCCCAGCGCGCGTGCGGCCTCGCGCTGGCCGGACGGGATCGATTCGATACCGGCGCGGAAGATCTCCCCGTAGTAGCCGGAATTGTTGAGCGTGAGCGCCAGCACGCAGGCGGCGAAGGACGGCAGCTTCAGGCCGACGAACGGGCCGCCGTAGAAGATCAGGATCAGCAGGACGAGGACCGGGAAGGAGCGGAAGAGGTCGATCCAGACCAGCAGTGCGACGTTCAGGACCTTGTGGTGGAAGCTGTAGAGGATGGCGATCAGCAGCCCGACGGCGGCGGCGATCGGCAGCGTGACCACCGCGAGCAGGACGGTGAGCTGCAGTCCCTGCCAGAGCAGCGGCCAGATGCGCACGAACGAGTCCCAGTCGGCGAAGTTGTCGAGGAAGAGCTGCAGCGCCTCCATGTCAGCCCCGGCGCGGCCCGAGGCCTTCCAGCCAGCGGCTGGCGATGACCAGCGGCAGGAAGAGCAGGAGGTAGAGCGCCGCCGCGAGCGTCAGCGGCGAGGGATTGGCGGCGATTGCCATGGCGCTCTGCGCGCGGCCCAGCAGCTCGGGCAGGGAAACGGCGGTGCCAAGCGCAGTTCCCTTGGTGATGGCGATGGCGCGGTTGGTGAGCAGCGGGACGGCGATGCGGATCGCCTGCGGCAGGATCACCAGGAAAAGGATGCGGAGGAAGCCGAGCCCGAGCGAGCGCGCGGCGTCCCATTGGCCCTGCGGCACGGCCTGGATCGCCGCCCAGAAGATCTCGGTGGCGAACGCCGCGAGCACCGCGCCCAGGGCAAGCACCGTCGCGGCGAACGGCGACAGCTGGATGTCGGCGTAGGGCAGGCCAAAATAGAGGAACACGATGACCACGAGCTGCGGCAGCGTGCGGAAGATGTCGACGAACACGGTGATGGCGATGTCGGCGGCCCGCACGCGCATCGCCCGCACGATCGCCAGTGCCAGGCCGGTCGCCACGCCGACGACGATGGTGAGCAGCGCGACCTCGACCGTCAGCCAGAACCCGCCGAGGATCGATGGCGCATACTGGGCGAGGATCTGCCGATTGAAGAAGTTGTCGAGCAGCGGATTCATGGCTTGCTCCGTCGTCCCGAGCGGAGCGAAGCGTAGTCGAGGGACCTATTCATCCCGGCAGATGTTGCATGAGCAGGTCCCTCCACTACGGTCGGGACGACGGAGGTCTAGCGGCAGGTCAGCTCGTGCGGCGTCGGATCGTAGCCCTTGAAGCCCGGCGGGCCCCAGCCCGGGAAGATCGTGTGGATCGACGAGGCGGCGTCGGGCTTCGAGCCGTACCACTTCTCGTACATCTTCACGAGCGTGCCGTCCTTCTTCATGCACTCGATCGCCGCCTCGACCGTGTTGCGATAGGCCGTGCTCTCGAGCCGGAACGCGTAGCCGAAGTTGCGGCCGTTGAAATCGTTGAAGCCGACCTTGACCGCCTTGTTCTGGCTGGCGGCGAACACCACGGTCGGGATCTCGTTCAGCGCGGTGAAGGCGCGGCGGGTGATCACCGCCTGCACCGAATCGGGGAAGGTGTCGTAGCGTTGCACCTCGAAGCCGTACTTCTCGGCATTCTGCGTCGCCCAGGTGTCGGAGATGGTGCCGCGATTGACCGCGAGCTGCTTGCCCTTGAGGTCCTCGAAGCCCTTCATGGAGTCGGCGGCGCGGATCAGGAAACCGTTGCCGGTGGCGAAGAACGGCTCGGTGTAGAGCATGCGCTCGGCGCGCTCGGCGGTGATGTTGAGCGGATTGACCGTGAACTCGATGCGCTTGGAGAACAGCGCGGCGAACAGGCCGGAGAAGTTGATGTCGACGATCTCCACGCCGGGCCGGCCGACGCGCTTGGCCACCTCCTTGATCATGTCGACGCCGAAACCTTCCGGTCCCGCCGCGCCGCGCACCATCCACGGCGCCACGCCGAAGTCAGAGCCGACGACCAGGGGCTTGTCCTTGGGATGGTCGGCCTCCTGCGCAACCGCGGCGCCGGCGAAGCAGAAGGCGGCGACGGCCGCGAGCAATGTCCGTGCGATCATTCGAGTCCTCATTTCTTGCCGCTCGGCACGCAATCTCCGTGCCTCCTCTTCATGTTCCTCTCCCCCTAGCGGGGGAGAGGAACATGAAGAGCTACCCTCTCCTCACGCTCGCGCCGCCGTCGACCGGCAAGGTCACGCCGGTGATGAACCGGGCCTCGTCGGAGGCGAGGAAGAGGGCGGCGTTGGCCACGTCCCAGCCGGTGCCCATCTTCTTGCCCAGCGGCACCTGTGCGTCGCGCATCGCCTCGATCTCGGCACGGGTCTTCTTGAATTCGCGGGCGCGGGTGTCGACGGCCATCGGCGTGTTCATCAGGCCGGGCAGGATGACGTTGGCGCGGATGCCGTACTGCGCGTTCTGGTAGGCGAGCTGCTCGGTGAAGGAGACCATCGCCGCCTTGGTCGCCTTGTAGGCGACGTAGGGATAGGTCGTGATCACCGCCATCGACGAGATGTTGATGATCGCGCCGCTCTTCTGCTCGCGCATGATCGGCAACACGTTGCGCGCGGCGAAGATGCAGCTCTTGAGGTTGATCGCCACGCAGCGGTCGAATGCCTCCTCGCTGATCTCCAGCAGCTCCGCGTCGCCGCCCGACAGGCTGACGCCGACATTGTTGTGCAGCACGTCGATCCTGCCCCAGCGCGCGTGCGTGTCGGCGACCATTGCCTTGATCTCGGCTTCCCGGGTCACGTCGGCCTTGAGCGCCACCGCGGTACCCTGGTTCTGGCCGATGATGTCCACGGTCTCCTGCGCCGAGGCGAGATTGTGGTCGACGCAGACGACCTTGGCGCCCTCGCGTGCGAAGGTCAGCGCTGTAGCGCGGCCGTTGCCCACTCCTTCGCCTGGGCTCTGGCCCGCGCCGACGACGATGGCGACCTTGTCCTTGAGGCGCATGTCACTGTACTCCCGGGATCGGGTACTGCTTCAGTACCTCTTTGTAGTAGGGCTCGTTGTCCATCTTCATGGTCGCCAGCACGCGCACGACGGCACAGTAGAAGGCGATGGTCAGCACCAGGTCGGTCATGTGCTCGTTGCTGAGATACTGCTTGATCTCGGCGAAGGTCGCGTCCGACATGCCGATGTCGCGCACCATCTCGCGCGCGCCCTTGAGGACGGCCCTGGCGAGCGGCTCGAGCGTCGAGGGCTTGCCTTCGGTCTCGGCGAACAGGGCCTCGATGTCGGCGTCGGTGACACCGAACTCCTTGCCGATCTTCACGTGATGGGTGAATTCGTACTCCGACTTCTCCATCCAGCCGACCTGGAGGATGGCCAGCTCCCGCAGCCGCGGATCGAGCGTGCTCTTGTTGCGGATATAGCCGCCGATGCCGTGGAACGCCTTGGCCATGCCCGGGGAGTTGACCAGCAGCCGGGTCAGGTTGATCGGCCGCTTGAGCAGGTCGCGATGCTCGGGCGCAAGCTGGTCGGCGTCGAGATAGGGCAGGCGGGCCATGCGTTCTCCTCTTGGTTTTCTTTCGCTGGGACCGCGCCACTCCGTGGCGCTCATCTCATGATTGAGCGCATTCATATGCGCGTATGAGCGCCACGGAGTGGCGCGGTCCCAGCCTATTGCGCCTGGCTGTCGCGCTCGGGCCCCTGCAGCGTCACGCCGCCGTCGACCACGAGCACCTGGCCGGTGATGTAGCGGGCATGCGCGCTCATCAGGAAGCGCACGGCATGGCCGATGTCCCAGCCGGTGCCCTCGATCTTCAGCACCGAGGCCTTGGCGCGTTGCGCGCGGTTGGCCTCGCTCATGCCGTTGCCGCGATTGACCATCGGCGTGTACATCGGGCCGGGGCAGATGCAGTTGACGCGGATGTGGTCCTTGCCGTGATCGACCGCCATCGCCTGGGTGAGGCCGATCACCGCCGCCTTGGAGGTGGTGTAGGTCGTGAGCCCGCGCGGCCGCAGCGCGGAGATCGACGAGATGTTGACGATCGAACCGCCCTTGGCTGTCTTGATCATCGCCGGGATCGCGTGCTTGGACAGCAGGAACATCGTCTCGACATTGACCTGCATCACGCGGCGGTACTCGTCGGGCTTCTCGTCGACCACGCTGCCGCGGCTGCCGATGCCGACATTGTTGTCGAGGAAGTCGAGCCGGCCCCAGCGATCGACCGCGGCGTCCACCAGCCGCTTGCAGTCGGCCTCGCTCGTCGCGTCGCAGGCCTCGGCCACGGCGGTGCCGCCCTCGGCCTTGATCATCTCGACCGTGCGCGCCGCCAGCTTCTTGTCGAGGTCGGAAACCACGACCTTGGTGCCGGCACGGGCGAGCAGGATCGCCGCCGCGCGGCCGTTGCCGATGCCGTCGCCTGCCGCGCCGCCGCCCGACACGATGGCAACCTTGCCGGCCAGGCCGGCGTCGTCCTCGGGTCCCTTCATTTCACGACATCCCATTCGATCTTGAAGGCGTCGCCGGCCGGCTTGATGTAGCCCGCATTGGCGCCGGGAAAATGCGCCGGGCAAAGCAGCGCGTTGCTTTCGCTGCAATCCTCCAGCAGCTTGCGCCGGCTCTTCGCCGACAGCTCCTGGTCGGTGCAGAACTGGCTCGACCAGTCGGGGTGATAGACCTGGATCGGGTGATGCATGATATCGCCCGAGAAGCAGGCCTGCCGGCCGCCGTCCCTGAGGTTGATGGCGATCGAGCCCGGCGTGTGGCCGGGATAGTCCTTGATCGTGATCAGTGGGTCGGGCTGGTGGTCGCTGTCGATCATCACCGCCTTGCCGGCCTCGACGACCGGCAGCACCGAATCGTCGAACGAGCCGCCGTTGGTCTCCTTGCCCTGCGTCTTGTGCTCGTTCTCCCAGTGCGCGTACTCGCGCTTGGCGAACAGGTACTTCGCATTGGGGAAGGTCGGCACCCAGCGGCCGTTCTCGAGCTTGGTGTTCCAGCCGACGTGATCGACATGGAGATGCGTGCACATCACGAAGTCGACCGATTCCGGCTTGCAGCCGCAGGCCGAGAGCCGCTCGAGGAACGGCGTATTGAGCTTGTTCCAGCCGGGATTGTGCCTGTCCTTGTGATTGCCCAGGCAGGTGTCGATCAGGATCGTGTGGCGGCCCGTCTTGACGATCCAGGTATGGACCGACCCGACCAGCCGGTCGCTGCCCGGCTCGACATGGTCGGGGACCATCCAGCTCTTTTGCGCGTCGAAGGCCTGCTGGTCGAACTTCGGAAACATGCGCGCGGGCCTGAAGCCCGCGGCGCAGATCTCGTCGACCTTCTCGATGGTGGCGTTGCCGATCTTGCGAACGGTCATGGCTTCCTCCCTAGAACGTCACGACGCTGCGGATCGACTTGCCCTCGTGCATCAGGTGGAACGCGTCGTTGATCTTCTCGACCGGCATGACGTGGGTGATCAGCGAATCGATGTCGATCTTGCCGTCCATGTACCAGTCGACGATCTTCGGCACGTCGCGCCGCCCCTTGGCGCCGCCGAACGCCGTGCCCATCCAGCTCCGGCCGGTGACGAGCTGGAACGGCCGCGTCGAGATCTCCTGGCCCGCGCCCGCGACACCGATGATCACCGACTTGCCCCAGCCGCGATGGCAGCACTCCAGCGCCTGGCGCATCAGCTTGGTGTTGCCGACGCATTCGAAGGAATAGTCCGCGCCGCCGTCGGTCAGCTCCACCAGGTGGGCGACCACATCCTTGCCGTCGAGCGTCGCGGGATTGACGAAGTGGGTCATGCCGAACCGGCGGCCGAGCGCCTCGCGGTCCGGATTGAGATCGACGCCCACGATCATGTTGGCGCCGACCATGCGCGCGCCCTGCACGACGTTGAGCCCGATGCCGCCCAGGCCGAACACCACGACATTGGCGCCGGCCTCGACCTTGGCGGTGTTGATCACCGCGCCGATGCCCGTCGTCACGCCGCAGCCGATGTAGCAGACCTTTTCGAACGGCGCGTCGGGCCGAATCTTGGCGAGCGCGATCTCGGGCAGCACGGTGTAGTTCGAGAAGGTCGAGCAGCCCATGTAGTGATGGATCTTCCTGCCGCCGATCGAGAAGCGCGAGGTGCCGTCGGGCATCACGCCCTGGCCCTGCGTGCCGCGGATCGCCGTGCAGAGGTTGGTCTTGCCCGAGACGCACGATTTGCACTGGCGGCATTCGGGCGTGTAGAGCGGGATCACGTGGTCGCCTTTCTTCAGCGACACGATGCCCGGTCCGACATCGACCACCACGCCCGCGCCTTCGTGCCCGAAGATCACCGGGAAAAGCCCCTCGGGATCGCCGCCGGAGCGTGTGAACTCGTCGGTGTGGCAGACGCCGGATGCCTTGATCTCGACCAGCACTTCGCCGAACTTCGGCCCTTCGAGATCGACGGTTTCGATCTCTAGCTCCTTGCCCGCCTCGTAACACACCGCAGCCTTGGTCTTCACGCATCCTCCCTGAAACTCAAGCCAGGAAGCCTAGAGCAGGGCGGCCGCGGGCGCCATGGCCATCGAAGCGCGAAGCGAAAGGACGTTGCCGTCACGAGCGCACCCTCGGCCTTGACCGCCGACTCATCTCCACCGGAAAGCAGAGCCGGGACGTGCGACCCTCTCTTGTCGTCCAGAGACGTCGTGGACTTTTGACTTCAGGGCGCCTCACGCTGGGGCACGCCACTCATAGGCGCTAACTTTTGCGCCCGTCGATCCCTTTTTCCCCTCATCCTGAGGAGCGGAGCGTCTCGAAGGATGGCAACGCGAAGGACGGAGCTACCGCTGTCATGAAGGGTAGCGGCACCGTGCCTGTTGCCACCCTTCGAGACACTTCGCTTCGCTCCGCTCCTCAGGGTGAGGTTTTCCCGCATTTCCAGCAAAGTTAGCGCTACGGGGGTGCCATCCCGGTGGCGCGTTTTCCTTTGCTATTTCAGCACCCATGACGCGCCACTGGAGTGGCGCGCCCCCAGCGAAACTACCTTGATCCTTCGCCGCCTTCAGGAGCGCGAGGGGTGCGTTTGCTTCTCCGCTGGCTCGTGTATTTCCGGAGGGTGGCGCGCACTTCAGCGTCCGTGGCGAAGTCGCCTCTGTCGGCTTCGTCGATGCCGGCCTGGATGTCGGCAACCTGCCCGGATTCTCGTGACGGCTTCATCGCTCACGCCGCCGCGGCCAGCGCGCCCTTGGCGGCACGGTATTGCGTGACGAGGCGGCGGCAGAGGTCGGCGGCGGAGGGGACGTCGTCGATGTTCCCGACGCCATGGCCGGCCGTGTAGATGTCCTTCCAGCGCTTCTTGTTCTCGTGGCTCGATACGATCTTGCCGGGGAGCGTGGTGCGCAGCACGTCGAGGTCGATGCCGGCGGCGAGCAGGCTGGGTGCCAGCCAGTTGGCCGGCGCGCCGTCGATCGAGGCGGTCAGGAAGACGTCGGTCGCGCGCGTGTCGAGGATCATCTTCTTGTGCGCGTCGGCGGCCATCGCCTCCTGCGTGGCGATGAAGCGCGTGCCGATATAGCCGAGGTCGGCGCCCATGGTCTCGGCGGCCAGCACGTCGCGGCCGGTGGTGAGGCCGCCCGCGAGCACGATGGCGAAATGATCGCCGAGCTGGCGCACCTCGTTCATCAGCGCGAAGGGATTGAGCGTGCCGGTGTGGCCGCCGGCGCCGCCCGCGACCGCGATCACGCCGTCGACGCCGGCCTCCAGCGCCTTCTCGGCGTGGCGGCGGTTGGCGATGTCGTGCAGCGCCACGGCGCCCCAGCCGTGGATGCGCTCGATCGCGTCGCCCGGCGCGCCCTTGGAGGTGAGCACGACCGGCACCTTGTACTTCTCGACCAGCTCGAGGTCGCCGGGATAGCGCGGGTTCGACGCATGCACGACCAGGTTCACCGCCCATGGCGCGGGCCGGCGGCCGGCATCCTCCAGCCGCTTGATGCCGTCCTGCATCTCGTCGAGCCAGGCCTGGAACTCCTCGCGGCTGCGCGTGCCGTGCGCGGGGAAGCTGCCCATGATGCCCTCGGCGCAGCAGGCCAGCGTCAAGGCCGGGTTGGAGACGAGGAACATCGGCGCGGCGATCACCGGCGCCGCCATGCGCTCGATCAGCTTGCGGACTTCGGCTTTGGCCATGATCAGACGTCTCCCACGGTTGGCGTCGTCGAGGTGACGTCCGCGGCCGCGAGCGCGGCCAGTCGGGCGTCGTCGTATCCCAGCAGCCCGCGCAACACCTCTTCGGTATGCTGTCCGAGGTCGGGGGCGGCGCGCTCGATGTCGATGCCCCGCCCGTCGAGCCGGTAGGGCAGGCCCTTGACCAGCCCGCCGCGCCCGTCGCGGACGAGCGTCACGCCGGCCAGCGCCTTCTCGCGCAGCAGGTCCATGCCGTCGTGGCACGGCGCGGCCGGGATGCCTCTCGCCAGCAGGTCGGCGACCGCCGCGGCGCTGTCCCGCGCCGCGCACCAGTCGGCAAGGCCAGGATCGGGTATCGCGCACGTGACGGCGATCCAGCGTTCGTCGCCACAGCGATAGGCGTCCTGCTGCGCCATGCCGTCCTCGCGATTGCCGCGGCGGGCAGGACGGTGAGCCGGATCGGCGGCCGCGGCAAGGATCTCCTCGCCGAGGGTGAAGGAGGCGACCTCGCGCTGCGAGAAGTCGAGGAAGCAGCCGGCGCCGGTGCGGCGCGCCGCCATGACGGCCGCGATCGTCATGCCGGTCGCGAACAGCGAGACGATCTGGTCGGGGTAGTTCACATCCATGCCGGAGATGCGCGGCTCCTCGCCCTCGTAGCCGGTGAGCGAGGCGATGCCCGACGTGGCGTCGAGCGTGCTGCCGAACGAGACGTTCATGCGCTCGGGGCCGGTGTCGCCCTGGCTCGAGATCGCGGCGAACACGAGGCGCGGGTTCAGCGCGCTCAGGTCCTTGTAGCCGAGGCCCGCACGATCGAGCACGCCGCGGCGGAAGTTCTCGACCACCACGTCGCAGTGCTTTGCCAGCTCCCGGATCACGCGCTGGCCCTCCGGCGCCTTGAGGTTGAGGGCGAGGCCGCGCTTGTTGCGGTTGGTGAAGCGGAACTGCGGCGAGCGGTTCCACCAGCCGGCCTCGTTGTCCGGCTTGCCCACGACGCGGAAGGGATCGAGATAGGCGCCTGATTCGATCTTGATCACGTCGGCGCCGAGATCGGCCAGCATGGCGGATGTGTTGGCTCCCGCCGTCAGCAACCCGAAATCGAGCACGCGGATGCCGGCGAGGGGACGCTGCGGCTTGTCCCCCTCCCCCGTCTTCGGGGGAGGTGTCAGCGTCATACGCTGACGGAGGGGGTCATGACTCATGACCCCTTCCGTCGCCGAAGACGGCGCCACCTCCCCCGAAGACGGGGGAGGGGAAGAAAGGGTAGGCGCCGCCTTCGGGGCGAAGGAGCGGCCGTTCCACTGCACGGGAAGCTGCGGCATGCGCAGCGTGCCGAGCTGCGGGTGCTCGACATCGGCGAGGAAGCCGCGCGCCACGTACTGTTCGGTCTCGAGCAACTCGGCGGGCGAGAAGATCGGGCCGAAGGGCACGCCCCTGGCCTGCGCGGTCGTCTGGATTTCGGCGCGGGTCTTGTCGACGAACCACGGCGCGATGATCGCGTACAGCTCGGCGATGTGCTGCCGCCGACCGGCGCGGGTGGCGAACTTCGGATCGGAAAGCCGAGGGTCGCCGATCAGCGCGCGCGTCGCGGGCCATTGCGTGACGGTGTAGACGACGGCGACATGGCCGTCGCGGCACGGCAGGATCTGGAACTCCGACTTCTTGCCTTCGCGGCCGGGCGAGACGCCCGAGGCATCGGCGCCGGAGGCCGCCTTCCAGTTCACCCATTGCAGTACCTCGGCCAGCGACACGCGCACCGACGGTGGCTTCTGGCCGGCGTCCCGTGCGGCGAGCGCCGCGGCCAGGCCGGTGAAGGCCGTCAGGCCGGCGGGATAGGACGCCTGGTGTCCACCCAGCCGCAGCGGCTTGCGATCCGGCTCGCCCACCATGTGCAGCAAGCCGGCCAGCGCCTGCAGGATGAACTCGCTGACCGGTTTGTCCGCCGCATCCATCTCCAGCGGAAAGGCCGCGATCTCGATCGGTGTGGCCCGACCGGCACGCGCGAGGGTCGCGATCGACGCGGTCTCTTCGAACAGGACGGCATCGGCGGTTTCGAGCAGCTCGGCGAAGTCGGCCCGTCCGGTCTCGTCGCCGAGATCGAGCACCAGCGTCTGCTTGGAGGTGTTGAGGAACTGGAACAGCGCGCTTTCGCCTTGCGGCAGGAACGGCGGCGCGCGGCGCACCGGATCGCCGCCGGGCGGCTCGACCTTGATCACCGTGGCGCCGAGGTCGGCGGCGATCTTGCCGGCCAGGGACGCGGCGAGCCGCAGGCAGAGCGGCACGTCGCGATCGTTCGCTTCGACGATCGTGAAGCGCGCAAGAGGGAGGGCGTCGGTGGGGCTCATGGGATGGTTTCCGCCTATCCCGTGCTAGGCTGGCTGTCCACGGAGGTTTTCATGGCACAGACCGGCAACCACAAGGGCCTGCAGTTCGGCATCTTCCTCGCGCCGTTCCATAGGGTCGGCGAGAATCCGACCCTGGGCATGGCGCGCGACATGGAGCTGGTCGAATGGATCGACGAGCTGGGCTACGACGAGGCCTGGATCGGCGAGCATCATTCCGCCGGCTGGGAGACGATCGCCTCGCCCGAGGTCTTCATGGGCGCGCTGATCGAGCGGACGCGCTACATCCGGCTGGGCTCGGGCGTGACCAGCCTGCCGTACCATCACCCGCTGATGGTCGCGAACCGCTTCGTGCAGCTCGACCATATGTCGCGCGGTCGAACGATGCTGGGCTGCGGGCCGGGCGCGCTGCCGTCGGACGCCTACATGATGGGCATCGACCCCTCGACCCAGCGCGACCGCATGGAGCAGTCGCTCGCCGCCATCGTGGCGCTGCTGAAATGCGAGGAGCCGGTCACGATGAAGACCGACTGGTTCGAGCTCAAGGAAGCGCGGCTGCATCTCGCGCC